>NZ_JBUYEN020000082.1:0-20483 GCF_055229415.2 Bradyrhizobium sp. Leo114 | reverse complement strand
GTGCTGGAGGGCCGACATCAGCGCCGGGTCGCCGCAGGGCATCGGAAAGTGCCGCGGATCACCGATCCCCATCGCGACACACCGATCTTGATCCTGCGCACCGCTGATGTGGTCGCCACGCCCCCCCCTCGACTTCTACCAGGCCGTCGGCCGGCGGCTGGCCTGCCAGGGAGACCAGCCATGAACGCGGCCATCGAGATCGTACCGTCCGTGCTCGACCGAATCCGCAAAACCCTGGTCGGCTTGAAGATGCCGAGAGCGTTGGAGGTCCTGGACCAAACCGTGCGTCAGCTCGAGCGCGGCGAAGCCAGTGCGCTGGAGGTCATCGACACCTTGTTCGCCGAGGAACTGACGCTGCGTGAGAACCGCCGCGTGAAGATGGCGCTGCGGATGGCCAAGCTCTCGACCATCAAGACGCTCGCAGGATTCGACTTCTCGTTCCAGCCGTCGCTCGACCGCAATCGCATTCTCGCGCTCGCCCAGCTCGACTTTGCCGACCGCCATGAGGTGATCCACTTCCTCGGCCCACCCGGAACGGGCAAGAGCCATCTCGCCACGGCGCTGGGCGTGGAGGCCGTGAAGGCCGGCCGCAGCGTCTATTTTGCAAGTCTTGCCGACATCATCGGCGCTCTGACCAAGGCCGAGCGGGAGGGGCAATTGCGCGAGCGGATTCGCTTGCTGTGCCGGACCTCGTTGCTGATTGTCGACGAAATCGGATACCTGCCCGTCATCCCCGGCGGCGGCAATTTGTTCTTCCAGCTCGTCAATGCTCGCTACGAGCGCGGCGCCATGATCCTCACCTCTAATCGCGGCTTCGCCGAATGGGGTGAGTTTTTGGCGACCCCGTGGGGGGCACGTCCGCTCCAAGGCGCCGTCCGCATAGACGCGGGTCCCGGACGGGATTATGATCTGATTGTTTTCGCCATCGACGCGGATGCCGGCGCCCCCTGCTCCTTGCGAAAGCAGGTCGGCGCGCTGGACCACAGTGTTGCCGCTGCCATAGACGTGCAGTCCCAATCCGAGCCTGGCCGTGTTGTATGTATTAGGCAGATAGGCGGTACGGTTAGCATTACGAGCGAAGAAGGGATTGTCGTTTACCAGATTCTGACCGTTGCCGTAGATCGAGTAACCGAAGGAATTGCGCCGATCGATGCTGTGGCCCATGTCCTGCAACGCGGCGAGCTCCGCCTCCATGAGGGAGGTATAATTCCGGTATTGCTGGTGGCTCATCAGGCTTTCGTGCCGACCATCCTCAGTCATCACTCGCACCGGGATACCTGGCATGGCACGGGCCAGTACTTTACTCACATGCCGGCCTGCGAAATAGCCCTGATCGCGGCTCAGGTCGAAAACGTCGTCAGCTTGCGGGTTCGCGCAGCCGGTACAATAGATTGCCTATCCAGGCTTCGCTTGTTTGCCATTGTCATCGTGCAAATGGTCGGTCCAGGCATTTATCGATTCAGGGAAATACGGTGATGTCGCCTCAGGAGAAAATGGCGAATCTTTGTACTGGCAATTCCCAACTGATGGGCCAACTCATGAATCATAACGGGTACAAGACCGATCTTCGGCGTCGTCGGTAATTGCGACGGGATGTAGGCATCGGATGAGAACCCCATCTCGCCGATCTCAACCATGCCATGCGCGCCGTAGTGCAGTTCGCCCGGATCTTGACGCGTGAGTGCCGCCTGCACCTTGGTGCCGCCGTCGGGACAGAGGCCCATGCGGTGTAACCGTTAATCCCGCCGATGTTGACGATGGCCGGCGACTGACCCGGCGTGACGTTGATGATTTCAGCCCAATGCTGGATCGCCGCAAGCGAATGATCTATTTCCCATTGCGGCAAATTCCGCAATGAAGGCCGCGCGTCGCCTGCTCGGCAACAAAAAGGGCCGTCGCCGGTGCCGAATATCCGTGCCCGTATGAAGGGCACGCCGTTCGAATCCGTGACATCGTAACTTTCAACGGCCCTACTGGGCGAACCCAGCAACGCATTAACCGCAAGCACGATGGTCGTAATTGTCTTCGTCTTCATACTACACATTCTATTCGAGGCATCGATTGCAAGCGTGCTTTGCCGTCCAACTTCGAGCGCGTGGGCACGTCAACGCGCGAGCGGAGCGGCCCGTGATTGGTTACACATTGGCCGCGCGACTTCGCGGCCATAACCCAAACGGCAGCGCTTCAAGATGAAAGGAACGCTGTTTGCTCCGGGTCCTTGATGAAATTCAAATCCGCTCACGAAAGGCGCGTCATCGCCGTCGCTGATGCCTTTGATTCAACTTCCTTAACCTCAAACTCTGGCGCATCACGCTTGGCATTTACGCCCCGCTGAGCCGAGGCGCGCCGCGCCCGGATATCACCGCCTGATGTCTGCGGCGCCGGGATGATGTCGGTCATTTTCATGGTCCATGAGCAATGCGAGCTCCTTATTTTCTCTGATCGCGCGGCGATTCTGTATTGTGCAGGAGACAATCCCGACACAGCGGCGGCTGCACGCAACTGCCAAGCAACGGAGCAAAAGCCGGGCCAATCGCCTGACGCGTCCGCGCACGCAGCCGAGCTGAAGGCAGCATGCACGCGCGGTGGCCGTTGGGTGTGAAAGCAGGCACTACCACGTTCGGCGCCCTCCAATGTTGTCGCAAACTCGCCAATGCAAAGGAGCGCAATGAACGCGCGCGCCGAAAAATTGCAGCGCGTTCGTTACTCATCTTTGCTGGCGATTGCCGCAATCAGTTCAGGGCTTGAATGTGCCCGCAAAAGGCAGGCATGTTTATGCACTCATTATTATGAGCTTCGTCATGACATGCTTCAGGCCACATGTGAGCACTGGCGCGCGGGCCGGCCACGTCAAGATAGAGGGTGCGTGAGGCAAGTGGAATGCGACGTGCGCGACCTGGCTGGTCGAAAATGCTCGGCCAGCGATCGCGCTTAAGGCGGATCGAGGATGACCAGGCAATTTAACTCGGAAGAGGCTGGAGCCGGTCCTCGTTGCAGCAGACGACCGTTTGACCAGCCGCGCCGAGTTGGGCGCCACGATCGGCAATATTCTCGAATTCTACGACTTCGGGACCTATAGCGTTTTCGCGATCCAGATCGGTGAGGCGTTCTTCCCGACGAGCGACCCGTTCGCAGCCTCATGCTGTCGCTCGTGACGTTTGGCGCAGGTTTTGTAACCAGACCGATCGGGGCCATCGTGCTCGGCTCGTACTCGGATCGGGCGCCGGCCCGCGATGAGCGCCAGCTTTGCCACGATGAGCGCCGCGATCCTGGTGTTGGCTGTTACGCCCTCCTACGAGACAATAGGAATTGCTGCTCCCTTACTAACCATTTTCGCACGTTGGTGCAGGGCTTCGCTCTCGGAGGTGAAGTCGGTCCGACTACCGCCTATTTGATAGAAGCGGCCCCGGCCGAAGCCCGCGGTCTTGCTGTCTCGTTTCAACCTGCCAGCCAACAGATAGCTGCGACCGCCGGAGCGTTGGTTGGAGAAATACTCTCCCTCACCATGACAACCGAGGCACTCAATGCGTACCGATGGCGGATCGCGCTTTTGCTCGGCGCCGGTACGCTGCCGTTCGGACTTTGGTTGCGGAGCGCCCTGTCGGAAACGTTGCACCGCCCCGAAGCCCCGGCTCTCCTCGTCCAGACTGTAAGATCGCCTGCCGCTCGCCGCATCATGAGCTTGGGATTCGTCATTTTGGCGAGCTGCACGATTATTACCTACGTCCCGCAATATCCACCTATGCGCTGAACACCCTGCAAGTTTCTGCGCCTCTCGCCTTTGCCACCACGCTCATCAGCAACACGGTAGGAAATGCTGCCGCCCTGCTGGGCGGTTGGCTCGCGGATCTGGCCGGACGCCGGCACATCATGATCTGGCCGCAGATCGCTGCGTTCCTGATGATCTATCCGGTGCTTTTGTGGATCACAGAGAGCCGCAGTGCCCTCGCACTTCTCGGAGGCCTCGGCGCGCTCACCCTGATCGGAGCGATTCCGAATAGCGCCTTCTATGTGAGTATGGCCGAAGGTTTGCCCAAGAACATTCGCGATGGCGCCTTCGCGACGATTTACGCTTTTGCGATCGCGATCTTCGGAGGCACAGCGCAAGTCGTCGTCACCTGGCTGATCCACGTTACCGGGAACGCGCTGGCGCCCGCCTGGTACATGCTTGTCGCCAGCGCGGCCGGGCTCTGTGCCATGCTGATGATGCCCGAGACCGCACCGCCCGCGACCTCGGAAAGGACCATGACCCCAGCTGCGACATCAACGCGATCAAGTTGACCCGTTAAAGAGACCGGCCTCAGCCAGTTCCGGTTGGCGATTCTCTCGTCACCCGCGATCACCCCGTCTCCGCAACCCCGACCAGCTCCGACGAAGTGATCGCTACCATCGTGCCACTGGAGACAAAGAATGGAAGCTTGGCAACACCTCGCAATTAAAGGGCCGGGGCGATTGTCCGGCCATCCGCATCAAAGGCTTACACCCTCTTTGCAAACCAAAACCTTGTCGGGGCCGCGGCATGACGGAGGCCCGGACATACTGCCGCCGCTGCCGCACCAAGCTTCCCCATCCGACCGAGAACCCGCACTCGTCGTTCTGCTGTCGTGGTTGCTGGAGGATGTTCTACGCTGCGAGGTGTCTGGTCTGCGAAGGCTCGATGGCGCGCAACGCCGGCCACCAGCTCGTTTGCTCTCGACCGGCCTGCAAGATCGAGTTCCGTGCACTGAAGCGTCACGGCGTCCTTGGCCGCTTCTACGGACCAAAAACCGCTGTTGGGCACACCCCCAGCCCGAATGTCGTCAGCGCCTCCGCAAACACCGCAAAACAAGGCGTTTGCGAGCGCGTCGACAGCGACCGAGGGTGGCGCATCTGGGCTCCTCGCTGAGCCCGTCGGAAATCCGCCTCGCGACCATCGGGTACACGGCTGCGGTGAAGGCTAGTCGTGTCGCCAACAGACGCCTTCGGGATGAGCTGGAGCGGGCCGAGATCGAGGCCAACGGTCACTTCGAGGACGCCGCGTGGCGCGAAATGACGAGCTCCCACGGCGTCCGAGCGTTCGTCGCCAGCGACAGGCGGCGGTCGGAATCGTGAATTCTCCCTCGCGACGTTCTTTCCCTTGGTCGACGAGATTCCGCGATAACACGCCGCGCAATGCCGAATTCGGGCACATCGTGGCGCCACACCTTCGACCTGACCGAGCCGACGAAGGTGTCGCAATTGATGCGCGTTGCCCGCCGCTATGCGGACCGCAAAGACCTTGCGGCCAAGGTCGAACGTTAGGCGGTGCTGGTCGCGCTGTCGCGTAGCGCGCTGCAAGAAGCGGCACGTCGTGAGTTCGAGGCGAGGATTTTGGCCGGCGAGCGCGTGAGCGCGCAGGAGGTTGCCGCGAAAACAACACGGGGCCTGAAGCGGAATGGAAGACCGCCCAAGGCTCCGGCCGCGACATCCCCGGTAACCCCTTAAATTACGGTGTTTGCGGACGCCTGTTCGACAATCGGGCTAGGTGGGTAGCCCGCCAGCCTAACCACCAACTTTCAGGCAGCACCCGCCGACGGCACTGACACCTTGCGCGGGGGATCCCGCGAAGGGGCTGTTCGTGTGTGGCGAACGCCAGCCGACGACAGCGCGGCCTGGAGCTTCCGACATCAGGGGCGTCAACTGGCGTCCGCAAGCGCCTGTCACATGACCGACTCACATTTTTTGTACTCGCCGATGTGACCTGTCCCCAAAAACCGACGGCCCCGCTCACTCGGCGAAAGAGGCCCATCGGAGGCCAAGTTCCGCGGGGCCTGCCTCCGGACCACCGGCTGGGCAGGCTGGAGCCGGCATGGACAGATTTTGTCTTGCTGGAGTAGCGCCATGAGCCGCAAGTTAAAGCGTGTGTCGTGCTGCGAGGTGTGCTGGACGATGCTGTCCGGATGGTGCCCGAAGCAAAGCGGACGTCATCGTTGAAGGCATGCCTAGCCGAAAAGATACTGGCTCTGGCCGCCGGGGCCAATCGGACACCGCTGTCTTACCGCGGCTTGCCGTGCGGGCGGTGCTGGAATCCTGCTGTAACTGCTACGGGTGTGAAGGGCAGCAACCGACCCTTGCAGCGGGCTGCGACCATCGCGGGAAGGTGATCTAAATCAAAGCCAAAGTGAATTAGCCGCGCTACGTTGCTGATAGGCCGAGTGGCCCTTCGGGCCATTGAGAGCTACGAGATGCTATGGCTGATCATGCAGAAATCATCCGCGCGAGCCGAGCAATGTCGGCAGCAGTGCAAAGACGGCTGGTCCGATCGACAAACAGCGACTACTGCGGCGTTCCGATGAATGGCCGAGGCTCGCACAGCTACCGGTGCTCGCTTCAACCGAAGACGCCTGCAGGAGTGAGCCTGACGAAGGCGACATTCTCAGGCTCCAGCAGTTCACTGAGATGCCTTTGCTCATGTGCGACCTCTTTGCTGATCGAGCTTCAGCCCCCTGACCCCACGGTCGGCCGAGAGGGAGCACTGCCCCGGCGCGCCCAACGGTCGCGCCGGGGCACATGACCTGGAGCGGAATATGCCTCGAAATAACTCAGCCTATTACCGCGCCAAGGCCGAGGATTGCCGTGCGCAGGCGGAGCGAGCGAGCCGCCCGCTCGACAAGGAGTCGTGGCAACGCCTCGCCGATGAATGGCAAAAGCTCGCAGAACACGCCGAGAGACTCGAAAATCAATAAGTCTTCGACCGATGCCCCACTTGGAAACTTGCTTAGGAATCCTGCGCAGGTTGATCGCTAAGGCGATCTGAACCGCATCCCGTTGGCTGAGAGGGCCATTAACGAATACTGGGATGTCACCCTGCCGAGGGCCCACAAGAGCGGCCTTCGGTTTGTTCAGCAACACATTCTGGCCCACGCCAATGCGGTAATGGGGGATCGCCGCTCCTTCGCCGAACGCGTACATCGAAACAAAGCTGGCGGAGTAAGGCCGCCTTGGTCGGGGTATCCGCGGAGACGTGCCAGGTGTCATCGGCGATCTTGCGGAGGCGGTGCGTCCAGTCGAGACCACGCTGCATCATTTGGCTTCGCTTAGCCAGAGCCAAGCAAAAGTCCTGCCCAGCAAGCGGCAGAGTTATTCTTACGAAATTCTTCTTTGGGGAATTCCCTGATCGACCGGGAGGGGATTGTGCGCTGGAGCTTTACCGAAGTTCCCGAAGGCGGCCATCGCATCTTCGGGCGGCCGAGCCCCGAAGAGCTGATGTCGGCCGCCTCCCGAGTTGCAGCCTAACATGCTAGCGTGTTTTGGCGTGCAATCCTGCCATCTTGTCCTGGGCTGAGATGGTACGAGCCTGCCACACGACAAGAATGGCTTGTTCTCCGGCCAAAGCGCGATGTCACCGACTCATAAGGCAATACGCCCTCCGTGATTGTCGTGCCATACCCCAACTACATCCCGTGTCGAGCAACCTGCGTCGACCGGTGCTCCGCCTCGGCAAGCCAATAGGGTGGGTGGCCGCTAACTGCGGTGCTCAACAAGGACTTACAGAATGCAGGCGTTAGCTTGCCGCGATGGATCACGACGTTCTCGTGACCCGTCGCAGCTCGGGCGTTCTGCCAGTGCCGATTGTAGCCGCGCTGTTCATTCGACTTCACGTGGCAAGCGGCGAAGTCGGCGTCATCCAGCGTCGCCAACTGCCAGGCATGTACCGGCCGTTTCGTATGAATGTGCACCCACATCGGACTGGGCATCGCACCATTGCGCCGTGCCTTACCCTGCAGCTTGATCTCGAACAGCGTCCCTGGCTCGCCCTTCAACGCGCGCGGTAGATCCGCAGGCGCCAACTCCTCAGCCGCCCGCAGCTCTTCAAGGTACTTCTGCGACGGAAAGGCGTAGGTCTTCATGCAATCGATCCTGATTTTGGCCTTTCGGTCCTGCAAAGTCTTTGCCAGCCCCTGTGCCTCGGACAACATCACCTTGAGCCGGTTTAATTTGTTGTGCACTTCGCTCACTTGCGCAGGCGTGAGTAGGCCGCGTCGACGAGGCTCCTCCAACGCGGCTACACAGGCCTGCATCTCGGCGGCCTGCTTCTGCAGGCGCTCGACGACGGTGTCCACGATGTGGTCGGCGTCCTCGGGTTTCATCTGGCGCGCTTGCGAGATGGCCCTTTGCTGACCGGGCAGATCGAATTGCAAAAGTTCGTCCAACCGCTTGAGTACTCGCGTCAGTGCCTCCTTCGACGGGGGAGCCTGCCACATCGCCAAGTGTCCGGTCGCCGACGATGACGCCCTCGCATGTGCCTCCTCCGCGCTCGCGAGTTTCTTCGTACCCAGATCGGAGAGCACGAGAACCTTGGCTGCTGGCGCCGTGCCAATGCCGGCGGTCGCGACCTGCGGCTCCGGCCGCCCAGCCGCCGAACTCCCGGCGCAAGCGGCGGGCGTGCGCTTGCCTTTCCCCTTCCTGCGCGCTGCAGTGCCTTCGGCCGCAACAGCCCTGCCGGTAGTGCTCGCCGGTGTCGAAGCTCCAGCCTCGGCCGGCGGTGCGATGTTGGCCGGCATCTTCGGCTGCACTGCCAGAAACCGCATGACCTCGTTCGCAGTGAGCCACGCGCCTTCCACGATCTGGTCCAACAGTTCCACTGGGAGGTGGGCACCTGTTCCAACGTCGCTTAGCTTGGCAACGATGTCGTCCTGCGACGCCGACGCAAATTCCGAAAGCCGCTCCATGACTCCTTCCAGAACGGCGCAGTGCTCTGCGTCGAGTGCCTGTCCTTTGCTGTATAGAACAGCGTCGGACGTCGAGACGAATGCCGGAAAAACATCCTCGATGAAGGTTCCGAGCAGACGCGCCCGCCCGTTCTCACCAATGAGGATTTTTCTCACGGCTGGTTCGAACTCGCTCGCCTGCTGCTCAATCATGAACTGCGCGAGAGCGATCCGCGATTGCAGATGCATGCACTTCGTATTGAGTGCCCAGCCGGCGTGCAGCCGCAGTGCCGCCTCTTCGCCCTGCCGCATCCGGGGCGTTGTACTTGGTAGGTTGGCGGTGGCCGCGCAGACGGACTGCATCCGTTCCGAGCGCAATGCCTTCTTTCCCCACCACTCTATGCAGGCCAAGTACTGTTTCGCCACAGTGGAAACCGCTCGGCTGAGCTGGTCGGGCGAAGCGTTGGATTTGCGGAGCGCGTCGAGCACGGATGCCGCACCCTTCCTGCTCTTCTCCAAGGCGTAGATGGTCCGGGTGGCCAGCATGTTGCATTCGTCCGCCGCCTCGAGTGCCACGTCGCGGATTCGGCGAGCCTGATCGTCGGGCACAATGCTACGTGCCAAATCTGGGGGCAGACTCGCGTAGTACTCCAGAACTGTTGAGCCTGCCTTGACGACTTGATCGATCAGCTCTTGCGCCTGTGACGAGTCCTGGACTTGCTTGGCCGCATTACGACAAGCCTCAAATTCCTCAAGCAGGCTGTCCATTTTCCGCTTTGTTGCTTTGATCTCGTCGCCCCTCGAGGAAACGGGGACTGCCAGACGCGATGTTGGCGGGTGGCTGGCGAGTGGCGCCGTTGCACCTTGAGGCCCGGAGCGCATCCGCTCCAGGACGGAGTCGAAAGATTGGCTGCCTTCCCCAGGGGCGAGACTGGAATCCGAGGGCGCATTGCTTGATCCCCCGCGCTGTCGGCTCCTGCAGTCCCAACGTGCGATTTGCCAGGTCGGCCAATGCCCGTCATATTCATCTCCGATACAGTCGAGAATGCGCAGCCTATCTAGATAGAGCACCTGGCTGACGATTGGCTGACGAAGGTCGTTCTCCCGGACGCACAAGAAAATCCGAATGACCATCGTTCCAATTCCATGGAAGCTGCCCTGGTGAAGCTCATATGCAGCACGTTTGAGGACCGGGTTCGAGAGCCCGGCAGATTGCGAATCCATCTCATCGCGCAAAGCCGGGGCGGATAACGGAGGTCCCATGAGATTGCGAACTACCATTCATGGGAGCACCTGTACGCGCATCTTCGGACCTATACGAGATCCAGTGCCAAGGCTGCCGAAGGCGGTAACGAATTCCGGAGGCTGGATATGGCGTTCTGCAACGTTCTGGCCGGAAACTGATGCTTTCTCTTAAGGCCTTCTGTCGTCCTCCCTGAGAGCCTGACTGAAAAAAGGAGTGAGTGATTTCGGTCGGCTGTGATTCCTTCGGATTTGCGAAGATTCGAGGGAGGGCACGATGCCGTGGACCAAAATCACTCGTGTTCAGTATCAGCGTAGTGGACTGCGTTACGCAAGCGATCTGACCGATGCGGAGTGGGCGCTGATTGCCCGGAAGATGCCGCGGCGACGGCGGCTCGGGCGACCGCGGCAGGTCGATTTGCGCGAGGTGGTGCAGGCGATCTTCTACATTTTGTCCACCGGCTGCCAGTGGCGGGCTTTGCCAAGCGAGTTCCCGCCGTACTCGACGGTCCAGAGCTATTTTTATGCTTGGCGCGATACCGGCAGGTGGCACAGGATCGTCAGGGCTCTGGTGCGACAGGCGCGGCGAAAACTCGGCCGCAAGCTGACACCGACGGCAGCCGTCATCGACAGCCAAAGTGCTTCGACGACACAAGCCGGCGGACCGCGTGGCTTCGATCCGGGCAAACGGGTTCATGGACGCAAACGGCACATCGTCACCGATACCAACGGTCTTCTGCTGGCCGTCCACGTTCATCCCGCCAATGTTCAGGATGTCCATGGTGCGGTCCCCCTGCTGGAGCGCGTGCGAGATCGCTTTCCCAAGCTGCGTCACGTCTTTGCGGACCGGGTTTATCGCGGAAAACAGCTCGTGGAAGCGCTCTCCCATTGCGGGCCGTGGACCATCGAAATCGTTCAGCGCCCGCCCGGGGTCAAAGGCTTCCAGCTCTTGCCTCGACGCTGGGTCGTCGAACGCACCTTCGCCTGGTTCGGAAGATGCCGACGCCTCGCCAGAGACTTCGAGGGCTCCGCCGCCACCGAAGTCGCCTGGCTTCTCATTGCCCACGTCAGGCTCCTCACCCGACGCCTCGCCACGCCCTCCAAATGCTGACCGCTTTTTGAGTCAGACTCTGAGGAGGCGCTAGCAGTCTGCTGAAAAACGTGAGGAATGAAGCGTTTTTTTCTGTTGCGGAGGCCTCGTTGGGCTGGCGCGTCCGGGAGGCTAGGTCTGGGCTGGCTAGGCTGCAGCCAGTTTGGGGATGCGGATCAGATTATAGGCGATCAGATTGAGCAGGAAATCGGCGGCGACGCGACCGATGCCGCGATGTTTGGTCTTGCGCATGGTATTTCGACCTCTCGCCCGGATGTAGTTGCAATCATGAAGGCGCACGACTTGTGGTAGATCGAGCTGAAGGCTGTGGGCAAAGGCTATGAGAGCTGTCTGGCTCGCGTGGCTCGTGCTCGTTGTGTCGGTCTCGCAGGCCTGGTCCTGGGGCAGGAAGGCCATGCAATTGTCGCGAGATCGCACGGCGACGGCTCGATCCCGCCACGCTCGGCAAAATCGAGGGCCTGCTTGCGCAGGAAGCTCCTGCTCTTGATCACCCCAACGTAACACTTGCTTCGATCGCCAGTTGGGCTGACGAGTACCGTGCCGACCATAAGGATACGGCAGGATGGCATTTCGTGGATACCGGATGATGATCAACCTACGATCCGGATGATGACCTCGCGCAACTCTGGTTCGATGAAGGGCGGGCAGACCAAGCGCGCACTAGATGTCGGCTTCCCTGGCGGCGACCAACGCTGCAACCCTCGTGCACCCCGTCCTGATCGGGCGCATTTTTTTCTCTTCCGCGAGCGCGTGCGTATGACTTGCTCGATTGATTCACATCAATGCCGTGCTGTGCTATTTATGATCAGAAACGCAAGGAGGCGAGATCGACCGGGTGGCTGCGCTCCTGAGGGGCTTGCGTCATTGATCCAGCACCTAACGATCGCGGGAGCTTTACCTCACAATCAGATCTAGCTGGATTTCCGCGCGCCATCATCGGCGCGCCGATTCGAAACATTCAATCTCCAGCCGCTGCACGCCGGAGAACTTATGTGCTTTGCTCTCCTCTCGTCAAAGCTTAATCCAACGCAGCAGGGCGAACGCCTTTTCGCTGCGAGCCTGCATTGCCGGTCGAAAGCAGCGCCCTATCTCCTCAACGACGGCGGACGGTCGGGCAGGAAGATCGTCCGTTTGGACGAGACGAAGGCTTTGGGGAAGCCGCCATGCACATGGCATAGGATGGGTCGGGAGAAAGATGGGCTCGAGCTGATCTCCCTACTGACAGCGCATCAATCAATGAGCGAGCAAGGACATCAGGCCATGGGACGTATGAACGAGAAGGTCATTCTGGTGACCGGCGGAGCTCGCGGGCTGGGTGCAGCTCATGCGCGCCTGCTAGTCATCTGGAACGCAAGTTCGTCACATTAGTTGATAGCTCGAATCTCTACAGAGGAGAGTGCGAGTGGCGAATGCAGGTGAGCGAGGCCGGGGCCGATCGCGCCGTTAGTGCTGAGTGCGCAGGAGCGGGCGTACTTGGAGAGACAAGTTCGTCGTCATCGCGTAGCCCGGTCGCTATCTGAGCGATGCCGTGCGATCCTGCGGTGTGCGGATGGCTTGCCAAGCAAGTCCGTAGCTGCCGAACTCGGCCTTCACGAACATACCGTTGGTAAGTGGCGTCGCCGGTTTTTGAAGGATCGCTGTGATGGCCTGCTTGACGAAGCGCGACCTGGCCGTGCTCGCACCATCAACGACGATCAGGTTGCCGCCGTGATCGAGCGGACGCTGCGGACGACGCCAGCCGACGCGAGGCACTGGTCGATCCGCTCGATGGCGGCGGAAACCGGCTTCTCTCACACCACGATCCGCCGAATGTGGACGGCGTTCGGCTTGCAGCCGCACCGCAGCCAGACATTCAAGCTGTCGAGCGATCCGCTGTTCGTCGACAAGGTGCGCGATATCGTCGGCCTTTATCTATCCCCACCGAACCGTGCGCTCGTCCTCAGCATCGATGAGAAAAGCCAGATTCAGGCGCTCGATCGCGAGCAGCCGGTCTTGCCGATGATGCCTGGCGTGCCGGAACGGCGCACGCACAGCTATGTGCGGCACGGTACGACCTCGCTTTTTGCCGCGCTCGACGTCGCCTCGGGGTTCGTCATCGGCAAATGCTACAAGCGGCAAAGGGCAGTCGAATTCTTGAAGTTCGTCAAAGAGATCGACGCTCAAATCCCTGAGGGGCTCGCTGTCCATATCGTCATGGATAACTACGCCACCCACAAGACACGCAAGATCAAAGCGTGGCTTGCGCGCCGGCCGCACTATCATGTCCACTTCACACCAACTTCCGCGTCATGGATCAATCAGGTCGAGCGCTGGTTCGCTGAACTCACCAGAAAGCAAATCCAGCGAGGTGTTCACACCTCCGTCAGGCAGCTCGAGGCCGACATCCGTACCTTCATCGACCTGCACAACAGAAACCCGAAGCCCTTCAAATGGACCAAGTCAGCCGATCAGATTTTGGCTTCCGTCAAACGCTTCTGCCACAAAGCTCAACAGACTTTATGCGGCGAACTTTAGATTCACGTGACTAGTAGCCGAGAGCGCTAAGGTCGTAATTACTGATATTCTTCACGCAGAAGGGGAAACTCTCGCTGCTGAACTAGGCACTTCCGCCATCTACGTGCGCCAGGACGTCACCCAGCCGGCGGAGTGGGCCAGGGCGGTCGCGGTCGCCGAAAGCAGCTTCGGCGCGCTGCATGGGTTGGTCAACAATGCTGGGATCGCCAGCATGGCCCCCCATCGAGCAGCTCTCGCTCGATCAGTGGAATAGAACCATTGCCGTCAATTTAACCGGTGTGTTCCTCGGAATGCAGGCGCGGCCCTGCCGGCAATTCGGCGCGCGGGCGGCGGTTCGATCGTCAACATCTCATCGGTCGAGGGGCTGCGGGGCACTGCCGGGCTTCATGCCTATGCGGCTTCTAAGTTCGGCGTGCGGGGCATAACAAAGTCTGCTGCGCTGGAGGCAGCCGCCTCTGGCGTCCGCGTCAACTCGATTCATCCCGGCTTCATTACCACGCCCACTACCGAGCGTTTCGATCCCTCTCTTTTCCCTATTCCTCTGGGCCGGGCAGGCTGCCCGCAGGACGTGTCGCATGCAGCCTTATTCCTACTCAGCGACGAGTCCAGCTATTTTACCGGTTCCGAGATCGTCGTCGATGGCGGTTTGACGATCGGCGTTCCGCACAGATGGCAGGCAGCCGAGAATATCTTTTGATGAATACCAACTGACAGTCTAAGCCAGGGCAACAAAAAGCTGCGGTTCGCCGTCTCAGCTCTCGGGATCTTCGGACCGTATGGCCAACGGTAACGTCTCCGGCGGATCGCAGTTGGCGCCAGCAGCAGCGGAGGCGCCCGCAAAGCGCGAAGAGTGCTTGCAGCTGGAGCAGAAGGAGCTCTTGCGGGCGCCGCATTTGGGTGAAGCGAGCGAGAAGACCAGGTTCTGCCTGCGCGGGAGCGGGACGACGCTCGACGAGAAGAGCATTGAGAACTGCGCGCTTGTTGAACAAGGCGACGAACCAGCGCTTTGTGGATGGCATAGCGTAATGCGCGCCGTGGGTTCTCGTGTGCTAACTGGGCTCCAGCGTGGGCCACACTTGCTGGGTCGCAGGCACCTTCGAACTGGTCGGCGGCAGGCGCACGGATGGGGCCAACACGCGAGGAGCACGCTGCGCAATTGCCACTATTTAGGCGGGCGGTTCGCGCCAGCAGTTGGGGTTCGGCTACATCGAAGGCGTCACCGACGACTACCAGCGTCATGGCACGACCACCCTGTTTGCCGCCCTCAACGTGCTCGACGGCGCAATCATCGCTCAATGCAAACCCCGCCATCGCCACCCGGAGTTCCTCGCCTTCCTGCGTCATATCGAAGCTAACGTGCCGGCCCAACTGGACATCCATCTCATCGTCGACAACTACGCCACTCACAAGCATCCCAAAGTCAGGGCCCGGCTCGCCCGCCGTCCGCGTTGGCACATTCACTTCACGCCAACCTACGCCTCCTGGCTCAACCAGGTCGAACGCTTCTTCGCGCTCATCACCCAACGCGCCATCCGGCGGGGATCGTTCGATTCCACCGCCGATCTCGTCAAAAAAATCGACCGCTTTATCCGCAGCCACAATGCAAATTCACGCCCCTTCATGTGGACCGCTGCCGCCGACTCCATCCTCCAAAAACTCGCGCGACTTTGTCAGCGAATTTCCGGGGCAGAACACTAGAGGGAACATTCTCACCAATGTTTTCCGACTGGAGTGTTAGCTACGGAGACGGGATAGTTGGTGATTGAATGAAGCGATCCTGATGGAACCTTTGGACCGGTTGGCGATCCGCAACTGCATCTATCGGTACTGCCGCTGCATGGCCCGGGCCAGCAAGGCCATGCTGCGCCGCTCCTATCGACCCCACGATCGGCATGGCATCTATTCCGGGCCTGCGGAGGGCTCCTGCCTCCCCGCGCGAGAGGTGCTCAAAAGCGCGCCCGCAGTATCCACCAGTTCGGCCAGTTATGACAGAACTGGTCGGCCCGACGCGCGCCGCTCTGCGACGTGCTTCCTTGTCATGCAGCGCGGCGGCAAGGATGGGCCCGTGCGGCAGTTCCGATCGGGCGACGCTGTTGCGGCTCGTTCGACAAGCGCGGCGGGGAGTGGTGCATTGAGGATTGTTCGACTGGGCCGAGGAGCAGTCGTTGTAGCCTCAGACCGAGGCCGCGCGCTGTGGCCGGCGCCTGCTGAGTGGAGCGCGGCCGTCCGACGATCCGATTTGCGAAACTCCGGCCGCTGCCCTCGATCGCCGCAAGCAGGATCCGCGTGCTCGCGCGTATCAGGTCCGGCGCACATCATCGCGCGCCAAGTAACTGGAGACCCCAATTTCCAAGCGGCACGCTGCTTGCTTCATTCGCGGTGCCATCACCGATTGCCAGCTCGAAGGCGCTTGGTTGTGGATCGGGAAAGCGCCGCGGAGTGTTTGATGCGATCTTGGAGAGCGACAACGGTTGCGCTGGTCGAAAACGGTGCAGCCAATTCGGCGAACCCTTGGGCCAGCAGCACAAGTGCCACCGACCCTGCGGAGCTGGTCCGGAGGATGTATTGGCGGGCACGTCGACGGTGGTTACGGCCAAAAACCCTTCAGCAATCCCTACGGTCCGTCCGTTTATGGCGTCGTCAATACTCCTGTGTTCCTGGCAGGCGGCCGGATCGGCTACAACTGGCAGAGGAATAGGTCGGTGTTTGGCCCCACTGCTAGCGGTGCAGTCTGCAACGGCACAAATACCTGCCTCGCCGGCTCCGGCACGATAGTGAGCGCAAACTGCAAGGCAAACCCAAATGTCTTTGTAACTGGCGCCGGTCATCTCGGTTACGCTTTTGGCGCGCAGGGCCACACGCTGACCTACCTTAAGGGAGGCGTGGCTTGGCAAAACAATCCAGATGACGTCATCAATAACAACGAGTTTGGCCAATATCGGCGCCGGCGAGCGCGACTTCTACAAGGCGCTCGACGAGGTCTTTCCCGGCACACGCCACCAGCGAGGCTGGGTGCACAACACCGTGAACGTCCTGGACATGGTCCCACTCTCCGTGCAGGCCACCATGCAAGAAGAGTTCTGCGAGGTCCATTGGGCGCGAACCGAGCGTCCGCCGAAGCGGTGATCGACGTCTTCGCCGAGAAGTATTGCGCCAGTACGGCTGGGCGGTCGAATGCCTGGTGAAGGATCGCGACGCACTGCTGGCCTTCTACGATTTTCTTCCCGAACGTTGGGATCACTTGCGCACCACCAATCCCATCGAGAGCGTGTTCGCCACCGGGTCGATACGGGACCGCGCGGACGAAGCGCTCTTTGTCGCCAACCACCGCTGAAATGGACCCGCGGAGCGGGACCGACCGCGGTCTGGATGACCGCCGTGCTGATGCCGGCCTCCCGCAGCGCCTTCTCATGCGCGTCCATGCAGGCCCCGCAGCCGTTGATGGCGCTTACCGCCAGCGACCACAGCTCGAAATCGGCCTTGTCCACGCCGGGATTGCCGATGACGTTCATGCGTAGCCGCGTCGGCATCGTCTTGTATTCCGGGTTGGCGGAGAGGTGAACGAAGCGGTAGTAGACGTTGTTCATCGCCATCACCGAGGCTGCGGATTTCGCCGCCGCGACCGCGGCCGGCGTCATCACGACAGCTACCGCAGATTCCATTGCGGCGATCACTACAGGATTGCGGGCGGCAATTGCGGTGGCGAGCAACAGCCCGTGTTTCCTCTGCGGTGATAGCGTCTCATCTGATATCATCGACGCCAGGTTCAGTCTGACGTCCTTGGCGAAATCGGGGATCTGGTCCATCAACTGCTCAATTGACATGATGCCTCAAGCAACCTTCAGCGTTTCGCCGCCGATCTCGCGGTTGCAGGGGCAGAGCTCGTCGGTCTGCAGAGCATCCAACACGCGCAGCGTGTCCTTCGGGTTTCGGCCGACATTGAGGTTGGTCGCGTAGACATGCTGGATCGTGTTGTCTGGGTCCGCGATGAATGTGTAGCGATAGGCGACGCCGTCCGGCGAACGCACTTCAAGACCATCGACCAGCCCGCCCTTGGTGTCGGCAAACTGCCAGATCGGCAGATGGTTCAGGTCCTTGTGTGAGCGTCGCCAAGCCAGCTTGCAGAACTCGTTGTCAGTCGAGCCGCCCAGCACGACCGCGTCGCGGTCGGCGAAATCCTTCGACAGCCGGGCAAACTCGGCGATCTCGGTTGGGCAGACGAAGGTGAAATCCTTCGGATAGAAGAAAATGATCTTCCATTTCCCAGGGAAGCTGTTTTCCGTCAGCGTCTCGAGCGCGCTCTGCCCGCTCTCTTCGTGCAGATGAAAACCGGGCTTCACGCCTGTGATTTCGAACGGCGGCAACTTACTTCCAATTCCAAGCATATCGTCCTCACAAGTTTGCTTCGCGCGGGAAGCGATGATACCGGCCCCAAGTCAAGCAAGCGATGTGCCAGGAGATCTCGCGGTTCAACTGGCGGAAATGCGACAATCGGATGCTCGCCGCGGCGATATCTCGGTCCGTAATTGGGCAGAATGGGCCATTATCTTACATCGATAACGGAGCATGATGCCGTGCGCATGCGGCAGCTTGCGTGCGCGCGAAAGCCATGCGCGCAACTTAAGAGGCCGTACAATCTTGGGCCTTGATAAAATGAACCTACCGCGGCAAATCCTGCTAGGCCGCATGATCACCCTTAACGAGGCGCACGAGGACCACTCACGTGACGTGGAGCGGAATCCGGCAGTGACGGCTTTTTTCCATCGATCGTGGTGGATAATCTCGGGGCAAGATCGGCGATGCTCTCAGCCGTGATGAAACTGTCGGATGGGAACATCACTAAATCGTCGTGACCGGATGGATTGCGCGCAGATGCGCGGCGGCGGGGGATGTCGCGCCATCATCCCTCTACGACCTGGCGCTCGCACCACAGCGTTGTGCCAACATCCCCGGTGAAAGTCCGCCAGTCGACAAGGCATTTTCCGGGGACGGTCGTGAGGAGCGGTACACCAGCGATGATCGCATCAATAAATTCGTCGCGCAGGCCCCCGCCGAACCTCCTTCTTGGACAATTTGTTAATCACGAGGAGATCGACGCCGCTTGATCGCGTGGGCCACCACAACGGTAGCATCGGTAAGCCTATTAGCACCAAGCTTGCAGAACATGGCGCCGCTGCCGGGTGTGCTCGCATATCGAAATCTCGTGCCCCGTCGCAATGTCCAGCGCGAGCATGGTTCTCATGCCGTCGCGCCCTTCAGGTTTGCTGAACGAAGCCGCCGACGTGCACGCCTTGCCGCATGAGACTCCTGGGGTAAGTCGGCGAGCAGCTCACAAGCGTCCTGTTTCGCCGGTAGAGGATTGCCGCGACGCGCTTCGGATCGATGTCGGCAAGCTTGGTGATCATGACCGTGATCCTCTAGAGCGGGATGGGATTAGATTGAATCGATTGAGGATTCCCAAATCAGATCGGTTCTGATTCAACATGCTGGCTGGGAAGGAGGCCGGCATGGATGGGGCGAGCGTATTCGACTGATCTGCGTGAGCGCGTGGTTGACGCCGTCTGCGAGGGCGGCCTGTCGTGCCATCAGGCGGCGGCGCAATTTGGTGTAGGCATCAGCACGGCCATTCTCTGGGTGCAGCGCTTTCGCCGGACCGGCAGCGTCGAGCCGGATCAGATCGGCGGCTACAAGCCGAAGAAGATTTCGGGAAAGCATCGTGATTGGCTGGTGCAACGGTGCCGGACGGCGGATTTCACCTTGCGCGGGCTGGTGGCCGAGCTTGCCGAGCGTGGTCTGAAGGTCGATTACCGGACGCTGTGGAACTTCGTCCACGCCGAGAAGCTCAGTCACAAAAAAAGACGCTGATTGCTGCCGAGCAGGACCGTCCCGATGTTGCCCGTCGGCGGACGCAATGGAGCAAATATCGGGAGCGGATCGATCCGTCTCGCCTGGTGTTCATCGACGAGACCTGGACCAAAACCAATATGGCGCCGCTGCGGGGCTGGGCGCCGCGCGGTCAAAGGCTCAAGGCCAAGGTGCCACATGGCCACTGGCAGACCATGACCTTCCTGGCCGCCTTGCGCCACGATCGCGTCACGGCCCCGTGGCTCGTCAATGGACCGATCAATGGCGAAACCTTTCAAACCTACGTCGAAAAGGTTCTAGTCCCGACATTGCCGCCCGGCGACATCGTGATCATGGACAACCTCGGCCCGCACAAGGGCAAGGCCGTACGTCGCGCCATCCGTGCCGCCGGTGCACGGTTGTTCTTCCTACCGAAATACTCACCCGATCTGAACCCGATCGAGCAGTTCTTCGCCAAACTCAAGCATTGGCTTCGCAAAGCCGCAAAGCGGACCACCGAGGCTGTCTACGATGCCATTGGTCCGATCCTCGACACTGTCACACCCGCCGAGTGCTCAAACTACTTCACCAACGCCGGATATGGTCAAACCTAATCTCATCACGCTCTAATTGCTCATTCCGCGCTCGGGCGCTGTGCCGGCGTAGAACGCGCGATATCTACTCTGGCGGTCCAGGGCCGTGAACCAGCGAGACGCCCTTTGGCCTGGACAAATATACCGATTCCATAATCGAGCCTTAGGCATAGCGAGCGGCGCGTTATGCCGCCGTGCTGGAGATCGCTGCCCACACCTTTAGCCCGTACGCTGAACTGCGCATGGACGCAAAGCTAGCGGCGTCTATCACGAAGGTGACTGCGGATCCGGCCTGGTGTGGCTGTCCTCACGCGCTCTCCTTGCGCTGCATTTCTCGATCAACGTTGCGGTGAGAATTACCGCAAGGCCCAACATCACGATGCCGGCGGCAAGCCAGCTTGGTAACGGAGGCCTTCCGGAGCGGCTTGACCACGAAAGAGAGCGCGTGTCCCCCCACGAGAGCGGGAAGGTGAGGGGTGCTTCCGGCCCAGGGAGATGCGAGGATCCCGC
>NZ_JBUYEN020000081.1:0-20610 GCF_055229415.2 Bradyrhizobium sp. Leo114 | reverse complement strand
CTGGTCCAAAGGTGATGCGCCTGGGCCTCGAAGCCTTCCGTCGCATCAAATACGGCACCACTTTGAGGCTCAAAAATGTGTGAATCGGATAGCCGGTCACCGGGGAGAGCACGAAGGAAGCCGTAAAACCATCGCGCAGGGAAAGCCGGAATGCTTCGGTTGAACCTGTGGTCCTACCCCCGTGCTTTTTGTTGCACGGGACCCATGGGTGCAACCAGCACCCGGCTTTCCCTGCGCCCTCTGTGTTTCGAGGAGGGTGGAAAGTGAAGCAAAGCTCGGACGCAACGCGTCGCGAGAATGCGGACTCATATTCGCTGTCTGAATCAGACGTAGGATGGGTAGAGCGCAGCGAAACCCATCATCGCGCGGCTTGCTCCATCGCGATGGGTTTCGCTGGGCTCTACTCATCCTACTGGATCGTCCGGCATGTCGCTCCGCACTGGCATATCGTCAAGTCCACGTGACCGGGTTACATTGCCCGCCATACCGTCATATGCTCAATTGAAACCTCTGGCGTGCATGCGCCGGAAATCTCGCCGGCGGCGTCCGCCGGGCCCAAGCCGGAGCTTTCATGATTTCCAAGCCGTCCGCCGCGCGAAACCGGCTGGTGTTGATCGTCTACACCACCGCGATCTTCGTCAGCGCGCTCCTGTTGTTCTCGGTGCAGCCGCTGTTCACCAAGATGGTGCTGCCGCGGCTCGGCGGCTCACCGGCGGTGTGGTCGGTGGCGATGGTGTTCTTCCAGTCGCTGCTGCTCGCGGGCTACGCCTACGCGCATTATTTGATGAAGCTGAAGAGCCGCGCGGCTCCGGTCGCGGTGCATCTCTTGCTTTTGGTCGCGGCCATGCTGACGCTGCCGCTCGCGATCCAGAGCGGCTGGGGCGATCCACCGACCTCAGGTTACGCGTTCTGGTTGCTCGGCCTGTTCGCGGTCTCGATCGGGCTGCCTTTCTTCGCGCTCGCCGCCAACAACCCGCTGCTGCAGGCCTGGTTTGTACGCACCGGCCATCCCAACGGTCCGGATCCGTACTTCCTCTACGCATCCTCGAACATCGGCAGCTTTCTGGCGCTGCTGTCCTATCCGGTGCTGCTGGAGCCGATGTTCACGCTGCGCACGCAGAACCTGATCTGGACCGGCGGTTATGGCTTGCTGATCCTCTTGATCGCGGGTTGCGGCGTGCTGTTGATGCGTTCGTCCGCGAGCGCGGCGGCGCTGAATTTGCCGGTCGATGATGCCGATGCGCCGGCACCCTCCTGGCTGTTGCGTTTGCGCTGGATCTTCCTTGCCGCGGTGCCTTCGGGCCTTCTGATCGCCGTGACCGCGCACATCTCGACCGACGTTGCGGCAGCGCCGCTGCTCTGGGTCTTGCCGCTGTCGCTTTACCTCCTGACCTGGGTGCTGGTGTTCCAGTCGCGCCCGCTGTTTTCGCATGAGTTCATGCTGCGCGCGCAGCCAATCGCAATTGCGTGCGTCGTCATCCTGCTTGCGGTTGGTGGCGAACAGAGTCTGCTGCTGACGCTGGGCGGTCACCAACTCGCCTTTTTCATCATCGCGATGGCTTGCCATGGTGAATTGGCGCGGACCCGGCCGGCAGCAAAATACCTCACCGGCTTCTACGTGGCGCTGTCGTTCGGCGGCATGGTCGGCGGCCTGTTCGCAGGCCTGATCGCGCCGTTTGCCTTCTCCTGGGTGGCGGAATACCCGATCCTGCTGGCGCTCGCCGCGCTGTGCCGGCCGTCCGGCGGGGGAGAGCGGCTGCCGCGCTGGAGTGCCTGGTACTGGCCGTTCCTTGCCGTGCTCGCGGTCGCGCTGATCGTGCCGTCCTATTCAACCGGGACGCTGTTCAACTGGCTCGACGAGCGGCGGTCGTGGGTGATCGGCGCGGTCGGCGTGCTCTCGGCGCTGCTGGCGCTTACGCTCAACGCGAGCCGCTGGAAGATCTTCGCGACCGTCGTGGTGGCGCTGCTGCTGTTGCGCGCTTACCCCTCCGATAACGGCCGGGTCGAGACCGTCCGCAGTTTCTTCGGCGTGCACAAGATCGTGGTGACGCCGAACGGCCAATATCACGTGCTGATGCACGGCACCACCATTCACGGCGCCGAGCGCTTCAAGAACGACAACGGCACGCCGGTAACCGGCCGGCCCGAACCCATTACGTACTATCACAAGGACGGCGGCATCGGGCAGACGATCGCGGCGATGCGCGAGCGCAAGGGCGCTCCGCTTAAGGTGGCCGTGATCGGACTCGGCTCAGGCACGCTCACCTGCGCCGCAGAGCCGGGCGAACAATGGAAGTTCTTCGAGATCGACCAGACCATGGTCGATACCGCGCGCGATCCGAAATATTTCACCTACATCCAGAATTGCGCCCCTGACTTGAAGCCGGTGATCGGCGATGCCAGGCTCACCTTCGCTCGCGAGCCTGATGGCATCTACGACCTCATCATCGTCGATGCCTATTCGTCCGACGCGATCCCGATCCATCTGGCGACGGAGGAGGCGATGGCGATCTACAAGGCCAAGCTGGCGCCGCAGGGCGCGGTGGTGATGCACGTCTCCAACCGCCACCTCGAGCTTTCCAGCGTCGTGGTCGGCATCGCCGAGGCCAACGACCTCAAGAGCTGGGTCTACAGCGAGGATTCCGGCCGTGACAGCGAGTACATTTTCTCGACCTCGGTCGTGATCTCCGCCCGCGAGGAGGCCGATGTCGGCAAGCTCGCCTCGTCCGACTCGTGGACCGAAACCGAGGCCGATGAAAAGCAGCGGGTCTGGACCGACGACTATTCCAACATCCTGGGCGCGGTTTACCGGCGATTGCGCGACGGCGAGTAGTGAGCTCGATATTTTTGCAACACCCGCCGCCCGCGTTCGCGATCTGCAGGGCAAATCCGTCGCAATGGTTGCGGGCGGGGGCCGACTCTATACTGATGGAACTTGTTTCCCAATTGTTCCATTATTCATGCGCGACCATCGGATTATCCGGAGCCGGCATTTTCATCGATTGCAGCGGCAGCATTTTATTCTGTTCGATGTATTGCCATTCATCGGGACATTGATCGCGCTTGGCGCCCTGTTCTATCGCCCGATCGGGGCGCTCGAAATCAGCCTGTTCTTCGCGATGTGGCTGGTCACAGGCCTCGGCCTCACCGTCGGCTATCACCGGTTGTTCACGCACCGCGCCTTCACAACCGGGACAGCCGTGAGCGCGATGCTGATCATCATGGGCTCGATGGCCGGGCGGGGGGCGATGGTATCCTGGGCCGCCATGCATCGTCGCCACCACGAACTCAGCGATCACGAGGGCGACCTGCATTCGCCCAATCTGCATGGCGGGAGCCTCCTCGGCCGTCTGCGCGGCTTCCTGCATGCGCATTTGACCTGGATGATCGAGCATGATTATCCGAATGTCGCCCATTACGTTCCGGACCTGATGGCGCAGCCGGTGCTGGTCCGGGTCAACAGCTACTATTACGCCTGGGTGCTGGTGGGGCTGCTGATCCCGACCGCCATTGGCGGGTTGGTCGCCGGCAGCCTATGGGGCGCGGTGGCCGGGTTCCTCTGGGGCGGCGTGGCGCGCATGTTCGCGGTCGAACAGGCGATGTCGGCGATCAACTCGGTCATGCACACGTTTGGCGCACGTCCCTACCGCACCCGGGGTGACAACAGCCGCAATCTCGGCGTAATGGCATGGTTGGCGTGGGGCGAGGGGTGGCACGACAATCACCATGCCTTTCCTTATTCGGCGGCGTTCGGGTTGCGATGGTTCGAGTTCGATCCGGGCTATCTCTTCATCCGAGTGCTTGCCGCGCTGGGACTGGCCTGGAACGTCAAGATGCCGAGTGCGGAGAAGATCGCGCTGCGCCGGCTGCACGAGCCGGCGCCCGACGTGGCCGAGCTCGAGCACGGATAGTCGTCGGCTTCCGGCGGATAAGGTGAGTAACCCGGGTCATGCCTGAGATTGCCGGCTGATGCTGTTCAACGACTACCCCTTCCTGCTGGGTTTCCTGCCGGCGGCAATCCTGATCTATCGATTTGTCGATCCGCATCCGCAGTGGCGGATCTGGACGCTCGTTGCGATGTCGCTGGTGTTCTACGCCTACGGCAATCCGCCCTTCGTCCTGCTCCTGATCCTGTCGATCCTGATCAACTGGATTGCGGCGATGACCTATGCCAGGACCAAGATGCCGTGGATCATCACCGCTGCGATCGTTGCCAATCTCGGCGTCCTCGGCTGGTTCAAATACGCCAACTTCCTCGCCTACAATATCGGCCTTGCGCTGGGGCGGCCGATGCCCGTGCTCGACATCGTGCTGCCGCTCGGCATCTCCTTCTTCACCTTCCACCACATCATGTACCTGGTCGATCTGCGCAAGGGAAAGGCGCCGACCTATTCACTGAACCGCTACGCGCTTTACATCTCCTTCTTCCCGCAGGCGCTGGCCGGACCGCTGGTGCGCTGGTCGCAGGTGATGGAGCAGTTCGGCAAGAAGGTCTATGTGCCGGGCTGGCAGCGCCAGTTCTGCGTCGGCATCGCCTTCATCCTGATCGGGCTCGTCGAAAAGATCCTGCTTGGCGACCGTATTGCGCGGCTGATCGATCCGATCTATGCGCGGGCGCTCGAAGGGCCGGTGAGCAATGGCGACGCATGGCTCGCGCTCGCCTTCGGCATCCAGATCCTCTACGACTTCGCCGGCTATTCCGACATCGCGGTCGGGCTCGGCCTGTTGTTCGGCGTCAAGCTGCCGTACAATTTCGATGCGCCGTTCCGCTCCACCAGCATCCAGGATTTCTGGCAGCGCTGGCACATCACCTTGATGACATTCCTGCGCGAATATCTGTTCTTTCCGCTCGCCAACAAGCGCATGGTGCCGCGGCGCTTCTACCAACTGCAATATTTCGCGGTGATGGTGCTGACCATGGCGCTGTGCGGCCTCTGGCACGGCGCGAATTGGACCTTCGTGCTGTGGGGCACGCTGCATGGCTTGGCGCTGGTGGTCTGCTCGCTGTGGCGCCGCTACGGGCCGCGGCTGCCCGCGCTCGCCGGATGGGCGCTGACGGTGATCTTCGTGCTTCTGACCGGCGTGTTCTTCCGCGCCGGCACGCTCGATGCGGCGTTGAACATCTTCCACGGCCTCGCCGTTGCGCCCAATCTGTCCGAAGGGAAGCGTTTGTGGCCGCTCGTGATTGTCCCGTTGATGGCTTTCCTGCTGCCGGCGACCCAGGACATGGTCGAACGCGTGATGCAGCGGCCGCGACCCTGGCTTGGCGTGGTGGGCGGCCTCGGCTTGCTTGCTATCCTGATCTTGCTCGGAGAAGGGAACGTTCGTGGCTTCGCCTACTACCAGTTCTGATACGTCGCCCGAATGGGGGCGTTGCCTGGCCAACTGCGTCAGGACGCTCGTGATCGGCTTGGTGCTGGTCTACGCGCTGATGATCCTGGTCGATCCCTATGACACCGGCAAGTTCGGCCTGCTCGGGATCAGAGGCGTCGACGACCACAATACCTTCACGGCAACGCCGAGCCGCGCGCGCGATCCTAATTTCGATTCTGCCATCATCGGCAATTCGACGGCGCAGATGCTGCAGCCGGCCGAGTTGTCCAAGGCGACCGGGCTGCGCTTCGTGCAGCTCTATCTGACCGGCGCCAATCCGCAGGAGCAGCTCACGGCGCTCGATTTGTTCCTGCGCAATCACCCGCGGGTGGGAGCGCTGGTCTTCGTCGTCGATCCCTATTGGTGCGCTCACGTTCCGGCGCAGTCGCCGCCGGGCGCGTTCCCGGATTGGCTCTATGACCAAAGCCGGATCGCCTATGCGGCTCGCTTGCTGTCATGGCCAGCGATCGAGCACGCCTTCCAGCGGATATCGATCGGTCTCGGATGGCACCGGCTCCGGGACCCCTCCGGCTTCTTCAGCTACGAGGATATCTGGCTGCCAGGCACCTTCCGCGAGACTAACGCGCCGCGCGATCCGCCGCTTGCGGCCACCGACGCGGAGCGCGAGACGCTTCCCGAGGTCGCGCGGCTCGATGCGCTCGTCAAGAAACTTTCGCCCGAGACCAGCGTCGTCATCGTCGTGCCGCCGACCCTGCAAAGCAAGATGCCGCAGCCCGGCACGCCCGCTGCGGCCGACCGTGAGGCTTGCAACGCGGCTCTGAAGCGCGTCGTGGCCGGTCGGCCGAACAGCAATTTCATCAACTACCGCATCGACAATGCGCTGACCCGCGATCGCGCGAATTTTGCCGATTTCATCCACTACCGCCCGAGCATCGCTAGCAAGATACAGGAGGGCATCGTCGCCAGTATCCGCGATGGCGAAGCGGCGAAGATCGACTTCTGATGATCGTTCTTCTTGTCATGCTCCGCCACCGGGTCTCGCCTTCGGCGAGGCCGACGACAAGCTCCGGCGGGGGCATCCAGTAACCAGCGGCCTCTCGGCTCAAGCACTACTGCCTCTGGAATACTGGATCGTCCGGTCAAGCCGGACGATGACGGCAAGAGCGAGTCAATCCGCGTCGGCGGCGAGATCCTCGAACCGGCCTTCGGACCACAGCCGGCGCGCCAGACTGCGCTGGATCTTGCCGCTGGTGGTCTTCGGCAGCGTGCCCGGCCGGATCAACACGATATGGCGCGCGAACAATTCGTGCTGGTCGGTGACGTGCTCGCGGATCAGGCCCTTCATCTCGGCGCCGTCGATCCGGTTGCGTTCGGTGCGCTCGACCTCCTGCACGACGACAAGCGTTTCGTCGCCGTGCTCGTCGCTGACGGAGAACGCCGCGCCGCAATTGGCCCGCAGCGCGGCATGTGCCGCCTGCACCGTGCGCTCGAGATCCTGCGGATAGTGGTTGATGCCGCGGACGATGATCAAGTCCTTGATCCGTCCGGTGATGAAGACTTCACCCGTCCGATCCAGGAAGCCGAGGTCGCCGGTGCGCAGCCAGCTCGCGCCGTCGTCATCGCCCGCGATGCGCGCGTGCAGGCCGGTCCGGGTCGCTTCCGGATTCTTCCAATAGGCGCCCGCGACGTTGGCACCGTTGACCCAGACCTCGCCGACCTGGTCCACGGGCAGGCGCGCGCAGGTGTCGGGATCGACGATCGCGATCCGCTCGCCTTCGAGCGCGCGGCCGCAGCCGACCAGCGTCTGGCTATCCGCCGCATCAGCCGGCGCTTCGGCCCGATGCGCCTGCAGCGCGGCGCGGCTAACGTCGCGCGTCACATGGCCGGCGCCGCGGCTGCCGCCGGAGATCAAGAGCGTCGCTTCCGCCATGCCATAGGCCGGGAACGCGGCGCGGGGATCGAAGCCGTGAGCGGCGAAGGTCTCGATGAATTGCTTGATCGTCTCGGCGTGCACCGGCTCGGCGCCGTTGAGCGCGATCTTCCAGGAGGAGAGATCGACGCCCTGCATCTGCTCGGCGCGGTAGCGGCTGACGCAGAGATCGTAGCCGAAATTCGGGCAGCAGGCGACCTCGGCGCGATAGTCGCTGATCGCGCGCAGCCAGTTGAGTGGGCGCTGGGTGAAGGCGTTCGGCGCCATCAGCACGCAGAGCGCTCCGACATAGAGCGCCTCCAGCGTGTTCAGGATCAGCCCCATGTCGTGATAGAGAGGCACCCAATTGACATAGGTCGACTGCTCGGTGTTGCCGAGCGAGATGCGGATCATCTCGAGATTGGCGAGCAGGTTGCCGTGGCTGACGGCGACGCCCTTCGGCTCGGACGTCGAGCCCGAGGTGTATTGGAGGAAGGCGATATCCTCTCGCGCTGGAAGCGGCAGATCGGCCGCAGGCTGCGCCGGCGTCGTGTCGAGATCGACGGCCAGCCACTGCAGGCCTTCGCGCGAAAACCGCTCCTGCAGATCGCCGCGGATGGCGAAGGCCGAACTGGTGAGCGCGATTGCAGGTTCGCAATTGGCCATGATCGCGGCGCTGGAGTCGCGCGCACTCTGCCGCCGTGGCATCATCATCGGCACTGCGATCACACGCGCGATCAGGCAGCCGAAGAAGGCGACGACGAATTCGAGACCGGGCGGAAACACCAGCATCGCGCGATCGCCCGGCCGGGTGACTTCGCCAAGCCGCGCCGCCAGCACGCGGGCAGCGTCATGCAGCTCGCGAAAGGTGAGGATGGCTTCCTCCGCCCCGCGGTCGGAGAGGAAGACGTAGGCGCGCGCATCGGGCTGCGTTTCCGCCCGCTTTGCCAGCAGCGCCACCAGCGAGGAAAACGTCTCCATCTTGGTCAATGATATCCGGCGACGATTAGGGGTCAGGCAGCGGAGCGGGCTGCGAGCTTTTCAGCGAGGTAACGCGACAGCGCGTCGACGGTCGGATAGTCGTAGAAGTCGTCGGTCGAAAGCTCGAGGTCGAGCTTCTCCTCGAGTTCCATCATGACATAGACGACCATCGCCGAGTCGAGCCCGAGCCGGTTGAACTTGGTATCGGTCTTGATCCGGTCCTTGGCGATCCGCAGCACTTTCGCAAGCGAATCCACGCAAAAACCGGATATTTCTTCTTGTGTCATGGGAAATCCAGCGAAACAACTAGACACAATACGGACACGGCGGGCGTTGTCAATTTGGGCTCACGCAGGCGTGTTGATGAGGATCATGCACGATCCGGACGTGCAGGATCGCATTGGCGTAAAGCGGAGTTTCAGGGGAATGCGAGGCGTTCGCGCACAGGCAAAGATTAGGCATGGAAATTGGGCGCAGAAGAAAAAAGAGCGAGATGACGCAGCCATCCCGCTCTGTCGTGTCGACCAACTCGGCGCTGGTCAGTCCTGGTAAGTGAAGAACCCGCGCGGCCGCGGCGGATAGTAATAGCCTTGCGGCGCCGGCGCGTAGCGGTCGGAATATTGCTGCGGTTGTTGCGGTTGGCGATAATAGGTCTGCGTATCGTAGACGCGGCGGCTGCGCGGCGCCGGATACACCTGCGCATTGGAGCTGCCGTCGGCCGGATAGATGTAGCCATCGTCGGCACGGACCTGCGGCATTTGCTGCTGCTGTTGCGGTGTGATCATCACAGGATCGCCAGCGGCATCGCCAAATTGCTGCTCGTACTGCGGCGCGCGGCGGGCGACCGCGGTGTTGCCGCGTTTCGGATTCCGCGCGAGCGCCACCTGCGAGGAGCCGGTCAGCGTCACCGTGGCGTTGAGCACGCCTTGCTCCTGTACCAGGGCGTAGAGCGTGGCTGCATGTTCGCGCGACAATCGCACGCAGCCATGCGAGGCAGGGCTGCCGAGGCGGTTGACGGAATCGGTGCCGTGGATCGCGTGCCCGATCTTGGTGAAGAAGATCGAGTGCGGCATCGGCGCGTCGTCGAATTCCTTGGAGTAGTGGTCTTCCTCCATGCGGAAAGTGCGGAAGCTGCCGTTCGGCGTCTCGTAGGAGGGGATGCCGGTCGAGACCGGCCAGCGATACCGCTCAACGCCGTCGACCGCGACGGTCATCTGCTGGTTGTCCTTGTCGACGGTGATGGCGACTTTGGCCTGTGCGGCGCCGGCAAAAGCCAGCGTCAGGGCGGTGAAAGCAACGAGGAACGTACGCATCTTACTTTGGCCCTCCAGGCCTAACATTGCAGCGCCGCGGTTCTCCGTCCCCGGCAAGCACTATGCCCGGAATCCGGCTCGGGTTCCAGTAGCCCGGCCATGCATCGTTAATATAACGAGCGGCACAAGCAAGGCGTCGTCGGAGAAATCCGGCGCTGGCCTGCTGACTTTTTCGCGAGTGTGAGCACACGACTCGAATTCGTCACAGACGCGCAACCATTTGGCCGCAAGGGCGTTTCACACTCCCGCCTGACGGTATAATTTGCCGTGCATTTTTGGGAATTGTGATGAAGAAGACCAAGGTCAAGACGCTGGCGCTGCCTGATGTCACGCCGGCGCGGCTCGTGCTTGCGGCCGCCGCCATCATCCTTGCATTGCTTGCGATGCCTCATCTGGGACATGCCCAAGGCATCGTGCGCGGCGCGCACGAGGGAGCCTACGAGGGCAATCGGATCGCCGGTCCGGTCGGCGGCGTGGTTGGGGGTGCGGTTGGCGCCGGCGTCGGCGGTGCCGTGGGTGCGGTCAACGGCGTGCTCGGCCTGCCCAATCGCGGTTGGCACCGTGGCCATCGCTGCCGCGGCTACTACACCCGCTCCGGCCATTTCCGCTGCTATCGCTGATCGTCGTGAGGGACATCGTCATTCCGGGGCGCGCGTGAGCGCGAACTACGATGTGCACTTGCACATCGGAGAATCTCGCACCGCAATCTCTGGATTCCGGGTTCATGCTTCGCATGCCCCGAAATGACCGCGAGGCGATCAACGTTTGAGCCGGTAGCCCGTCCTGAAGATCCACCAGACGATTGCCAGGCAGGTGGCGAGGAAGCCCAGGGTCATGCCGAGGCTCAGGCCTACGCCGACATCGGCGATCCCATAGAAGCTCCAGCGGAAGCCGGAGATCAGGTAGACCACAGGGTTGAGCAGGGTGATGGTGCGCCAGCCCGAGGGCAGCATGTTCACGGAATAGAAGCTGCCGCCCAGGAACGTCAGCGGCGTCACCACCAGCATCGGGATCATCTGCAGCTTCTCGAATCCATCGGCCCAGATGCCGATAATGAAGCCGAACAGGCTGAAGGTGACGGCGGTCAGCACCAGGAACGTCAGCATCCAGATCGGGTGATTGATGTGCAGCGGCACGAACAATCCAGCCGTCGCCATGATGATGAGCCCGAGGACGATCGATTTGGTCGCGGCCGCCCCGACATAGCCGATGATGATCTCGAAATAGGAGATCGGCGCCGAGAGGATTTCATAGATCGTGCCGACGAATTTCGGGAAATAGATGCCGAAGGATGCATTGGCGATGCTCTGCGTCAGCACCGACAGCATCACGAGCCCAGGCACGATGAAGGTGCCGTAGCTGACGCCTTCGACCTCCGTGATGCGCGAGCCGATCGCGGCGCCGAACACCACGAAATAAAGCGAGGTCGACACCACAGGCGAGACGATGCTCTGCAACAGCGTGCGCCAGGTGCGCGCCATTTCGAACAAATAGATTGCGCGGATCGCTCGATAGTTCATGGCGCTCTCACCAGGCTGACGAAGATGTCTTCGAGCGAAGACTGGCTGGTCTCAAGGTCGGAGAAACGGATCCCGGCATTGCGGAGATCGCCGAGCAGGCTGGTGATGCCGGTGCGTTCGCCCGCGGTGTCGTAATCGTAGACCAGCTCGGTGCCGCCTTCCGACAGCACGAGATGATAGGGCGCAAGCGCCGGCGGAACGGCGTCGATCCTGTGCGCCAGATGCAGCTTGAGCTGCTTCCTGCCGAGCTTCTCCATCAGCTTGGCCTTGTCCTCGACCAGGATGATCTCGCCCTTGTTGATGACGCCGATGCGGTCGGCCATCTCCTCGGCTTCCTCGATGTAGTGCGTGGTCAGGATGATGGTGACGCCGGCATCCCGCAGCGTCCGCACGACTTCCCACATGCCCTTGCGCAGCTCGACGTCGACGCCGGCGGTCGGCTCGTCCAGGAACAGTATCTGCGGCTCGTGCGACAGCGCCTTTGCGATCATCACGCGGCGCTTCATGCCGCCCGACAGCGTGATGATCTTGGAATCCTTCTTCTCCCACAGCGAGAGATCCTTCAGCACCTTCTCGATATGAGCGGGATTCTTCGGTTTGCCGAACAGGCCGCGGCTGAAACTCACGGTCGCCCATACCGATTCGAAGGAATCGGTGTGCAGTTCCTGCGGCACGAGGCCGATCATCGAGCGTGCGGTGCGGTAGGACTTGATGATGTCGTGGCCGTCGACCGAGACGTTGCCTTCACTCGGATTGGCGATGCCGCAGATGATGCTGATCAGCGTCGTCTTGCCGGCGCCGTTTGGTCCGAGCAGGGCAAAAATCTCGCCGCGTCGGATATCGAGATTGATGTTGTTCAGCGCCTTGAAGCCGGAGCCATAGACCTTCGAGAGATTGGAAACGGAAATGATCGGTGACATGGCTGGTGGTGACGAGCTGGCAGGAAATGTGACAGGGAACGCGACGTTGCGCCGCGCGAGAGGAGGGGCGGCGAGAACATAGGTACACTTGGCGGATTCTGCAATCCGTCGAAACGACGATCAGTTCACTCCGCCGCGTGAGCGCGCGCGGGTAGTTCAATCAGGGCGACCATGTAGGTCTTTATGTCGTTCGCGATCTCCGGATCGGCCCTCAGTTCGGTCAGTGTTCGCGGATGCGGCAGCGACTTGCCGTCATTTTCAAGGCTTTCCGCATAGAGCTGCAAAGCCTCCGGCGCATTGCGCAAGGCTTCATCGATATCATCCCCGCCGGAAGTGCAGCCGGGCAGATCCGGAAACCAGACACCAACACTGTGCTCAGGTCCGGCGTCCTCAACAATCGCGACGTAGTGAGCCATGGCTAACCTCAATCGGGCTTCCACCCTGCACCTTTATAGATGGCGCGCACCAATCCTTTCCCCAAGTCCTTCTTCGGGTGCGGAATGACCAGCGTTTCGCCGGATATGGGATTCTTGAACACGTGGTGCGAACCGGTAACGCGAACAAGTACCCATCCTTCCCGCTCCAGGCGGCGTATGATCTCGCGGCTGTTGGTCAACATGAAAACCCTCTGTGGATCATGTAGACCCTACGGCCTGTCTGCCGGCATTAAGTGCGCGACCCGCAGGACACTCTCCTACACCCGCTCCACGAAACTATCGACCACCTTTTTCTCACCGGCTTTCTCGAAAGCGATGGTGAGCTTGTTGCCGTCGATCTTCACCACATGGCCGTAACCGAATTTCTGGTGGAATACGCGGTCATCGAGCGAGAATTCCGAAACGGTCCCGGTGGATTTCGCGACCAGTTCGCCTTCGATCACCACGGGGGCGCGCTTGTTGCGGCCGAAGCCGCCGAAGGGCGATTGCTCCTCGTCGAATCCGCCGCGCGAGCCGCCGCCGCGGTTCTGGTTGCGGGCGCGGTTGGCCTGGGCGCGTTGCCAGCCCGGTGTTGTATAGCTCGAGCCGAAGGCTTCGACATTGTCGAAGCGCGAGGGGCCGTAGCCGCCGGCGCCGCCCCAGCCGGAGCCGCCCTTGGATTCCGTGATCGCGACATTATGCGCCGGCAGTTCGTCGAGGAAGCGCGACGGGATCGTGGTCGACCAGGTGCCGTGGATGCGGCGGTTGGTGGCGAAATAGATTTTCGCGCGGCGCCGGGCGCGCGTCAGCCCGACATGGGCGAGGCGGCGCTCTTCCTCGAGGCCCGCGCGGCCCTGCTCGTCGAGCGTGCGCTGGCTTGGAAACAGGCCCTCCTCCCAGCCGGGCAGGAAGACGTTGTCGAACTCCAGGCCCTTCGCTGAGTGCAGCGTCATCAGCGACACCGCTTCGTCGCCGGCTTCGCCGTCGCGGTCCATCACCAGCGAAATGTGCTCGAGGAAGCCTTGAAGGTTCTCGAACTCCTCCATCGAGCGGATGAGCTCCTTGAGATTGTCGAGCCTGCCAGCGGCGTCCGCCGAGCGGTCCTTCTGCCACATCTCGGTGTAGCCGCTCTCGTCGAGCACGATCTCGGCCAATTCCGTGTGCGAGGTCACCTCGCTCTGCGCCCGCCAGCGGTCGAATTGCTGCACGACACCGCGCAAGCTCCCGCGCGCCTTCGGCTTCAATTCGTCGGTCTCCGCCACGGCGCGCGCTGCCTCGAACAGCGGAATGCGGCGCTTGCGGGCGTGATCGTGCAGGAGTTGCACGGTGGCATCGCCAAGTCCGCGCTTCGGCACATTGATGATGCGCTCGAAGGCGAGATCGTCGGCCGGCGAGTTGATCGTGCGCAGGTAAGCCAGCGCATCGCGGATTTCGGCACGCTCATAGAAGCGCGGGCCGCCAATCACGCGATATTGCAGGCCGAGCGTGACGAAGCGGTCTTCGAACTCGCGCATCTGGAACGAGGCGCGCACCAGGATCGCGATCTCGTTCAAATTCTCGCCGGCGCGCTGCAGATCCTCGATCTCCTCGCCGATCCCGCGCGCTTCCTCTTCCGAATCCCAGGAACCGGTGACGGTGACCTTTTCGCCATCCTGGTCCTCGGTGCGCAGGGTCTTGCCGAGCCGGCCTTCATTGTGCGCGATCAGATGCGAGGCGGCGGCGAGGATATGGCCGGTCGAGCGGTAGTTGCGCTCGAGCCGAATGACTTTGGCGCCGGGAAAATCGTGCTCGAAGCGCAGGATGTTGTCGACCTCGGCGCCGCGCCAGCCGTAGATCGACTGGTCGTCGTCGCCGACGCAGCAGATGTTTTTGGGTGGGGAAGTGGGTGCCGCAGCCGCATCTTCGTCATCACCGGGCCGACGCGCAGCGTCGTGACCCGGTGATCCATCTTGTGAAGACGCGATGGATTGCCGGGTCAAGGCCGGCAATGACGACTGGGGCGACGGCGCCTGCGACAGCAGCCGCAGCCAGAGATACTGCGCGACGTTGGTGTCCTGATATTCGTCGACCAGGATGAACTTGAAGCGGCTCTGGTATTGCCTGAGCACATCCGGGTTCTCACGGAACAGGCGGATGTTCTCGAGCAAGAGATCGCCGAAATCGGCGGCGTTGAGGATCTTCAGCCGTTCCTGATAGCTCGCATAGAGCTTGCCGCCCTTGCCGTTGGCGAAGCTCGCGGCTTCGCCGGCTGGTACCTGCGACGGCGTCAGGCCGCGGTTCTTCCAGGTGTCGATCAGTCCGGCCAGCATGCGCGCCGGCCAGCGCTTGTCGTCGATGTTCTCCGCCTGCAGCAGTTGCTTCAACAGCCGCACCTGGTCGTCGACATCGAGCACGGTGAAGTTGGATTTGAGCTGCACCAGCTCGGCATGGATGCGCAGGATGCGGCCGGCGATCGAGTGGAAGGTGCCGAGCCACGGCATGCCTTCGACCGCCTGGCCCAGCATCTGGCCGAGCCGCAGCTTCATCTCGCGCGCCGCCTTGTTGGTGAAGGTCACCGACAGGATCTCGTGCGGCCGCGCGCGGCCCTGGCTCAGGATATGGGCGATGCGGGTGGTCAAGACCCGCGTCTTGCCAGTGCCGGCGCCGGCTAGAACCAGCACAGGACCGTCCAGCGTCTCCACTGCCTCGCGCTGCTCCGGATTGAGCCCTGCGAGATATTGCGGGCCTGCTGCCGCACGGGCGCGCGCAGCGATGCCGCCGGGCACGGGTGAGGCCGCCGGAGCAGGGGCATGTGGCAGGGGCTTGCGCAGATCAGTCAATAACGAAGTCCTTGATTCTCAAGTCGATAACATGGCATTCGCGCCGCCGATTTGCGAGGGCAGCATGGCCAATAAAAGGCGCGCTTTCGGCGTGCCACGGGCGTCGCCAAAACGCCAGCCGGGATCGCAATAGTTTCATCAAGATTCGATTGACTGGCGGGCGCGTGGGCTTGCCAAAATGCGAATCTCAACTCAAGATTGTTGAGTTCGTTGGCTTGCATCTCTGGGGGGACGTCATGGCAAGGAACGACACTCCGAAGGAACTGCTTGATGCGCTCAATCTGGTCAGCGGCGAGAAGGGCGCCCGGCCGGAATCCTTGGGGCTGCTCGAGGCAAGGCATGTTGAGCGCGTGCGGACCATCTTCGAAGATCCCAACATCGTCGGCATCGGAATTGCGGACAAGATCACCGAGAAGAAAGACACCGGCGAACTGAGCGTCTGCTTCTACGTCGAAAAGAAGGTCGCCAAGAGCCGGATGAAGAGCCAGAAGATGATCCCTCCCGTTCTGAGTGTGCCGGGTCGCAAGGCGGTATTCACCGATGTCCAGGCGATCGGAAGGGTTCGGCCCCAGGTCAACAAGCAGAGGTCGCCGCTGCTCAGCGGCTATAGCATCGGAAATCTGACGGATACGGGAACCCTTGGGGCTATCGTCAAGAAGGGGAAGAAGCTGTTCGTGCTCAGCAATTCCCACGTGCTTGCCAAGAGCGGATTGGGGAAGGTCGGCGACAAGATCGTCTTTCCCGGCGAGTCAGACAATGGCGGCAGGGATCAGGTCGTCGCGACATTATCCGCTATCCTGAAGTTCAAGACCGGTGACGATTTTCTCAACCGCGTGGATGCGGCTCTCGCCGAGATCGATCAGGACTTTCTCGACAAGATCGATTTTTCCATACGCGGAGCGGCTTCTCCCTTTGCGACCACCAATCCGGTGCGCGGGATGAAGATCGTCACGCGCGGACGGACGTCGGAAGATGCCGATGGCGAAGTCCAGGACGTCCACTTCAGGATCGTCATGCCCTATCCGGGCGTCGGCAAGATCGGCTTCCTGGACCAGGTGAAGTGCACGCATTATTCGAGGCCTGGCGATTCCGGCACAATCATCGTCGACAAGGCAAGCAAGAAGATCGTCGGTCTGCACTTTGCCGGGTCGGGTAGCGCGAGTATCTTTAATCCGATTGCCGAGGTCATGAAGGCGCTGAAGTTCCGCTTCGTGAAAGCATGAGAAGCGGACCGGCCATGCGGATTGGTGATGGCGAACGAGCAACAGGCCAACAAGGCGCGCGAACTCAACAGTCGCGAACTGCTGAAATGCGGCGCCCACGCCATCGGCGTGGAGGCGGGGAAGGATCACGGCAAGCGCGGCTGGGTCGTCGTCGCGCATGTCGCTCCGGAAGCCAACGTGACGCTGCCTCCCATGCTTACCGTCGCGACGGAAAAGGGCGACGTCCAGGTGCCGCTAGTCTGCGTCAGGAGCGCGCCTTTCAAACCGGAATGATTCTCGCAAACATGGGGGGATAAAATGCCGAGCTTCGTATTGCGCCAATCGATGCTCAAGCATCGTGGGCCGTTTCTTGCCGAACCGCAGAGCGTTCGGGCCGAAGGCGATCGCGTGGTGCCGGTGCGGACCGACGTCTTCATGCCGGAAATGGTTCCGCGCAACTGCGATCTCGAAGCATACGAGAAGATCAAGGTTCCCGCGGTCGACGTCGATCAGGAAATCATCGCCTATTGCTCGCCGGATTCGACTTTCGCGGTGACCAAGAAGCTCTTTGACGATGCGAAGAAGTCGATCCTGATCGGCATCTATGACTTTTCCGCCGAGTATATCAAGCAGCTCGTGCTGGATGCGCTCGCGCGCGGCGTCAAGGTCAAGCTCATGCTCGATATCGACAGCAAGGACGAGCAGGAGCTGTTCGACGACCTGAACGATGCCGGGGTCGACGGCGTGCCGGCGCCATCGTGCGCCAGTCATCGGGTGCACTTCTTCAGCTCATCGCACGAGAAGGTGATCGTCATCGATGGTGAATGGTGCATCGTGCAGAGCGGCAACTACAGCGAGAACAGCATACCCCTCAACGTGAAGGACGGCGGCGATCCCGCCCACTTCCGGCCCGGCAATCGTGATACGGGCCTGGCGATCCGCTCCAGGAAACTGTCGAAGTTCTTCACCGGCATTCTAGAAAGCGACATGAATCTTGAGCTGACGGGACCGGAAGCGCTGGCTCAGGCCATTGAAGCGGCCAACGCTTTCATGATCGAGCGGACGCCGACGAAGATCCCCGCCAAGCTGTTTCCGAGCAAGACTTTCAAGCTCACCAAACCGCTTGCCGTTCAGCCGGTCCTCAGTCCGGACAACTACATGCAGGTGATCCCGGGGAAGCTTCGGGCGGCAAAGAAGTCGATACTGATCGAGCAGCAATATGTCCGTGGCAAGCAGCCCGACATCCAGAAATTGCTGACGGCAATTGCGGACGCGCGAAAGCAGAACAAGAAGCTCGATATCCGCATCATCCTCGGCAAGATTTTCGGCAAGAAGGATCTCGACGCCGAGAAGAAAAACCTGGCGCTGTTAAAGCAGCAGTTCGGCCTCGTGGCCGGCAAGAACATACGATACATCGATACAACCCGCTTCGTGCATTGCCATAACAAGATGATCCTGGTCGATGGCCAGGATGTCCTGGTCAGTTCGCAGAACTGGTCGGATTCTGCCGTCTCCAAGAATCGCGAGGCCGGCGTGTGGCTCTCTCATCCGGGCGTCTGCGATTACTTCACGCAGATATTCGAGAGCGATTGGAAGACTGCGCGCAACGCGCCGATAGCTCCCGCCGAGGAGATCGTCGAGCCCGAGTCGCTGCGCGCCGGCGGATACGTCAGGGTCGCTCCCGCCGACTATCAGGAGGTGTGACAGCAGCAGCGAAGGTCCGATCCGGCCGCACCCAAAGCGCGGTTTTGTTCCGTGAGCAGGGCAAATTTCGCTGTTTTCCGGCCCGGAACCTTCGTTTTGGGGGCGGATTGTTTCCTCAAGTTTGGTGCGATGATCGATCGCGCCGGTGGAAACGGAAAGCAGAGGGTTTGGCTATGTTAGGCTGGGTCGTAACGTTCTTGATCATCGCGTTGATCGCGGGTGTCCTGGGCTTCGGCGGCATCGCCGGCGTCTCCATCGAGATCGCCAAAGCGATCTTCTTCATCGCCATCATCCTGTTCCTGATCTCGGCAGTGGTCGGCCTGGTGCGTGGCCGCTCCAGGGTCTAGGCGGCCCGGCCTAACGTGCGGGCATCGCCACGCTGCGCCCGATGCCCTCGGGCCGGGGGATGGATGCATGGATATCCGCGATCGCCTTGATGCGGGCGCGGATATCGGATGGAAACGGGGCGACCTTGCGCGAGTTCATGTCGATATGCAGCGACATGTTTTCGGAGGTGGCTGAGATCCAGCCTTCGGTCGCGTGGCGCAGCTCCTCGAACGTGTGCAGCCGCTTGTCGTCGGCGCCGAGCAGATAGACCGTCACCTGGAGCGGATCGCCGAGATGGACCTCGCGCAAATAGCGCACATGGCACTCGGCGGTAAAGGTCGAGCCGTGGCGCTCTTTCTTGTAGGTGGGGCCGATGCCGAGCTGCAGCCAGATCTCGTCGATGGCGCGGTCGAACATCACGTTGTAATAGGCCATGTTGAGGTGGCCATTATAGTCGATCCATTGCGGCTCGATCTGCATCACCGAGGACAGGAACGGGGCTGAGGGCAACTTGATGTCCCTGGCGGCATTAATGGTCGTCATTATTCCATCCCTGTTAGTTCGATTGGCGGTCTTGACCCGTTATATAACGTTTGCCACGCTCGGCTAAAGCCGGGAGGATATTTCACGTGGCGACTACGATTTCGAACAATCCAGCGCGTCCGGAGCCGCCGGCCCTCAAGGCCGCGATCGACGCGCTGGCGGCGCGCTTCGGCAACCGCCTCATCACCTCGCAGGCGGTGCGCGACCAGCACGCCCACACCACGACATGGCTGCCGCCGCAGCCGCCGGACGCCGTGGTGATGGCGCAGGAAACTGCCGACATCCAGGATGTGGTGCGGATCTGCGCCAAACATCGCGTTCCCGTGATCGCCTTCGGCACCGGCACCTCGCTGGAGGGGCAGGTGAATGCGCCGGCCGGCGGCATCTGCATCGATCTGCGCGACATGAACCGGGTGCTCGCCGTGCACGCCGAAGACCTCGATTGCGTGATCGAGCCCGGCGTGACGCGGAAGGCGCTCAACGAGCATCTGCGCGACCAGGGCCTGTTCTTCCCGATCGACCCCGGCGCCGATGCCTCGCTCGGCGGCATGACCTCGACGCGCGCCTCCGGCACCAATGCGGTGCGCTACGGCACGATGCGGGAGAACGTGCTGGCGCTGAAGGTCGTGCGCGGCGACGGCGAGATCATCACCACAGGCACGCGGGCGAAGAAATCGTCCGCCGGCTACGACCTGACGCATCTGTTCATCGGTGCCGAGGGCACGCTCGGCATCATCTCCGAGCTCACGATCAAATTGCGCGGCATTCCTGAGACGATCGCGGCAGCCGCATGTTCGTTCGAGACCGTGCGCGGCGCCTGCCAGGCGACGATCCTGGCGATCCAGACCGGCATTCCCGTTGCCCGCATCGAGCTCTTGAATGCGGCGCAGGTCAAGGCGTGCAACGCCTATTCGAAACTGACGCTGCCGGAGACGCCGCTGCTGCTGCTTGAGTTCCACGGCAGCGAGGCCGAGGTCGCCGAGCAATCGAAGAACTTCAAGGAGATCGCCTCCGAATGCGGCGGCCTGGGTTTCACCTGGACCACCAGGCCCGAGGACCGCACAAAGCTCTGGCAGGCGCGGCATGACGCCTATTGGTCGGTGAAGGCGCTGCGGCCCGGCTCCGGCGTGGTGGCGACCGACGTTTGCGTGCCGATCTCGCGATTGGCCGATTGCGTCACCGAGACCGAAGAGGATCTGAAGCGGCTCAATCTGCTCTCGCCGATCGTCGGTCATGTCGGCGATGGCAATTTCCATTGCTCGCTGGTCTGCGACATCGACAATGCCGAGGAGATGGCGCGTGGCGAGGAATTCATGCATCGCCTGGTCGAGCGCGCGCAGGCGATGGGTGGCACCTGCACCGGCGAGCACGGCATCGGGCAAGGCAAGCAGAAATATCTCGAAGCCGAGCTTGGGCCCGAGGCGATCGACGCCATGCGGGCGCTGAAGAAGGCGCTCGATCCGCTGAACATCTTCAATCCAGGCAAGATCGTGCCGGCCTAGGTCGCGTGGACAGTTATGTTAGCCAGAGCAGAGTTGCGGCGATAGCGACGACAGCGAAGTAATTTCGTGCGGTTTTTTCGTAGCGCGTAGCAACGCGCCTGAAACGCTTCAGTTTCGAGA
>NZ_JBUYEN020000080.1:0-20811 GCF_055229415.2 Bradyrhizobium sp. Leo114 | reverse complement strand
CTCGTCAGCTCCAAGGCGGCATCGACGTCGCTGTCGGAGAATTACGTCGGCCTGCCGTTGTAGAATCGTAGGGTGGGCATAGCGAAGCGTGCCCACCATCGACACTCCGCTTGGAATGGTGGGCACGCTTCGCTTTGCCCACCCTACGAGTATTACTTGCCCGCCTGCGCGTAGCCGAGACATGTCCGCACGATCTGGCCGCAGACGGCATCCCGCGCGTCGCCGATGTCGGTATTCCCGGCGTACTGCACCTCCGCGACCTTGCCGCCGACGAAGCGGAGCTGCACGCGGCAATAGCCGTTCAAGGGCTGGCCGCCGATGTTCAGCCCGGGTGGGATCGTGAGAGCCGGCGGCGCGATGCCACCGGGCGCACTGGCGGCATGCTCATACATCCAGATTTCGCCGGTGCCGTCCTTGGTGGTTCCAGTCGGCAGCCCCGCGCACATCCGGATGTTCGATTGATTAAGTCCGATCAGGCTTTCCCGGCCGCGCCGCGCCCATTCGGCGTCCCGTTCGGCACAGCCGGCCAAGACGAGGGGTGCCAGGATAAGCATCCGCAGGCGAAGTCGCATCGGTACCGATTCAGTGACTGGATTTGCAGCGACGATATCGCGTTGCGAATTTGCGTTGCAGTGGACGTGCTGCTCGCCTCCATGCGCGGCCGGCATGGATCAAAAGCCGAGGTGGCACGTTATCGACGCCCACTTTACCAATGCGCCGTAAATTTCCCCTCCCGCAGGAACGCAATCGTCTGCGCGATCGCCGCGTCATTGCGCACCAGCCACGGATGTGACGTGCGCACGACAATATGATCGGTCATGCCGTCGAGCTTGGTGTTCGCGACCGATACACGTCCGTCATGCGGTCGCGGCAGGAAGGCAGAGGCGACCGGGTAGATCGAGCGGTTCCCGGCGATGATGCCAACCGGATAGTCGATCGGCGGCAACAGCGCCATGGTCGCGACATCGCGCAGCGTGCCAAGCTGCTGCCCGGCCGGGCCAAAGAAGGCGCGATACAGCACGACATTCTTCAAGCGGTCCGCGATCTCGCTACCGCCGTTGGGCGTCCCCAGCATCATCACGCGCCCGAGATTGTGCGGCCGATGTTTGGCGAGATAGCCGCGCGCCAGCAGTCCGCCCATGGAATGGCAGACGAAGTGCACTCGGCCACCAAGACGGCCTGCGAAAGTTTCGATCGCGGAATGGATGTCTTCCGCCAGCGCCTCAAGCGGTTTGCGGCGGCTGGCGTAGTCGAGATTGAGCGTTGTATATCCGGCGCGCTCGATCGCGCTTTCCATCTTGCGGAACGAACGCGCGGTCCGGCTGATGCCGTGCAGGAGGACGACGCCGTCCCGTGCTGGCGTCGTCCGAAGTGTGCTCACTTATATTCGCGTTCCTGCCACCACGGGAAATAGTCGGGCATGTCGGACGAGACCTTGTCCTTGAATTGCGCGGGGCGCTTTTCCAGGAACGAGACCACGCCTTCCTTGACGTCGTCCGAACGGCCGCGGGCGTAGATGCCGCGGCTGTCGACCTTGTGCGCTTCCATCGGATCGTCGGCGCCGAGCATGCGCCACATCATCTGGCGGATCAGCGCCACCGAGACCGGCGCTGTCTTGGCGGCGATCTCCTTGGCCAGCGCGCGGGCGGTCGGCAACAGCTCGTCCGGCGGCACCACCTTGCTGACGAGACGGCCGGCAAGCGCCTCCTGCGCCGGGAACACGCGGCCGGTGTAGCACCACTCCAGCGCCTGCGAGATGCCGACGATGCGCGGCAGGAACCAGCTCGAGGCCGCCTCCGGCACGATGCCGCGTTGGGAGAACACGAAGCCGAACCGCGCGGCCTCGCTCGCAATGCGGATGTCCATTGCAAGCTGCATGGTGACGCCGATGCCGACCGCAGGCCCGTTCACCGCCGCGATCACCGGCTTCAGGCTCTTGAAAATGCGCAGCGTCACCTGGCCGCCGCCGTCGCGCACATTGGGATCGCTGTAATCGACCGCGCCGCTCGGCAGCCGCTTCACCGGTCCGCGCCGCGCGTCGCGGTCAAAGGTGTTGGCGCCGGAGGAGAGATCGGCGCCGGCGCAGAAGGCACGGCCTTCGCCGGTGACGATGATGGCGCGGATGTCGTCGTCCTTGTCGGCGGCATCGAAGGCGTCGATCAGTTCCTGCTGCATCGTCGCGTTGAAGGCGTTGAGCTTGTCCGGGCGGTTCAGCGTGATCGTGAGGATCTGCTCGGCGACCTCGTATTTGATCGTCTCATACGCCATGGTGGTTTCCTTCCTTGTGTCTGTTCGTTGCGTCCCAGCGCAAATCATCGTCATGCCCGGGCTTGACCCGGGCATCCACGTTCTTGCTTCATCGCAAGCGTATAGACGTGGATGGCCGGGACAAGCCCGGCCATGACGGAGTGTGCGGATTATTTCTCAGGCGGCTGCGGCCAGGGGCGTTGCGGGCCGCGCAGGGCCTCGAACGCCTTGCCCATGCCGAGCACGCCGATGTCGTCGAAGCGGCGGCCGATGATCTGCACGCCGATCGGGAAACCCTTCTTGTCGTAGCCGCCGTTGATCGACAGCGCCGGGTTCTCCGACATATTCCATGGCACGGTATAGCAGATGTGCTCGAACGGCCTGTCGGGATCGTTGAGCGGGGCGGGGAGCTCGGCCGCGAAGTTCACTACCGGTGAGACCGGCGAGATGATGTAGTCGAAATCGCAGAACAGTTTGGCTGCGGCAGCACGGATCGCCATGGTCTGGTTGAAGCCGCGGATGACATCCACGCCCGACAGTTTTGCGCCGGCCTCGCCCCATTTGTAGATATAGGGCAGCACCTTTGCGCGCTCTTCCGCCGAGAGCTTCGAAAGATCGTCCCACATCCGCGCCCGCCAGAAATTGTCGAGACCCTCGAGCATTTCCCGCGTGAAGAAGCCGTCGACCTCGGTGACGACGGCGCCGGCGGATTCGAAGGTTTTCGCCGCCTTCACCACGACGTCGCGCACTTCCTTCTCGAGCGCCTGGCCGACGTCGAGATCGAGCATCAGGCCGAGGCGCATCTTGCGCGGCGACTTCTCCAGCGTCTTCCAGTTGATCTCATGCGCCGGCAGGCTCATGCCGTCGCGGCGATCGGGGCGCGACAGCACGCTCATCATCAGCGCGGCGTCGTCGACGGTGCGGGTCATCGGACCCGCGACGCGGCCGACATAGGGCGGATCGATCGGGACGCGCCCGAGGCTCGGCTTCAGTGCGACCAGGCCGCACCAGCATGCCGGCAGCCGCACCGAGCCGCCGATGTCGGTGCCGAGATGCAGCGGCCCGTAGCCGGCCGCACCGGCCGCACCTGCGCCCGCGCTCGAGCCGCCGGGATTCTTGCTGAGGTCCCAGGGATTGCGGGTGAGGGGATGGAACGAAGAGAGTCCGGAGGACAGCATGCCGTAATCCGGCATCGTGGTCTTGGCGAAGATCACCGCGCCCGCTTCGCGCAAGCGCGCCGCAGGAGGCGCATCCTTCTTCGCCGGCACGTGCTTGACACTGGCCGCGCCCAGCGGCACCGGCTGGCCTTTGGTGGCGATATTGTCCTTGATCGTGACAGGCACGCCGTCGAGCGTGCCCATCGGCTCGCCGGCCTGCCAGCGGTCGGTCGAGGCCTTGGCCACTGCGCGCGCGCCATCCGGGTCGTACAGGTAGAGCGCCTTGATGTGCGGTTCCCACTGCGCGACATGCGCGATCACCTCGTCCAGCACCTCCAGCGGCGAGAACTGCTTGGCGCGGTAGCCCGCGATCAGGTCGGTGGCGGAAAGGTCGTGCAGCGAGGTGACGGCTTCTTCGGGGGCTGGTTTATGCATGGGCACCTACCGGCAAACGAGTCTCGATGATGCGTGCGAACATGCTGGCGCCAACAGGCAGAATCTTGTCGTCGAGGACATAGCCGGGATTGTGCACCGGCACCGAGCCATCATGGCCGACCCAGAAATAGGCGCCGGGCACGGCCATCATCATGTCGGCAAAGTCCTCGCTGCCCATCTTCGGCTGCGAGCGGGTGATCACCTTCGACGGATCGACCACCGTGCGCGCGACCTGCTCGACCACGCGAGACTGTTCTTCTTGGTTGACGAGCACGCTGAAACCGTCGCGGATGTCGACGGCGATCTCGGCCTGGAATGTCGCGGCGATGCCGGCGCAGATCGCCCGCATGCGTTCGCGGATCAGCGCGCGCACCTCGTCGGAAAAGGCGCGCACGGTGCCGCACAGCTTCGCATCGCCGGGAATGACGTTATACGCCGAGCCTGAGTGGATCTGCGTGATCGACAATACCGCTGCCTGGAACGGATCGACGTTGCGGCTGACGATGGTCTGCAGCGCCTGTCCGAGCGTCATCGCGATCACGACAGCATCCTTGGAGCGCTCCGGCATTGCGCCATGCGCGCCATAGCCCTGGATGGTGATGTCGAAGAAATCAGCGCCGGCCATTGCCGGCCCCGGCAGGACCGCGATCTCGCCGTGGTCCAGATCTGGCGCATTATGCAGGCCATAGATCTCGTCGCAGGGAAACTTTTCGAACAGACCGTCCTTGATCATGGCGCGGGCGCCGCCAAGGCCTTCCTCTGCCGGCTGGAAGATGAAATGCACGGTGCCGTCGAAATTGCGGGTTTCGGCGAGATAGCGCGCACTGCCGAGCAGCATGGTGGTGTGGCCGTCATGGCCGCAGCCGTGGAAGCGGCCGGGAATGGTCGAGCGCCATTTCAGGTTGGTGTTTTCCTCCATCGGCAGCGCGTCCATGTCGGCGCGCAGGCCGATGCGCTTGCCGCCATTGCCCTTGCCCTTGAGCACGCCCACGACGCCGGTGCCGCCGAGGCCGCGATGCACCTCGATGCCCCAGCTCGCGAGCTTCTCGGCGACGATGCCGGAGGTGCGGACCTCCTCAAAGCCGATCTCGGGATGGGCATGGAAATCCCGACGGATCGCCGTGAGTTCGTCGGCAAAGCCTTCGATGCGTTCGATGGTGGGCATTTGGTCCTTATCCGGTTGAACGTGATGTGTTGACAGGCGCAAAGGCGGGCCCGTTCGGCTTGATACGGATTCCCGGCCGCAATTTGGTCCACGGCAGCGAGGCGGTGTCAGCCGGCATCGCGCCAGGTGCGGCGCAGATCAAGAGCTTCTCGGCGATCGGCTCGAAATCGGCGCGGAAATGCACCGAGCTCTTGTTGACCAGGACCGCCTGCTTGGTCGGCTCGATACCGACATAGCGGTACATCGCCTGGTCGGCGAGCTGCGCCTTGTGCGAGCTGACGACCACCCTGACATCGCCGATGCGCAGGCACGCCGATGGTCCCATGTCCATGTCGCGGCCGCCATAATAGGGACCGGGCGCCACGAACTTTCCATCCGAGAGCTGCTCGACGAGGAAGGTTTCCTTGTAGGGCGCATCGCCCGGGATGCCCGACTTGCCGCCGAGCGCGAGCGTTACGGTGGCGCCGACGCCCGCGACATGCGCCGCCTTCGCCGATTGGGGGTCGTAGATCACGCCGGTTGCGGCGCGCGCGGCCTTGTTCCGCACCAATGCGCGCAGCATCCCTGTGGTGTCGGAGTCGCCGCCGGCGCCGGGATTGTCCTGGGTATCGGCGATGATGATCGGCCTGGTCGCGGTCTTTGCCAACTCCATCGCATGGCGGACGCCGTCGTCGGGCGAATAGATGCGACCGTCGAAGTCGTCCTCATGGCCGGTGATCAGTGCGGCAAGCTTCTCGGCGGCGGCATCGGCGTCGGCCTGTGTCCTGCCGTAAGCGAACACGCTCGGCCCGCAATGTTCGAAATCGGCCGCGGGAAAGCCCGGCGCAAAGGACAGGGTCGGCACCGCATCGCTCTCCATCGCGGCGAGCTTCTCGTAGATGCCTCTGGTCGGCTGGTCATTGGTGCACTGCCAACTGATCGGGATCAGGAACGGCAATTGCCGGAACGCTTTTGCAAAGCGCTGCCTGGTCTTCAGTAGCAGCGCGAGATGTCTTGCGGATGCGCGGCCGGTGTCGGCCATGTCGACATGAGGGTAGGTGCGGTAGGCGATCAGCGCATCGGCATGCTTGACCATCTCAGGCGTGACATTGGCGTGCAGATCGAGGCTTGCGACCAGCGGCAGGTCGTTGCCAATCACCTTGCGCACGCGCGCCAATATCTCGCCCTCGCCGTCGTCGAGATGCTCGGTCACCATCGCGCCGTGCAGGTCGAGATAGACAGCATCGAGCGGGCCTGCACTGGCGATGCCGTCGATCATTTTCTTGACGATACGCTCGAACGCATCTTCGGTCACATGGGCGGACGGGCTGGCGCCGCAGGAGATCGTGGGGATCAATTCCCAGCCATTGGCTTCGGCGGCCTCGACGAAGCCGGCTAGCCCGACATTGATCTTGCGCATCACCTTCAACACGTCGGCGCCGTGCGCCATCGATGGCCAGCCGCCGCCATGCACGAAATCATCATAGGTCGCTTTGGTCGGCGCGAAGGTATTGGTCTCGTGCAGGAAGCCGCCGACGGCGATACGGGTCATTGATCAGGGTCTCGTAAAGAGGTCGTGGGGCGCGACGTTAAGCGTGTCGCTGCGGCCAGCGCAAGCCGCGAAGCATTGCGAATGATGCGTAGCCCGGATGCAGACGCGTAGCCCGGATGGAGCGTGGGGGCAATCTGGGATACCGGAACGCCGTCATTGCGAGCGGAGCGAAGCAATCCATCTCTCCGCTTGTTGAGGCATGGATTGCTTCGTCGCTGCGCTCCTCGCAATGACGGAGGAGGACCGGCTACTCCGCGGCCTCAGCCACCGGCCGGAAATTGGCAAAATCCCAGCCGCGGCCGGGTGCGGCATCAAGTAGCGCCCTGGTGTAAGCCTCTTTCGGGTGAGTGAGCACTTCCGCCGCCGGCCCCTGTTCGACGACGCGGCCATGCTGCATCACAACGACATCGTCGCAGATTTGCGCCGCAACGCGCAAATCGTGGGTGATGAACAGCAGCCCGATGCCGAGCCGCTTCTGGATCTCATCCAGGAGATCCAGTACCTGCGCCTGCACGGAGACGTCGAGCGCGGACACCGCCTCGTCTGCCACCAGCACCTCAGGGTCGAGCGCGAGCGCGCGCGCAATCGCAATGCGCTGGCGCTGGCCGCCGGAGAACTGGTGCGGATAGCGCGAGATCGCGTCCGCCGGCAGGTGCACCAGCTCGAGCAGTTCGCGCGCTTTGTTCAGCGCCTCCTTGTGCGGCATGCCGTAGTTGATCGGGCCTTCCGCGATCGACTCGCCGACACTGACGCGCGGGTTGAGCGAGCGATAGGGATCCTGGAAGATGATCTGGATTTTCTTGCGGTGCGGCTGCAACAGCCGCCGCGACAGCTCGGAGATTTCGCGGCCGACCAGCCGCACGCCACCGGAGGTCGGGTCGATCAGGCGCACGATGCAGCGCGCCACCGTCGATTTGCCCGAGCCGCTCTCGCCGACGATGCCGAGGGTGCGGCCCTTGCGCAGCGTCAGCGTGACGTCCTTGGCGGCCGCGACCTCGCGGATTTTGCCGAGGAAAGAACGCTCGCGATAGATCTTGCAGAGCTCGTTGGCCTCCAGCACCACCGGTTCCCTGGTCTCCTCGCGCGGTGACCGCGGCACCAGGCTTGGCACCGAAGCCAGCAGGTTGCGGGTATATTCCATCGACGGATTGCGCAGGATGCCGTCCAGCGGCCCGCTCTCGACCAGCCGGCCGTGACGCATCACCGCGACGCGGTCGGCGATCTCCGCAACCACGCCCATGTCGTGGGTGATGAAGAGCACCGCGGTGCCATGGTCGCGCTGCAGGTCGCGGATCAGCGTGAGGATCTGCTTCTGCGTGGTGACATCGAGCGCGGTGGTCGGCTCGTCCGCGATCAGGAGCTTCGGCTCCAGCACCAGCGCCATCGCGATCATGATGCGCTGGCGCTGTCCGCCGGAGAGCCGGTGCGGGTAGGAGGCGAAGATGCGCTCCACGTCGGGCAGCCGCACCTGCTCCATCATCGCAAGGATCTTCTGCCGCCGCGCGCGGGCATCGAGATTGGTGTGCACGCGCAGGACTTCGTCGATCTGGCGGCCGACCGGAACCACCGGGTTGAGCGCCGTCATCGGCTCCTGGAAGATCATCGCCATCCTTGTGGCGCGCAATTGCCTTAAGCGGCGGTCGCTTGCAGTGAGCAATTCCTCGCCCACCAGCTTGACGCTGCCGCCGGTCGGGATCAGCGAGCCCTTCTGCAACAGGCCCATCACCGTGAGCGAGGTCACCGATTTGCCGGAGCCGCTCTCGCCGACCAGGCACAGCGTCTCGCGCTCGCGTACCTGAAGCGAGATGCCGTCGATGATGCGGCTTGCGCCCGGCTTATTGCCGAGGGCGACGACGAGATTGTCGGTGTCGAGGACGATGTCGGTCATTCAGTTACTCTCTCGTCATTCCGGGGCGCGCGAAGCGCGAGCGCGGAATCCATCGGGCCACAAGTGCAAGCGGAGAATGGATTCCGGGTTCACGCTTCGCGCGCCCCGGAATGACGGAGTGAATGGCTTCATCACTTCCCGCTCCCCCGCTGCTTCATGCGCGGATCGAGCGCATCGCGTGCGGCGTCGCCGATCAGGTTCACGGAGAGGATCGCGATCGATAGCAAGAGGCCGGGCCAGAAGATCAGGGACGGCTTGATCTGAAAGTACGCGCGTCCCTCGGCCATGATGTTGCCCCAGGTTGGCGTTTCCGGCGAGATGCCGGCGCCGAGGAACGACAGAATCGCTTCGGTCAGCACGGCGGAGGCGCAGACATAAGTGCCCTGCACGATCAGCGGCGCGATCGTGTTCGGCATCAGGTGCCGCCACATGATCTTCGGCAGGCTAGAGCCGAGCGAGATCGCGGCTTCCACATAGGGCTCCTCGCGTGCGGTGAGCACCACCGAGCGCACCAATCGCGCCACCCGCGGCACCTCGGGAATGGTGATCGCCACCAGCACGGTCCAGATGCTGGCGCCCGACAGCGAGACCACGGCGATCGCGAGCAGGATGCTCGGGATCGCCATCAGGCCGTCCATGATCCGCATCATCACCGCGTCGACCCATTTGAAGAAGCCGGAGACGAGACCGATCACGAGCCCGATGCTGATCGAGAACACGGCGGCACCGAGCCCGATCAGAAGCGAGATCCGGCCCCCATAGATGATCCGTGACAACAGATCGCGGCCAAAGGCGTCGGTACCGAGCGGGAACTCGGCGCTGGCCGGCTTCAGTCGCAGTGCCGGTGCGAGCTGCACCGGGTCATGCGGCGCAAGCCATGGCGCGAAGATCGCCATCAAGATGATCAGCGACAGGCAGATCGTCGCCACCGTCATGATCGGCGTCGAAGTGAGGAATCCAAATCGTGGCCGCAGCGGCGTCGTGATCGGAAGCGACGACTCGGGGAGGGTATCGATCGCCATCAGTAGCGGATCCTTGGATCAAGCAGGGTATAGGCGAGGTCGATCAAGAGGTTGACGCCGACATAGATGCCCGACGTCAGCAGGATCATGGCCTGGATCACCGGATAGTCGCGCGCCAGCACCGCATCGACGGTGAGGCGGCCGATGCCGGGCAGATTGAACACGCTCTCGGTGACGACGACGCCGGAGATCAGAAGTGCAAAGCCGCTGCCGATCACGGTGATGACAGGCACTGCCGCGTTACGCAGCCCGTGCCGCAGCAGCACGCCCATCTCGCCGATGCCTTTGGCGCGTGCGGTGCGGATGTAATCCTCACCCATCACATCAAGCATCGAGGCGCGCGTCATGCGTGCGATCAGCGCGACATAGATGAAGGACAAAGCACAGGTCGGCAGGATAATGCGCTGGAAGAACGGGCCGAAGCCGGCGGTGATGCTCTTGAAGCCCTGCACCGGAACCCAGCGCAGATCGATCGCGAAGATCTGGATCAGCACATAGCCGATTACGAACACCGGCACGGAGAAGCCGAGCACGGACAGTCCCATCACCAAGCGATCGATCCAGGTGCCGTGCCGCCAGGCCGCGATCACGCCGAGCGGCACCGCCACCACGATCGAAAGCACGATGGTGGAAAGCGCGATCGAGATCGAGGGCTCGATGCGCTGGCTGATCATCTTCAACACCGGCACGTTCGAGATCAGGGACACGCCGAGATCGCCGTGCAGGAGTTTGCCGACCCAGGTCACGAACTGGATATAGATCGGCTCGTTCAATCCGAGCGAGGTGCGGATGCGCTCGAGCTGCTCGGGCGTTGCGTTGTCGCCGGCGAGGATCGCCGCGGGATCGCCCGGCGTCAGCCGCAGCAAGAGGAACACGAACAGCGCCACCACGCCCATCACGGGAATAGCGGCAAGGATTCGGCGAAGCAGATATCCCAGCAATGTCGATCCGTCAGATTAGGGTCAGTTAAGAGTGACGTCGGCCGTTAACCTGAGTTCCGTCACCAGCGTAGCATTTCAGCAATTCCCGTGCCATCGGCCTACTCACTGCCGTCATGCCCGGGCTCGTCCCGGGCATCCACGCCTTTTCACGCGGCAGCGGCACGTGGATGGCCGGGTCAAGCCCGGCCATGACGAGCAGACTGCAGCGTCCGGGCAATCACTGCAACGTCGCCAATAACCCTGCCATCAGCCGGCCGCGCTCGGCAAGGCTGTCGACCTCGATATGTTCATTGAGCGTGTGTGCATCGGCACCGCGCACGCCGAGGCCGTCGAGCGTGGGCACGCCCATCGCCCCGGTGAAATTGCCGTCGGAACCGCCGCCCTTGCTGCCGTGGGGTAGCTTCAAGCCCATCCCTTCCGCAAGCGCGCGGGCCCTTTCATAGAGCGCCATGGTGCCGGCATCCGGCTCCCACACCGGGCGGGTGACGCCGCGCGTCACCGTGAAGGTGACGTCGTTCGAAGTGCCCGACAGCGCCAGCATGCGCTCGACGCCGCGGTCGAGATCGGCTTGGCGCTTGGCCATGCTCAGCGCTTCGCCGGTGCAGGTGGTGGCGACGCAATTGACCCATTGGCCGCCATGCACGATGCCGACCGAGAAGGTGCAGTCCTCCGTCGTCATGCCGTCGATCGCGAGGATCTGCCGCGCCATCTCGCGGATCGCCGATCGGCCGGAGGAAAGCGTCGCGCCGGCATGGCTCGGCCGTCCCGTTGCCTCCAGGTTGAAGCGGGCGATCGCATAGCGGCCGGTGACAACGCCGTTGTCGGCGGTGCCCGGCTCCGGCACCAGCACATATTTATTGCGCGCGGCTTCGGCCTCGATGATGTCGCGCGTCGACGGCGTGCCGACTTCCTCGTCCGGCGTGAACAGCACGGTGATCGGCAAGGGGGTCGTGAACGAGGCGCGGATCAATTGCCGGATTGCTTCCAGCGTCAGGTAGTTGCCGCCCTTCATGTCGAAGATGCCGGGGCCGAAGCATTTGTTGCCTTCGCGCCGCCACTTCAGCTTCTCGATGGTGCCGACCGGATGCACCGTGTCGAGATGGCCTGCGATCAAAATGCCGGGCTCGCCGAACTTCGGATGGGGAAAGCGCGCGCGCACGCAGCCGGCAAAGCCTTGGCGGCCGGCGATGCGCTCGATCGTCGCACCCATGATCGCCATCTCGCGCGCCGCAAGGTCGAGCATGCGCTCGACAGCCGCCGCGTCCCAGGTCGGACTCTCGCACTCCACCCAGCTACGCAGGCCCTGCAGCATCACTTCGGAGTCAAAGGGAAGATTGGCTGGATTCATGAGGTCTCTCTCTTCGTTGCTGCAGGTGCGCAATGCAATCGGATCGCGATCGTCGAAATCGGCCGGCGAAGTTGTAGCGTCAAATGCGGGGAGCCGCACCATTCGTTTGTGTACATCCGATCTCGACTAAAACCCGATTGACGCAAAACACGCTTGGTGCAAGTCTCAAATTTGCCGCCCTTGCAGCATGTTAGTCCGCCTAAATAACGGACCGAGTGCATAACGAATAAGCCGGCTTTGACCAGTTTCACGTCAGGAGAGACACGAATGTTCCAAACGTCCAGTTGGAAGCGCAGGGCGCTGGCATCAGCGTTATCAATCGTTGCGCTCTCGGTGGCGCTGAGCGCGCAGGCGCTCGCGGCCGGCAAGACCATCACCGCGGTGATGCATTCGGACTTGCGCGTGATCGATCCGATCATGACCACGGCCTACATCAGCCGCGATCACGGCTACATGGTCTATGACACGCTGCTCGCGACCGACTCCAACTTCAAGATCCAGCCTCAGATGGCGGACTGGAAGGTCTCCGACGACAAGCTCACTTATACTTTCACGCTGCGCGACGGATTGAAGTGGCATGACGGCACGCCGGTGACGGCCGAAGATTGCGTCGCTTCGCTGCAGCGCTGGGGCAAGGTCGACGGCATGGGCCAGAAGCTGATGGACTTCGCCGAAAGCATCACCGCGACCGATGCCAAGACGATCACGCTGAAGCTGAAGGAGCCCTACGGCCTGGTGCTGGATTCGATCGGCAAGCCGTCCTCACGCGTTCCGTTCATGATGCCGAAGCGTCTTGCCGAGACCCCGCCCGACAAGCCGATCCCCGAGCAGATCGGCTCCGGCCCGTTCAAGTTCGTGCAGGCCGAATTCCAACCGGGCGTGAAGGCGGTCTACGAGAAGTTCAAGGACTATGTGCCGCGCAAGGAGCCGGCGAACTGGACCTCCGGCGGCAAGGTCGTGAAGGTTGATCGCGTCGAATGGATCACCATGCCTGACGCGCAGACCGCGGTGAATGCGCTGCAGTCGGGTGATATAGATTTCATGGAATTTTTGCCGCTCGATATGCTGCCGGTGCTTGAGCCGAACAAGGATCTCAAGATCGAGGTCCTCAATAAGTTCGGCTTCCAGACGCTGGGGCGCATGAACTTCCTTTATCCACCGTTCGATAACGTGAAGGTGCGGCGCGCCGCCTTCCTGGCGATGAACCAGAAGGACGTGCTCGATGCGTTGGTCGGCAATGCAAAGTACCAGACGATCTGCGGCGCCTTCTTTGGTTGCGGAACGCCACTCGAGACCGACGTCGGTGCTGAGACTCTGGTGAAGGGCAACGGCATGGCCGAAGCCAAGAAGGCGCTGGCCGAGTCCGGCTATGACGGCACGCCCGTCGTGATCATGGCGCCCGGCGACGTGATCACGCTGAAGGCGCAACCGATCGTCGCCGCTCAGTTGCTGCGCGATGCCGGGTTCAAGGTCGACCTGCAGGCCACTGACTGGCAGACCGTGGTGACCCGTCGCGCCAGCCAGAAGCCGCCGAAGGAGGGCGGCTGGAATATGTTCTTCACCAATTGGGTCGCTGCCGACGTTGCCAATCCCATCGTCAACGCCTCCCTTACCGGCCGCGGCAAGAACGGCGGTTGGTTCGGCTGGGCTGAGGACGCCAAGATCGAGGAGCTCCGCGACAAGTTTGCCCGTTCCTCCTCGCCGGATGAGCAGAAGAAGATCGCCGCCGAGATCCAGAAGCAGGCCTACGACCAGGTGATGTATATCCCGCTCGGCCAGTATTCTCTCCCGAGCGGCTGGCGCAAATCGCTCACCGGCGTGCTCGACGGCCCGGCGACGCCGATCTTCTGGAACATCGACAAGAGCGAGTAGGGCGCTTCATCGAATAATGAAGCAAAATGGCCGGGCTCAGCCCGGCCATTTTCATTGAGCGAGCGAGTTTCGTCCGCGCTCAGCAGTGACTCTCGCGCACGCGTTCCAACCCTTCGTTCAGAAGCGGCGGAGCGGGTTCCGGCAGCGAAGCCGGCCTGCGCGTCTCTTGCTTCTGCTCTTGCGGTTCCGGATGCTGTTCCGCCGCCCGTTGTTTCCCTGGATAGTCTTTCGCCATGTCAATCGCACTCCAATGCTGCATCACAACATTTTCGGCGAGAGAATGTTCCGCACCCGCTGCGCGCCCGGCGACGGTCTCTAATGTCCGAATTTACGGGAACACAGTCATTGTCGCGAAATCGCCGAGTGCCGTGCCTGGCGACATCGCGGCGGCGTACAACGCGACGAGAAACAGCCGCGATAAGAACAGAACACCAATGATGATCGCTACGCGGCCGATCCAGGCTGTCTTCTCCGCAAGCCGATCCTGCTCCGAACTTGCCATCGTCACATCTCCAATCCATACGCGTTGAGATTTGACAGCCGCAAGATTGCGGTCGGCGCGCAAAGACTAGGTTTCTGTGGCAGGCGTTGATGTGATCCCAGCCACACCTGACGGGAACGTGATGAGTGAGCGCGCGCGAGCATGCTGTTGCCTCACCGCAACTCGAACGTTCTCGTGCTCTCGCCAGCAATCAAACGGTGCTGATTTACGCTTTGCGTCGAGTTGTTTCGGACGATCTCGTGAGAGTGGCGTGCAGTGATGCGATCGGATGCATCATGGTCTCAAGGCGCGCTCAAAAAAATCTGGCTCAAGCGACCGCACGCACGTTCATCTCTACGACCTGCTCGTCCGCCGCTTTTTGCGCGGAATGGGCTTGGCATAGTAAGGATTGACCACGCACTGAGCCGCCCGGCCGGAGGCTGATGCCTGACACTGGGGTATCGAGGTGTAGCGACATTCGAAGTAGTAATCCACCATGCCCTGGTAGATCTGCAGGCAGACCGGATAGTTCGGATCGTAAGTCTGGGCCTGGGCTGGCGTTGTCTTGCCGAGCATAACGACTGCCAGGATAGCCAAAGCCAGAATGCGCATCATGATATCCTCGTTCCTGGTAGGTTATGGTCTCGGTCCAGACCGCCATGTGCCGGCTGACTTGCCGGCTCTGGTCGTGTCGTCGTCGTAGCCAAAGCGAGATTCGTCTGATTCGATTGGTGCGGGCGGTGGGACTCGAACCCACACGACGTTGCCATCGAGGGATTTTAAGTCCCTTGCGTCTACCAATTCCGCCACGTCCGCGTTCGTCGGGAGAAGGATATCTAGCGCGTTTGGTGACGAAGTGGAAACAGGATAATTGTTGCCGAATACACGTTATTTCAACAGTTTAACGCGTAACGCGACGACGCCACGTCTTGCGTATCGCGCTGCGCGGTGGCCGCCCAGCCTCAATCCGGACATTTCCCGCTGCTTTAGCCAATCTCAACACTTAACCGTTTATCAAGGCGCCATGTCCGTCCGCACCTTCCTCCACCTGCCGCCGCGCGCGGCCGTGACCGCCGCGCTGCTTGCGCTTGGCGGCCTGCTTTGCGGCTGCGCCCAGATGGGCGAGACGCTCAGCCCGGCCTTCGTCGATCCCGCGAAATACGATCTTTACGACTGCAAGCAACTCGAGACGGAGCGCGCGGCGCTGACGTCGCGCGCGGCGGAGTTGCAGGGGCTGATGTCGAAGGCGGAGACCGGGGTCGGCGGCGCCGTGGTGGCGGAGGTGGCCTACCGCAACGATTACGTGGCGGTGCGCGCGCAGCAGAAGCTCGCCGAGGAAAACTGGCGACGCAACAGATGCCATGAGACGATCGTGGCGGCGCCGGCGCCGATCGTGCCACCGGCGCCCGCCCGAGGCGCGCGTTCGCGCTGAATCGCGCTATCACGCCCGCCAATCATAGATCCAGTCCTGCCGCGCCAGCATTCGCTCCGGACCCATCGCCCGGATGACGAGATCGCGCGTCAGCGCCATCGGCCCGGTGAGGTGATAGATGCGTCCCTGTCGCTGCGCGGTGCGCGCCACCCGATTGACGCGCCCGCGGCGCAGCCTGGTGTACCGCTTCAGCGCAGCGGGAATGCCGGAGATGTCCTCGCCGGTACAGCCAGAGAGGCAATTGGCAAGCACGGCGGCATCCTCGATCGCCATGCCCGCGCCTTGCGCGGCAAAGGGCAGCATCCCATGCACGGCGTCGCCGAGCAGGGCGACCGCGCCCGCGCTCCATTCGCTGACCTCGGGCATCGTGAACAGCGCCCAGCGCCGCCATTCCTCGACCGCGCCGATCAGCGTCCGCGCGTTGTCGGGCCAATCGGCGGAGAACGCGTTCTTGATCTCGCCCGCATCGCCGGCCTCGCTCCAGCCCGGCCGGTTCCAGGTTCCCGGCACGATCGCGACCACATTGATCCGTCGTGCTGCGGCGATCGGATAGGCGACCAGATGCGCGTTCGATCCCATCCAGAGCTGCACCCGCGGCGAGGCGGATTCGCGCGGCAGCGCCTTCGCATCGAGCGTGCCGCGCCAGGCGATCAGCCCGGAAAACCGTGGATGCAGTTCCGGGAACAGGCGGCTGCGCACGGACGACCAGATGCCGTCGGCGCCGATCAGCGCCGCCGCCAGCTCATGCTGCCGCGCGCCGCCGCAGCGCGCGGCCACCGTCAGTCCTCTGGCGTGGTCGGCGACATCCTCGAACTGCCAGCCCAGGCGGAGTTCGATGTCGGGATGATCCTCAACCCCTGCCTGCAGCGCTCCTTGCAAATCGGCGCGATGCACCACCCAATAGGGTGAGCCGGCGCGCGTGCTCGCGGCCTCGCCGAGCGGCAGGCGGGCGATCTCGCCGCCCGCGCGCGCGCTGAGAACGCTGATCGCTTCCGGCGTCACCGCGCGCGGCGCAAGCCGCGGTTCGAGGCCGAGACCGACCAGGACGCTGCTGGCATTGGGTGAAAGCTGCAGGCCCGCGCCGACTTCCTCCAGCCGCGGCGCCTTTTCCAGGATGACGACACGAAAGCCCTTCGCCGCGAGCGCCAGCGAAGCTGTCAGTCCTCCGATCCCGGCACCAGCGACGACAACGGTGCGCGTGATCGCCACGGATCAATCAGCCATGAGCAGTCAGGCGACTTTGTCCTTCAGCACGCATTCGGGCGGGCGCGCCTCGCCGGCCGCGAGATCGGGCGCGAAGCGATACAGCGTCGAGCAGTAGGGGCAGATGATCTCGTTGTCATTGCCGAGATCGAGGAACACATGCGGATGGTCGAACGGCGGGTTCGCGCCCACGCACATGAACTCCTGCGAGCCGATCTCGATCACCGAGACTCCGGCATCGTTATGGAAGTGCGGGACGACGTGGTCGGACATATCTTCACCTTGGGATGGCAATAACGGACGGACGCAATTAACGCGATGCGGCACTGCGAAATGCCCGGCACCATACTGGCGGGTGGAGTTGATTCCTAGAGCCCCGACCATCCATTTGCTCATGCAAATTCGACACAATCTTGTCGTCGGAGAGAAGCCCTTCTTTCGTCGGGGCTGTTGTGTCTTAAAAACGGCACACTATTTCCAAGTTGAGCAAAACCCTGGGTTTTATCGAATGAAGCGAGCGCGGGTCAGTATAGGGGTGGCAGGGATGCTGGTGAGCATCGCCGCCGGCGTCGCCCTGTGGCCGTATGCCAGCGACGCGTATGCCATGCTGGCCGCACAGGACGAGCCGGCGCAATTGGCCGACCTGCAGATCAGTTCTGCTTTACGGAATGACGAGCGCCTGATCGAGCAGAATATCGAACAGGCGCTGGCTGCTGATGACGCCGATCTCGCCAACAGCTTTCTCGAACTCGCGCGTGAGAAGAATGTCGCAATCAGCGATGGACTGACCACGCGCGTGAACGATGCGGTTGCGGAAGCGAGCTCGACCTCGCATGTCGCCAAGCGCTTTGCCACGGGTCTCGTCACCGGCACCGCGGACGATCTCGCCAGCCTGTCCGGCACGGTCGCGGGTGATCTTTTTGTTTTCGGCGATGTCAGGGATGTCGTGCGCGAAGGCAAGCATCTGGCGATGGGCGAGGAGACCGATCATCTCATTCTTGGCCTCGCCGCCGCCGGCCTTGCAGTGACGGCTGCGACCTATGTTTCCGTCGGCGGTGTCGCGCCGGTGCGCGCCGGGCTGTCGCTGGTGAAGGATGCGCGCAAGGTCGGCCGGATCAGCGAGGGGCTCTCGGCTTGGGCCGGCCGCTCGGCGCGCCAGGTCGTGGATGCGCCGATGCTGCAGGAGGCGGTGGCCTCGGCTTCGGCGCTCCGTCCGGGCCAGACCATGACCGCGATCAAGGCGGCGTTCCGCGTGGAAAAGGCCGGGGCTCTGGTTCGCCTTGCTAAGGATGTCGGGCGCATCGGCGAAAAAGCCGGCACCCGCGGCGCGCTGGAGACGCTCAAGATCGCGGAGGGACCGAAGGATATCGCGCGCGCCGCGCGGCTCGCGGAAGCGAAGGGCAGCCAGACCGGCGCGATCCTGAAACTGTTCGGCCGCGGCGCGCTGCTGCTTGCCGCCGGCGCCTTCAACCTCACTATGTGGCTGTTCGGCGCGCTGCTGACGCTGTTCGGCTTCCTGTCCTCAATCAAGGCAACCACCGAACGCCTGACGCTGGCATGGCTGCGCCGGAGCAAGGCGCGGCGCTTGCGGAAACAACTCGCGATGGCACAAGCGCCATCCGAGGCTGCGGTGGCGGGCGCTACCGCCTGCCGCTAAGCTCTGCGATCGTTCGCCGGTCGTCAATCCAAGAAAATCCCTCAAACAACGGAAGGCGCGATGCCGAGTTTTCATCACGGCGCTGTTGAGATCGCCTATCTCGACGAAGGCGAGGGCGATCCGATTTTCCTCGTGCACGGCTTTGCCTCGAGCAAGAACGTGAACTGGGTCTATCCCGGCTGGGTCTCGGAACTGCGCAAGGATGGCCGCCGCGTGATCGCGCTCGACAATCGCGGCCACGGCGAGTCCGCCAAGCTCTACGATCCCGCAGAGTACGACATCGCCGTCATGGCAAGCGACGTGATCGCGCTGATGGATCATCTCGGCATCCCGCGCGCGGATATCATGGGTTATTCGCTGGGCTCGCGGATGACGGCGGTACTGGCGCACAACGAGCCGCAGCGGTTGCGCTCGGCAATTCTCGGCGGCATCGGCATCGGCCTGATCGAGGGCGGCGGTCCCGGGGAGAATGTCGCTGTCGCGCTGGAGGCGCCCTCGCTGGAGGATGTCACCGATCCGGTCGGTCGCACCTTCCGTGCCTTTGCCGATCAGACCCGCTCCGACCGCTCTGCGCTCGCCGCCTGCCTGCGCGGCTCGAGGCGGCTGATGACACGGCAGGAGGCCGCCGACATCGACGTGCCCGTCCTGATCGCGGTCGGCAGCAATGACGAGATCGCGGGCTCGGCCGAAGCGCTCGGCCGCGTTATCCCGCAGTCGCAAGTGCTTGCGATCCCGAACCGCGATCACATGCGGGCGGTGGGCGACAAGGTCTACAAGACCGGCGTGATCGACTTCCTGTCGCAAAGAGAATGATCTTCTACGCCAGGAGAATGTTCTTCTACGGAAATCGAACTTAAGGCTGCTTGATTTCCGGCAAATGCCGACCAATTGGATGTGACGCCTCCGCATAGCGGTTAAGCGAGGCTTATCCTTTGCCGAACCGCACCGGGACAAGCGTCGCTCAACCGTGCTATAGCGCACACCGAAACTGGGGCATGATCCGGAAAAGTGGGGACCGGTTCTCCAAGAAGATCATGCTCTGCAAAGATCACGCGAGGCCAGCCATGGCAGTGCATCAGGTCAATCCGCAAGGCGGCAAGCTCGCCGCGCTCGATCCGATCTGGGACCGGATCAGGAGCGAGGCCGAGGAGATCGTTCGCCGCGAGCCGGAGCTTGCCACCTTCATCTATTCCGCGGTGCTGCATCACGAGCGCCTGGAAGATTCGATCGTGCATCGGCTGGCCGAGCGGCTCGACCATTCGGCGCTGTCGGGCGATCTGATCCGCCAGACCTATGACGAGGCGTTGCGTGATGAGCCCGATATCGGCAACGCCTTCCGCGCCGATCTCGTCGCCGTCTACGACCGCGATCCCGCGACCTCGCGCTTCATCGACCCCTTGCTCTACTTCAAGGGCTTCCATGCGCTGCAGACGCATCGGCTCGCACACTGGCTCCATCTGAAGGGCCGCAAGGATTTTGCTTCTTATCTGCAGAGCCGCTCGTCGGAAGTCTTCCAGACCGACATCAATCCAGCCGCCAAGATTGGCCGCGGTATCTTCCTCGACCACGCTACCGGTTTTGTCTGCGGCGAGACCGCCGTGATCGACGATGACGTTTCGATCCTGCATGGCGTCACCCTCGGCGGCACCGGCAAGGAGAACGAGGATCGCCATCCGAAGATTCGCCATGGCGTGATGATCGGCGCCGGCGCCAAGATCCTCGGCAATATCGAGGTTGGTCATTGCGCGCGCATCGCCGCGGGCTCTGTCGTCGTCAAGCCGGTACCGCACAACGTCACGGTCGCGGGCGTACCGGCGAAGATCGTGGGGGAGGCCGGCTGCGCCGAGCCGTCGCGCACCATGGACCAGATGCTCAACGCGATCGGGCTTTGATTTCACTCGTGTTTCGCGATCGTTTCGATTGCAAATATTAGATTGTGCCAGAGCCGAAAAGGCTCTGGCGATTGCCGCCGTCCCGTCCTAAAACTCCGTCCCAAATCATCGATCCGATTGGAGACCGCCCGTGGACGTTCAGGAAGTCAGGAAACTTGACGCATATCTCAAACGCGTCTTCGGTAATCCGAAGATCCGCGTCGTGCCGCGGCCCAAGAAAGACGACTCCGCCGAAGTCTATATCGGCGAGGAGTTCGTCGGCGTCCTCTTCGTCGACGATGAAGACGACGATCGCTCGTTCCAATTCCAGATGGCGATCCTCGAAGAGGATCTGGCTGAGTAGGCCTGCGCCGGCCTGTAGTCCGTAGGGCGGGCAAAGCGCAGCGTGCCCACCATCCACGGGCCACGCAAGAAAGGTGGGCACGCTTCGCTTTGCCCACCCTTCTGTAACGGGCCTTGCTCAGTCAATCCCTTTTTGCGTCATCCGCTCGCCGGGGTCTCGCTTCTGTACGGGGTCGGTGCAAGACCGCCACCTGATGG
>NZ_JBUYEN020000079.1:0-21067 GCF_055229415.2 Bradyrhizobium sp. Leo114 | reverse complement strand
TTTCCAGTCGCTGAAGCTCCTCTGAAGGGTCGGAGACTGCTGACGGCATGGCTTCATCATCCAGATGATCCAGCACTCGCCGAAGCTCTCCCTGAGGGAGCTGCTCTGAATGGAATGCGGCTTGCGCCTGAATGAAAGCCGACGGGGCGGGGTGATCATCTCGCCTTTCGTGAAGCTCCTCTGCGGATTCGGCATCAAGCAGTCGCCGAAGCTCCCCTGGAGAGAACTGCTCGGGATCAAAAGTAAACTCTTCCGGATCGATGGAGAACGACAGAGCAGGATGATTGTCTCCTAGTCCGTGAAGCTCGTCATGCAACTCTTTTTCCAGTCGCTGAAGCTCCTCTGAAGGGTCGGAGACTGCTGACGGCATGGCTTCATCATCCAGATGATCCAGCACTCGCCGAAGCTCTCCCTGAGGGAGCTGCTCTGAATGGAATGCGGCTTGCGCTTGAATGAAAGCCGACGGGGCGGAGTGTTCATCTCGCCTTTCCTGAAGCTCCTCTGCTGGCTCGTCATCAAGCGGTCGCAGAAGGTCCTCTAGAGAGAACAGCTCGGGATCCAAAGTAAGGTCTTCCGAATCGATGGAAAACGACAGAGCAGAATGATTGTCTCCTAGTCCGTGACGCTCGTCATGCAATTGTTTTTCCAGTCGCTGAAGCTCTCCCTGCGGGAGCTGCTCTAAACGGAATGCGGCTTGCGCCTGCATGAAAGCCGATACGGCGGGGTGACCGTCCTGTTCTTCCTGAAGCTCCTCTAGCCGAGTACCCGCTTGGTGCGGCACGCTGTGCTGCGCAGCGGCGTCGTCGATGCGCCGCGGTTCCATCAGCGCCGCGGTTTCGGGATTGATGAGGGCGACGTTCTGGGGGGAAGGATTAAGCTCAGCGCGAGGGCCGCCGGGTTTCTTGGGCACGACCACTCCCGTCGCCCGCAAGGTGCGGAAATACTCTAAGGATCTAAGGAGTTTCGCAGTATTCCCTCCGGGGTATTTGTGTATGGCACCATCGTCGATCAGCGACTTGCTGTCCAGCCGAGCAACAATGCCCGGTCGGTTATCTTTGAACAGCCAACGGCTATAGTTAATGAGGCGGCTTCCATGCTCATGCGCCCCTTGGCTGCTCATGCCGCCCTCTATGAGGGCGTGCTCAAGCTTCAGGACGACAGCAGCATCCTCGGAATAAAGAGGCCGCTTATCCGGATGCCCTCGGACTATGACGCCTGTTGCTGCAACCCGCGGTGCACCGCTACTTTCTGCTGAAGCGGCGTTCGCGCTTGACTGTCGGTATATCACAACCTCTTCAAGATCGGGCAGCGCCCTCTGTCTCTTCGCTGCTCTCGATTGAGCCGCGTCATGCTCATGATTGATAAGGACCCCTTCGCTTGGCAGGAGATTGCTCCTGGCGCGTGCATCCGTCCTTTCGCCAAGGGATTGTTGGACATCGTTAGATGCGTCTTTCCCTGAGGAGAGCGCGCGCGGTTCCTCGCGAGAAACTAAATGACTGGTGCCATGATACGCACGAAGGACGGCCACCGCTTTCTTCATTTTGTTGTCTTTCGGAAAGAAAGTAGTTGCGTGCTCGAGCAGGGACTTGTGGTTTGCTAGATCGGTCGTCTGGCCGCGAGCGCGGAGATCATTCCCAAGTCGACGAAGTGCCTGAGTATAGCCTCTAACCGTTTCAGGTTTTGGCTTTTTCTGAGCCGCATATTGAGTGATCACGCTATCGATAAAGTTCCGGTCTTTTGTAGACAGATGTGGATAGCTGGAGGGCCTGCTGGCAACGGGAGCGGCCTGGCTTGCCTGGGCCAAGTGCTGCTCAAATTGGCGGGCCTGGCCCGTCTGCGGCTCTTCCGAAGCGGCGTGCTGCACCTGCGACGAAGCTGCCACATTAAATGGATCAAAGTCTTGCGGGTCCACGTTAGCCTCACGTTCAAGATTACCTGAGCAGGTCTCCTACTGTGGGAAGCTGTCGAGAACCTGACGTGGCCATGGTCACGCAGCGTTCGCACCCGCCAACCTCGGAACCGACATCGCTCGGGATCAGCATCCATGATCTAGCTCTTCGCACCTCTTGCCGGCTTCGAGCATCTCGCAGAGTTGTAACACTTTGGGTCCTGCCAGGGCCCTTCCCCATGCGGGTGACGCGCGACCGCCCGATATCGCTAGATACAAAATTTCAAAAGGCGCTTTCTGTTCTCGGGTCGGTTGCAGGATGGGGGCCCCAGGCGGACCCGGAAAACATCGAACTGGCGATTTTTGACGGGCGAAATTGATATTTTGGTCCGGCGTCGTCCGGCGGACTGAGGGGATACCGAAACGCGCTCGAAAGAAACAATACCGATTGAGACCGTATAGATCCAATCGGAGCCTTCCTTTCATGATCGTTATCGGCCTCAAGGGCTTTATCGGGTCCGGCAAGACCACCGTGGCCCGCCATCTCATCGAGCGCCACGGGTTTGTGCGCGGCCGGTTCGCTGGCGCGCTGAAGGACATGCTGCGCGCCTACCTTCGCTACCCTCGACGTCGTCGTCCAGATGCTCGCGGGCTTGTGGGGAGAAGGGCGTGCGCCCGTTCCGCTAGATCTCGTTCCGCTGGCGACCGGCCAGGTTCTCGACGCCGGCGCCTTCACGATCGGGTGCTTTCCGATCCCCCACCGCGACACAGACAGCTTCGGGTTTTCCTTCGAAAGTAAGGTCCGTCGCCATCTTCGGCCAGACCGCCTTTCGGCCCTCGGGGTGCCGGACGGTCCCGTGCGCAAGGAGCTGGCGGAAGGAAGGCCCGTTACACTCGCGGATGGCAAGACGATCGATCCCGAAGACGTCCTCGGGCCGCCGGAGGGACGCAAGAAGCTTGTCATCGTTGGCGATACCGAGACTGTCGATGGCCTGGCTGAGCACGTTGGCGATGCCGACGTGCTGGTGATCGAGGCGACTTTTCTCCAACGCGATGCGTCCATCGCCCGCGATTACGGGCATCTTACCGCGGCCGAAGCCGCCACGCTCGCGGCAACGACGGGCGTCAGGCTGCTCATTCTGACACACATTTCCGGTCGCTATCATGATGAGGAAATATTGGCCGAGGCGAGCAAGAGGTTCGCGAACACTCGAGTATCGGCACTGCGACGAAGCCACCATCGAGCGCATGATCGAGGGCGATCTGAAAGAGAAGCCGACGCCCTGGCTGGGTGGCCGGTCGCCCCGACACGCGATGGAAGGGCTCGGTGGTCTTTGGGGCCGCGACCATATGGGTTCGGACTTCTGGATCGGCACCGAGACCGACAAACTCTACATCGAGACCCCGAAGCGCGTCGTCTTCGAGGATGTGAGGCACGCCAATGAGGGCGAAGCCATCGACCGCATGGGTGGATGGGTCATCGAGATCGTCCGCCCCGGCCTTATCCCGCAGGATCATTTCACCGAGAAGGCCGAGCTTGAAGTCAAGGCGCATCGGTCGGTCCTCAACTACCAAGGCGACATGGCGTCCACCTTCCGCCAGATGGACATCGTCGTCGCTGATCTCGCTGCTCGGGCGGATCGGGGGCTCGCATGAAGCTGTCCCAGGCATGCGACTTCGAGCGCCTTCTGAAGCGACGCGACGAGCTGTGCGGAGCGCGCCGCATTGCAGATCACGGCGATGGTCTCGGCGTGACGATCAGGGGCACGTATCAGGACGCCGAGATGGTCGCAGCGGTCAAGGCCGCCGTTGTCGCCGAGCTTAATCGGCGCATCGCGGCCATCGACACCGAACTGACCGCTATGGGCGTCGAGATCGACGAATAATGGGCAAGGTCGTCAACCGGCAAGAGCTTGCGGACATCTTCGGCTATTCGCTGCCGACGATTTCCGCATGGGTCGAGAACGGAATGCCGGTCAAATCTCATGGTGGTCGGGGCAAGCAGTTCGAGTTCGACACTGAGGACGTGCTGAAGTGGCTAAAGCCCTCGGAGCCGTGTGGCCGATAAGCGGTCGGTATCGGGCGAAGCGGACATCGACGAAGATTTATGATGGGGTGGACGCCCCGCCGACGGCATCGATGTGCCAAAGTGGAGGTGTTTAGCACCACTTAAGGGAGGCGTCCGTGTTGCAGGTTAGCACAATCGGTCTGGATATCGCTAAGCATGTTTTCCACGTTCATGGAGCGGACGGGAAAGGACGGGCTGTATTCAGCAAACGGATCAGCCGAGGAAAGCTCTTGGATTTCTTCGCAGCCCAGCCGCGTTGCACGGTAGCTTTAAAGGCATGTGGCGGAGCCCATCACTGGGCGCGTCAGCTCACCCAGCTTGGCCATGAAGTTCGGCTGATCCCGCCCGCCTATGTAAAACCGTTCGTGAAGCGGCAAAAGAACGACGCGATCGATGCCGAGGCGATCTGCGAAGCGGCGCAGCGGCCGAGCATGCGGTTCGTGGCCGTGAAGAGCGAACAGCAACAGGCGGCGGGTCTGGTGTTTCGGACCCGTGATCTGTTAGTGCGGCAGCGAACCCAGCTCATCAACGCGATCCGGGGTCACCTCACTGAATATGGTTGGATTGCACCCAAGGGGCCGTCGCATGTGGCGACGCTTGCCGATCTGATCGAGGAGGAAGCGATGGCCAGTTCGCTTCCCGAAGCGGCCCGCACCATGTTCCGAGTGATGTTGGACCTGTTCGCCGGCCTCAACGGCAAGATCGCGGGTCTCGACAAGGAGATCGCGCGACGCGCTCGCGAGGACGAAGTATCGCGCAGGCTGATGACCGTTCCTGGCATCGGCCCGATCTCCGCCACCGCGATCGCCGCTCTAGCACCGCCGGCCGAGACTTTTGCCAAAGGTCGTGACTTCGCGGCCTGGCTCGGTCTCACGCCCCTTCAAAGATCGACGGACGGCAAGCAGAAGCTCGGCGTGACATCCAAGATGGGCGAACGCACGCTCAGGCGCCTACTCATCATCGGCAGTAGCGCCGTTGTCAGCAGGCAAGCAAACCGGGCGCGCCGAAGGGTTCGTGGCTCGAACAGATGCTGGCTCGCAAACCGCGTATGCTGGTACCCTCGCGCGCGTCGCAACGAAGCTTCCAGCCGCGCCTTCTCCTTATCCCAACGCGCCTCTTCGGCTTGCGCTCGCGCCTCGAGAACCTCGACCTCAGCTCGAATGTCGGCAGCATTCTTTTCGTGCTTCTGACGAGCTGCGTCCAAGGCGGCTTGCGCTTTGTCGATGGCGTGCTGCCGTCGCTCGCGCTTCTTCTGCCGAGCCGCCTCTTCCTTTGCATCCTCGCGCTCGCGTCGCTTCTGTTCCTTCTCAAAAGCGAGTGCGGCCTTCCGGTCGGCTGCCGGATCATTGCTCCGCTTTGCATGCTGCTTCCGCGGCTCGTGGCCGGCGAGCTTAGGGCGGCTCGCCTTCTTCGAACCGTCATCGTCGGTGATATCCGTGGGCAGTTCGGCGTGCTCTTTGAACGGACCGCTTGAGCCAACGGGACGCTTGAGAACAACGCCGGGCGCCGACCTCCTATCTGCGGCAGCTTCCCGCAGCCCTAGCGTTCTGCCAACAGATTGAGGAAACGCTTCAGAGCCGGGTTCTCATTGTCGTCGCGCCAATGCGCGTAGAAGTCCACCCGGCTTGGCTCCGCTCCGTCCTGCAACTCCCGGTACACAAGGCCAGCGAAACTTGCACCAATATCCGATTCCATCACTAGACTGAGCCCCATGCCCATACTCGTCAGACTCTTGATGATGCCAAGGCTTACGTCATGGCGCTCTACGGCGGGGCGATCGTCAGGTAGAACGAGCTTCGAAATCAAGAGATCCTCGAGCTCTCGTCCGGGATCATACTCACTTAGAAGGATCTTTTCGTTTACGCAAATCGGTCCAATAGATGATCTCGCGTGCCGCCAGGCAGTGATCCTGCGGCAGCGAGATCAGAATGCGTTCGCTCCAGAGCAGTAGTGATCTGGTGTCTTTTGAAGGTAGACGTCCAGGGCTAACGACAACGTCGACCGTTCCGTTACGGAGGGCAGTCATCAGACCGAAGCGAGAGCGTTCCATCGTTGCCAATTCGAGCCGTGGTAGCAGCTTCTTGAGCTCACCTATCGTCGCCCGCAAATTCCCGGTCGAAATGGATGTGCAGAAGCCAATGGTAAGGAGACCGGATTCGCCGCGTCCATTGGATACTCCCGTGTCGACGAGCGCATCGACTTGTTCCAAAATCAAACGGGCAATTCGCAGAACTGCTCGGCCAGCGAGAGTGGGCTTGATCCCCCCGCTCGAGCGGTCGAACAGCGAAGTCCCAACCAGATGCTCAAGCTGACCGACGGAACGGCTCAGCACCGTGTGCTTGATCGAAAGCACTTCGGCGGCGCGTCCAAAGCTTCCGTAGTCGCAAGCAGCAACGGCCAGTCGAAGCTGCTGAAGGTCAATAACTCTGGCCGCGTTCCGCCGATTCTTCCTAATCTCGATTTCGGTCATGTTCAGAGCTCGATAGCAAACCGCAAAGAACATGACGTCCCCGCTCTAGGCGGGACGTATGTCTCGCTTGTCGCCGCCACGGAGGTAACTTCGACGGTCTCCGCGACGGGCGCCGCGAGCCTCTGTCGCAAGCTATCAACCTCACGACGAAGCCGCCCACCCCCTCACTGTAGGCGGCTTACATTGGCTGGATTCGAGCAGCGATAGGATTATGGCGGCCCGGCGCAAACCCGCTGGATCAGAAACCGCCGCGCAGACCGAATCTCTCGCGAAAGCGACACCTGGAAAAAAGAAGCAGCCGCAGGAGCGTCACCGTAGCGACGGCCCCCAAGAACGGGCCTTTAGGGTGCATGGTTTCGTCAGCTTGCCGAAAGCTAGATCTCCTACATTGAGCCCGGAGATCGGGACGCGATTGTCGCCTGTTTACTAGGGCGCAAGTTGCTCTTTCCGAGGTTCACATGATTCGTGTCTCAAACTTGCGGGCCTCTGTGCTGCTTGCGCCAGATCTGAGCTGGGCTGCATAGATCTGCAGCTTGATTTCGAATGGAGAACGGTATGGACGGCTCGCACTTCAATCCTCGGCAGGTGAACCCATCACTATCAGGATCGGCTCCGCAGAATGCCGAGATTCCGCCGGGTCAAGAGTCGGACGACGCGAGCTCGCAAGCGAGCTTTGAGCAGCTGCTCGAGGAATTGCCGCACGCTTCGTCAGAGGAGAGCGACCAAGGGATCCGGCGCACGGATCTCCTCCGCAGCGACGGCAGCCGAGCGGGGAAGCGCCCGAAAAGTTGGGCGTCGGTCGCATTCCTTCCTGACTCGTCAGCTTCTCGAAAGCCTGAAATGACCCATGCTGGAGGGGAACAGATGAATATCGATCCACCCAACACCGCAAAAGACTCCATTGAAGCTGACGATCTCCTGCGGCAGCGGCAGCGGGCGCAGCAACAGCCGGGCGACCTGAGCGCACAAACCAGCTCACCAGCACACCCGTCCCCGGATCAAGCGAACTTTGAGCAGCAGCTGAGTGAGTTGCGGCCAATCCACCGAACATCGGATTCAGCTGTCGCTTTGATGGATTCCGGGATTGGATCACCCTCGACCATGACGAAAGGCACTCTGAGAGCGTGCGCTATCCAGGAAAGCGAGCGGTGCCCGGCCGCTTCCTTTGTCAGGGGGCGCGCCGAACTTGCCGGATCGCTAACCGGAGCGAACGTTAAGGCGCTAAAGAACGAGATCAAACTCGCTGCGCAGCGAGCAGTACAGTGGCCACGAACCACCGGATCTTGTGCCGGCAGTGTTGACGGCGACCGCATCTTCGACGACGTGGTGGCATCATCGTATCTGCCGCTGCACCGTTTTCAGAACGAGGACATCGATTGCGAGCCCCTCCTAGAGGAGGAGGTGAGTGCCATCGCGCATGTGCGTTCCTTAGCGGATTTGCGTGCTCACGCGACCCCGCATGTTTCAAAGGCTGCTATCTGCTCGGACGACGAAAGAGAGGACGAAATTGATATGGCGCGCCTCGCTGCATGGCATACCAAAGGCCTTAGAGAGAGTCCTTTTGTGTCATTGTGCCAGGACCCCTCACGACTGCTCCTTTCAAAGGACGACAGTGAGAATGGCGCGAAGGCGATTGCAAAGAATGCTAAGAAGCTGCACACCTACACGGTACCAAGCGTCACCGCTTGGCCGATCAAAAAAATCAACGATATTTTAGAGCGTGGGCATGCTCCCGGAGATGAGGAGCTGCGAGATTGGGTGAGGGGAATACCGACCGAGGAGACCGAGGTCTTGTTTCTGGGCGGCAATCTAGCTGACTATCGGACAGCCATCGTAGATAATCCGAACACGGCTGACGCACCGCAAGATGGTCCGCGCATCAAGAAAGCAAGGGTCAGCTCCGATACGCCCGAGATGATGGCGGACTCTCGAACTCTTTGCCCCTCGGATTCCAGCCATCAATCTTCGCAGTCCTGACGAGCTATCGCCTGTGGTCGAATCGGCCGGGGTGGCGCGCCTGCTTTCAGTTATCTGGAAGTCGAGCGTGCCGAACGCGTGGGCGTCCGATCCAGGCGCATCAGCAGTTGAAAGAGGAGTTCGGGCTTGATCACGCGAGCATGTCTTCGGCGGGCGCGACAGGATGTCCGGAATGGACCGCTTGCGGGGACGCCCTCGCATTGCGAGCGGCCAGATCAGCTTGACGCCGACCGGGTCCACCTTCAGGTGACGAGGGATGCCATCGGCCCAGGCCAGCCCGCGTCGTGCCCCCTTGCCGAAACGGCGCACTGAGGCTGTATCCTGTATCGGCCAGCGGAACCGAACCGCACGCCGGCTACCATCGCGCGATCAATCTCGGCCAAAAGCTTGGATCGTGGGGTTCGGTATTCGACTGGTACGCCGCCGCGCTTCAAACTTGCGGTATCGCTGGTCCAACTCTCGGGTAGGAAGAGACGCAATGCGATCATCGCTGGTACTTCACCGCGCACAAGCGTCAGCGACGCCAACGTTGGGCAATTGCCATTTTGCCAACGCCCGAGGCATATTGAGCCGCGACACTGACCGAGTGTTCGCCCCTCTTCGTCAGCGCGGTGTCGTCGATAACCGGCACCGCATCATCGCCGCCGACGAGCCGGTCGGCCTGATTGAGCAGCTCTGTCTCTAACGGCTTCGCATCCCAGACGCCATCAGCGATGAAATGGTGCAGCTGATCGTATTCGCGCGCTGCAGAGCGTTACGCCATCGGTTGAATGTTTTTGCGCTCACCAGGGCCGATCAACCCGGCAATGTAACGCGGACACATCTGTCGCCGCGCCTTATGACCCAAGCGATCCAGGAATGGCTTCAGCCAAGGCTCGAGCTCGTCTTCGCAATCCGGCGTCGCGTTCCCCATGGTCGGCCCTCCAAAAGCCGACTTCCTCTCAATCGTCGAAAAATCGATTCGGGATCTTGAGGGTTCTGTGAGGTCGCGTGGCAGGCGGGAGCCGGGCGCGGTGGCGCGTGCTCATAGAAGCCGGATTGAACGAGCCGCTGCCACGCCCGAGCCGGCGAAATTGAAAACCGATGATCTTAGACGATCGCCAGGCTCAAACGCATGCACAACGGCGCGACGCGGCAGGGATGTTGCTAGTTGGGGTAGGTTGTCGAGGGTATGTGCTGTCAATGGGTTAGGCGTGGCGGAAAGGCCATCCGTGACAACCCTGGCGCGAGAAGCCCGGTAACGGCCTTCAACGAGGGAATTGCAGAGCGGCGCCGCGGCACGTCCCTTGGATGAAGCGATGTCGTTGGTGGTTCTCATTGTTCATCCGACTGCACGGTTCTATTCATTCCAAGCGCCGCCTGCCGATGGCAAGAAGATTGTTGGTTGTTAGCACCACTCCCACTCCAGCAAAAATTCAATGCGCGCCAGCGGCTTGGTTCTATCTTCAAGATCAAATTTGCAAGCTTCCGAGGCCTCAAGCCGCAAAAGCTTGCAATCTCAAAACCGTTGTTGCTAGGAAATTGAATCCGCGATCAAGGCCTAAAGGGCACTTCACGGGCGACGCATTAACTTCACGGACGCGCCACTCAGCCATCGGCGTCAGCGCTCCTTAATCCAAATCCGCATTTCGCCTTCGCCGCGGTTAGCCCAGCTGAACCATGGAATGAATGTCAGCCGCTGCGGTTGTAGCTGTCCAGGCACTTTGTCGTACTGACAAAGTGCCGTTTCTTCAGAATGCGTGTGTTGCAACCGGGACCCATCAGCCTGCAGCAAAATCTTGTCGAAGAGACCAGTACCTTCGACAAGCGAAAACCGGCTTTCTGCAGGAAGCCAAAGGTTGTGTAACTCGGGCCCGTTGTCGGCTTCTTCCACACAATACATCAAAGGGCCGCGCTGGATAGCCACCTTGCCGGCCAAATTGCGAAGTTGCGGATGACCGTATACGCGGCGTACTTGCATCGGCAGCGATAGTTTGACGCGATCTCCCTGCCGCCACGTGCGGTGAATGTGCAAATAGCCCTTACGCGACTCGCAATGGACAGGTTCGCCGTTCAGGCTCACCGCCGGCGCGCTGCACCATTCCGGCAGGCGCAGGGCGAGCGTGTGGGCGATCGGCTGTGCAGATTCCACGGCGATTTCCACCTCGTCCCTCCAAGGATAGTTGCCGCTCATGAGCAACCGCAGGCGTATGCCCGCCAACCGATAATGCCACGCTATTGCCAATGTAGAGATTGATGTAGAGCGCGTCGGAGCATGGCGTATAGATGTAATGACCAATCGATGTGAAAAGGCGTGCGATGTTCGGCGGACAGCACGCGCAGCCAAACCAGCGTTGCCGCACCGGCCTGACATGATTGTAGATGCCATTGGACCGCAGCGTTTTGGGATGAACTTCGAGCGGGTTAACATAGAAATAGTGACGCCCATCGAAAGCGATACTGCCCAGAACCGTATTATAGAGCGCGCGCTCCATCACGTCGGCATAGCGACTGTCCACTTCCATCTCCAGCATACGGCGCGCCAACATCATCAGCCCAATCGACGCGCAACTTTCCGCGTACGCGATACGTTCGGCAGATCGTAATCGCTGCTGAACGCTTCGCCGAAGCTTTGCGAGCCGATACCCCCAGTGATATAGATCTGGCGCTGCACTATGTTTTGCCATAGCCGCAGGCAAGCCTGGCGTTGCTGCTCGTTCTGACGCAGACGCGCGAGATGAGCGACGGCAGTCATGAGGTATACAAAACGCACCGCATGCCCGGTTGCAGTCCGCTGTTCCGAAATTGGCAGGTGCGCGCCTGGCTATAGGCCTTATTTTTCACCGTCCAGGGCATGCCATGTGATTTGACGTCGCAGGATTGCCGGCGTTTCTCGTGTTCAATGTCATAGAAGTGCGGCTCGGTGCCCCGTTGCTCCACGAAATAATTGGCTAGCGTCAGATATCGCTGCTCCTGCGTCACTTCGTAGAGGCGCGTCAATGCAAGTTCAATTTCTGGATGGCCATCATAGCCGTGTAGCTGATCGCGCTCCGGGCCGAAAACTGTGGCGAGGTGGTCAGCAAGTCTGCAAACGACGTCCAGCAGGCGTCGTTTGCCAGTAGCCAGAAAGAAAGCGATGCCCGCTTCAATCAAGTGGCCGGCACAGTAAAGCTCATGGCATTCGGCTAGGTTGCTCCAGCGCTCCTGAGGCGCCTTTAGCATGAAATAGGTGTTGAGATAGTCGTCGCCGCATTGGGCGGCCGCAATCAATTCAATCAGCTCATCGGCGGCTTTGTCCAGGTCCGGATTGGGTGTCTGGCACAGCGACCAAGCAGCCGCCTCTAGCCATTTTGCGACATCACTGTCCTGAAAAACCGTGCCGTAGAACTCCCCCTTCGCACGTCCGGCGGCAATACGGAAGTTTTCTACCGCGTGGCTCGGTGTCGCTTGCGGATTGCGGTCGTTGAGCGCGTTCCATTGGTAGGGAATCGCCACTTCCCTCACCAAGTGCTGGCATTTCCCAATCAGCGGATCTGAGACCTGTAGGTCGTGAAGGTTGACTTCGGCCACATCCCGCTGATTCATCTCGTTTCTCCTTCGTGTGGGGCGAACCGGCGCCTAGCTCAGGCAAGCCAGCTCGCCATGATCGTTGTTGAGGTTGCGGCCCCGAAATTGGCGGCTGCGCAATCGTATTCTGCACGCGAACGTTGAAACGCTAGAAATGGAAAAGCTGCCCCCCATGCCGCTGGATGGCGTAGGGCTCATAAAGGGCTGGTCAAACCAAGCTTCTTTCCAATCCCCTACCGCTGAAATGTCATGCAACCATCACGCTGGAGCTTGTGTGATCACAAGCGCCGGTCCGCCTAAGCCTCGCCGTCAAGCCAGCCGATCTTGCTCTTCAGGAATCGAAAGCCCAGCAATCTCGAACCCGGCCCGCTCCCTATTGTCCCGACCGTAACCATGACCGCCCGCCGCAGGCTCGTAGAAATAGGCCTCGTAGCCCATCGCCTGGAGCTTCGCGGCCATCTTGCGCGCGTGTCCGGGATGAACACGATCGTCCCGCCCGCGGTGGCGATCAGGATCGGCGGGTATGTTTGGCCGCGTTTGGCGGCATGATACGCGGAATAGGTCTTGAGCCACTCCCAGTGGTCGAGCTTATCGGGGTCCCCATATCGCAATCCAGCTTGCCCCTTCCAGAAGCTTGGTGTAGCGGCGCATGTCGATCAGCGGGATCGTGTAGACCAGCGCGCCGAAGCGTTCCGGATAGCGCGTCAGCATATTGGTGATGAGGATGCCGCTGTTCGATCCGCCCTGGGCTGCGATCCGCTTCGGCTCCGTGACGCCACGACGCACGAGATCGGCGGCAACGGCAGCGAAGTCGTCGTGCGACAATTTCTTGCCACTGAGACGGCCGGCATCGTGCCAGCGCGTGCCGAACTCGCCACGGCCGCGTAGATGCGCCTGGACCGTGGTGCCGCCGCGCTCGAGCCAAAGCTTGCCAAGCGCTGAATTGTAGGACGGCCTCATCGAGATTCCAAAGCCGCCGTAGCCGCTCATATGGACGGGCGCATCGCCCGTCTCGCCGGCCGGACCGGTCCGTACGTAGGGGATGTGCTCGCCATCAATCGAAATGGCCTCATGTTGGGTGACCACCAGCCCATCCACGGTGAAGGTCTTCGGCGCCTGCTTGAGCACGGTCGGACTGCCGACATTATTCTCGATCAGCATAAGCGAAGCTGGCGTGAGCGGATCCTGGCTATCGACGAGCAGGTCGCCATTGCGTTCGGATGGGTCGCTATCAAGAGGCCAGACCTGGACTATCCCTATGTCGGGAATCCCGCGCAGTCGCGCGCGGCTCCACCCTTTATCGGATGGCGAGCAGATCTCGAAGAACGGCCGCAGTTCGTTGAGGATGGAAAGCACAAGCCTACCGGCACTCCAAAAGAGCCCCTGCAGCGCCCGGCGTGGGCTTGGTTCGAAAAGAACCTCGAACTGACGGTTGCCTTGAAGGAAAGCGGCCAAAGAGATGACGAGCACCGTATCCGCGGCATAGGTCTGCCCTGCCACAGATCAGGGCTCGCGCGGTCTGATGGCGAGCCAGTCGCGATGGGTGGCAGAATTGAAGGCGTCCACCTGATCGACGAACCACAGCCGTGGCGGCACGACGGTGCGCTCGACATTGCAGCCGGCTTCAACATGATCAGCTACGACCTCAAAGATCACTTGCGCTTGATCCGCCTGCGTACCGCGCCGCCATATCCTCACTGTACGCGCATAGCCGGAGGTCGTCGCCATGCCCTGCCTATGAGAGCTCGACAGCACCAGCGTATCGGGATCGAGCCGTTCAACCGCGCTCTTGGCTTCCGGCAAGACGAAGCTATCACCGACAAACGTCTACGTGTCGGTATCGAACTCACGCAGGGCGACGGCATCACTGCCGCCGCGCGATAGGCTCAAAATCGTTCGTCTATGACTCCCCTGCGGCCAGACCGTCGCCCTCAGAAGCCGGTCTTCGCCTTCGCTAACCGCGAGCTGATCGATCTCGAGCAGAGCTTCCCATGACGGCTTTGGCGTGCGAAATTCTTCCAGAGTGGTTCGTCGCAAGAGGCCGCGCGGATTGTTGGCGTCCTTCCAGAGATTGTAGAGATAGCTGCCGCGCCGCCGGACGTAGGGAATATTGTCCGGCCGATCCGATCGTAAATCCAGGTCAGCGCGTCGCGATCCCGCTCGCCAAACACCTGCAGCGTCTTGCCATTCTGCCGCTCAACAAATTTCAGCGCCCGCGCGCCTTCGATCTGTTCCAACCACAGATAGGGATCATCGTCTGGAGCGGAAAGCGTCGGCTTTGCAGGTACTTTGTCGTCGCGTTTGCTTTCACCACGCTTCACTCCATCGCCATTGACGCGCACTCCCGACACAGCACCGCATCAAAGCTTTTCACATATTGCATCCGCAGTTCATTGCGGTGGCGGCCGTCGAGGCTGATTGCCATGTGTCAGTCAATTCCATCAATTGCTGAAGTTGGTAGTTGACTTGGGCGCGCTCTGACGCATTTGGCAGGACCGCACATCCTCAAGGCTTCAACCCCAAACTGCCCGTGGCAACTTCATCTCGATGCGAGCTCGGCTTTCCTTGCCTGGGGGCGACTACCGAGCACCTGGGCGACACCGCCCCACCCCAAGTGGCCGCGATCACAACGTCCGTACCTCTGGATCAAGGTAAGATCGAGAACTTGGTTGCTGAGGGCCGAGACCGTTCTTGCAGCGCAAAGAGGCGCTTGCGGTACGAGCTACACCGAAATTGCTTTCATCACCCTCGCCGCCGGGCGAATCTGGCTATCAATTGAGTCCACGCGCTGGGGAACCTACCGTGCGGATCCCACGCCGCAACGCGAAAGGGCACGCTCGCGCCCATGCGGCGGCAGAGGCTTAGGATGCTCGCTAACATTCGGCACGGCCCTAACGGCCCCCTTTCAGTCGAACTGCCGGCCTGGCCGTTGCGCTCTGTTGGGGTCCTATGCGCACTGGCCGTATGGGTTCTAAAAAGGGTTTGATGGGCCGCCTCGATCGGCTAGCTTCTCAGGGACACCGTTCTTCGGCGTCATAAAAGTCTGGAAAGTCTGGAAGCGCGGAAGTGGCTAGGCGTACCATCGAAATCTATCGCTCAATTAGCTTAAAATGCGGTCTCATCGCGCAACCGGCAGCGGCGGACCTCAGGACGAGCGGAAGCAAAGCCGAGTCAAAACGTTAGTATAGTTTTCCAGATCCTTGGGATAGGTTATTTATTTAGGCCAGGCTGATTTACCAAGTTCGGGCGCCTTACCAAGTTTGGACCCCTTACCAAGTTCGGACCCTCACGAAGCTCGGACGCTTAGTCGCGCAGCGTGTTTTTGGTGGCATTGTCCTGGCGCTGGTGACAACTTCCTTGTACTTTCATACCCATTTCGCCGCGATGGCGTTCTCTTATTGGTAGTGGTCTTGCGGTTTTCGCTATGGGCAGCCTCATTGTATCTGCCATGCTTTCCATCTTGTCCATCGCTGTTTTGGCCTACTTCTTTACGCCCCCTACTTCCAATCTTGCGTTCGATGCTCCGCAAGATCTTCCGGTGGTTGTGATTCTCTTTGTTGCCTTGCTTGTCGGAACCCACCTCATCCGAAAAGTCCGCCGGGAAAGGGCGGCCACGCTTGAGGCCGCAGCCAAGCTCCGGCGCAGCGAGGTTGAGTTGCGAGATCGAGAGAAATGGTGGCGCGAAGTCTTCGAGCATAACCCGGTCATGTACTTCATGGTCGATGCCGCCGGAACGGTCCTGAACGTGAACACGTTGGGCGCAACACAGCTCGGCTATTCGCCCTCGGAGCTCGTCGGGCATTCCGTTCTGAAGGTCTTTCTGGAAGAAGATCTTACCCTTGTTCGCAAATGCCTTGGGCTGTGCGTTGAAACCGTCGGCCAATCCCACACTTGGGACATCCAGAAGGTCAGGAAGGATGGCGCGGTGCTGTGGGTGCGGGAAAACGCCAAAGCCATGCATTGGGCAGACGACCAGCTCATCATCCTCATCGCCTGCGAAGATATCACCGAGCGAAAGCGGACGGAAACTGCCCTGCGGCGGAGTGAAGCCCATTTGGCCCAGGCGCAGGAATTGAGCCGCACCGGCAGCTTCGGCTGGAACGTCGCCACCGGCGAGGTCATCTGGTCAAAGGAGACCTTTCGCATTTTCCAACACGATCCGGCGACAAAACTGAACCCGCAACTCGTCATTGATCGAGCCCATCCAGAAGATCGGGCTGCCGTGCGACAGACCATTGATCGAGCGCTCCGAAACCTAGAGGATTTCGAGCACGAATACCGACTGCTGTTGCCGGACGGCTCGGTGAAGCACCTCCACGCGCTGGCACGAGCCATTAGAACCGCATCTGGCGATATCGAGTTTGTCGGGGCAGTGACGGACATTACGGCTGCAAAGCAGGCGGAACAACAGCTTCGCCGTAGCGAGGCCTATCTGGCCGAAGCACAGCGTCTCAGTCACACGGGCAGCTGGTCCTGGGACGTCCACCGTCTCGAATTTGTGTATCGCTCCGCCGAAGTCGATCGTCTGTTTGGCTTCGATCCGGAAGAGACTGTATCGATAGAGACCATCCGGTCGCGTATCCATCCAGACGACTTGCCGCAGCTTCGGGAAGTGCCGCGCCAGGCTATCGAAGACAAGGGAGGGCACTTCGAATATGATTTCCGAATCCTTCTTCCAAAAGGCGCGATAAGGCGCATACATTCCGTTGCGCACGCTGTGGTCGGTAGCGATGGCAACGTCAGCGAGCTCATCGGAACGCATATGGATGTCACCGAGCAATACGCAGCTAGGGAACGGCTGGAAAAGGCTCTTGCTGACTTGCGCGAAAGTGAGCAGCGCTTTCGCGACTACGCCGAAACGGCCTCCGACTGGCTCTGGGAGACCGGGCCGGACCACCGGGTCACCCGCTTTTCGGGGCACACCAGCGCAGCAAGCATTTTGGCCACGGGAGTCGTCGGGCTGCTTCGCTGCGAAATTGCGGGCGATGTCGAAGCGGAATCTGAGAAGTGGCGGCAGCATCAGGCGACAGTCGACGCGCGACTTCCATTTCGCGATTTCATCTATCGCACCGTCACCCGGACCGGATCTCCAATTTACGTCCGGACCAGCGGCAAGCCATTCTTTGATGCTGACGGCAATTTCCTCGGCTATCGCGGCGTCAGCACTGACATCACCGCAACCATCCGCGCAGATCAGGCTGAACGAGAACTGCGGAAGGCGCAGGCGGAGCTCGCGCACGTGACACGCGTAACGACGCTGGGCGAGATGACCACCTCCATTGCGCACGAGATAAACCAGCCGCTGGCCGCCATTGTCGCCAATGGCGAGGCTTGTCTGGGTTGGCTTGATCGCGAAACTCCTGATCTTTCCGCCGCGCGCTGCTCAGTGGAATGGATCATCGAGGACGCCATCCGGGCGAGCGAGGTGATTCGCCGCATTCGCACGCTAGCCAAGAAAAGCGAGATCGAGATGGTGCCGCTCAATATCAATGAGATCGTCAAGGAGGTTGTCGCGCTGGTGACTCGCGAGCTGGTCAGCCACCAGGTGTCGTTGCGGACCGAGTTGGCGGCGGCCCTCCCCATGATCCTGGGTGACCGGGTTCAACTGCAACAGGTGATCATGAATCTGGTGATGAACGGGATTGAGGCCATGCAAACAGTCAGAGACCGACCGCGCGAACTGGTGATCCGGTCATCCCAACACGATCTGGGAGGCGTGCACCTCGCCGTGACAGATTGCGGCGTTGGGATCACCGAGGAACACGCTGACCAGGTGTTCAACCCCTTTTTCACCACCAAATCAACCGGCCTTGGAATGGGCCTTTCGATCTGCCGTTCGATCGTGGAGGCTCACGGAGGGAGCCTGTCGATTGCCTGCAAGCAGGAGTCGGGCGCGACGTTTCAATTGGTCCTGCCGTTGCATGAAGAGGTCGTGTCGTGACCGGGCGCTGTGACTCGCCGCGCGGAGGCGCGCAAGCGGAGAAGCCGAGCGGAAGAGCGATCGTCTTCGTGATCGACGACGACGTCTCGATGCGTCGTTCGCTCGCGAATCTTTTTCGATCGGTAGGCTTGGACGTTGTTGCGTTCGGATCGGCGCGAGAAATGCTGCAAGCCAAGCTTCCGGATGTTGCCAGCTGCCTGGTCCTTGACGTCAGGCTACCGGGATTGAGTGGCCTCGAGCTGCAGACTGAGCTCGCCAAGTTGAACCTTCGCATTCCGATCATTTTCATCACTGGTCATGGCGACATTCCCATGACCGTCAAGGCCATGAAGGGCGGAGCGGTCGATTTTCTCACCAAGCCGTTTCGCGATCAGGAGCTGCTTGACGCCGTGGTCGCCGCGACCGAACGGGATCGCAAAAGGCGGGAGGTTGAGAAGACGGTTGCCAACCTGCAGTCCTCGTTTGAGGCCTTAAGCCCACGCGAACAGGCCGTGATGAAACTGGTCACTGCTGGGCTGATGAACAAACAGATAGCCGCAGAGCTCGGGCTGGCCGAAATTACCATCAAGATCTACCGCGGACAGGTAATGAAGAAAATGGGCGCACGGTCGCTGGCCGATTTAATCAGAATGGCTGAGCCCCTGGGAATTCGTCCCAACCGGCCGGAACAAGCCTAAGTATGACTATACAATTTCATCTCTCAAGCCCACCCTTGACCCAGCCGACTATGCTTCGGCAATCGCCTTTTCTGCGTTAGGAGGGGTCGTTTTGTTCACGCCTTCGCTCATTTCCGTGGTCGATGACGACGGCTCCGTCCGTGCTGCCATAAATAATCTTTTGAAATCCCGCGGCTACATAGTCCATACATTTGCATCCGCTGAGGAGTTCTTGCGCTCGCCACACCTGAATGAAACATCGTGTGTGATTGCGGACGTGCAGATGTCCGCTATGAGCGGCTTGGACCTGCTGACACATATGCGGGCCGAAGGTTGCGATGCTCCATTCATTTTCATCACTGCCTTTCCCGATGATCGCGTTCGCGCCCGGGCGCTGAGCGCGGGAGCGATTTGCTTGCTGGCCAAGCCATTCGCAGGACAGCACCTGATCAGGTGCCTACATACCGCACTGGATAAGCATCGCGGCGGAGCTAACGCGTGAGACGATGAGCACGCAGTCTGCTCAGTTCGGTGCTGATCTGTGGGCGGAACCGCGCGCTTCGCAACACCGCAACGTCGATGAAGACCTCGGCCTCGCATCGCAACTCGTAACCAGTCGTTGGCGATCGGGGTCCCCTATTGATATTTTTCCGGTATTCGTCACTGGCTTGCGGCGGGGCTCCATCACCTACGGTCGCGAACGCTTTGAGATTTACGACGAAGCCACTTGCTCGACTAACCTCAGTTTCAACTGGTCGTGGCCACCCTAGAGGCGGCCCATATCTCAGGCATTGCTAACAGCAGCGATGATCTCGGCAGGCGCTCCTGTTCGCGGCGAAAGTTTGACTCTGATGAAGGCGCGCTCCATCACGGTGCTTGGCCCAGATTGCTGAGTGTAACCAGTCGACCGTGAAGAACCCGGATTTCAGCTTGGGAGGAGCTGAAGTCGGCGGATGAGCTGGACGAGGATTTGGCGCAGCAAAAGCTCGAGCCAGCGGATGAGGCGACGGAAGTTGTAGCCGGCGGCGGCGAGGACGGCATTGGTGGCGTCGCCCTGGCGGTGCCAGAGATAGTTTCGGCCCATTCGGTGCTCGGATTTGAGGTGGCCGATCACCGGCTCCACGGCGGAGCGCCGGCGCAGCTCGCGCTTGATCTTTGGCGTCACCCGCCGCTTCTGGCCTGAGATGAACACCCTGAACTTGTAATCGGGCGGCGCATTGTGGCCGCGATAGCCTTTGTCGAGACACATGCGCTCGATGACGTTGCCGACGAGCGCCTCCATGCCTGGGATCACGGTCTTGAGCGTATGGCCGTCATAGGGGTTGCCGGTCAGCGCTTTCACATGGGTGACGAACTGACCGCCCTTGGCGGGCGCGAGGTTGGTGGCCACCGAGACCTTGACGCCGAACTCGTAGGGCCGGTGGGCCTTGCCCTTGCCGATGCACCCCACCTCCGGCGCGTGCAGCGAGCAGACCTTGGGGCCGCGCTGGTGCTGCTTCTGGTCAAGCACCCGTCGCGCCAGCGCCAGCATGCGTTCGAGGACAATCTCGCCAAGCAAGCCGGTGCGGCCTTCGATCTTGCGGGCAATGTCACGGATGACGCGACCGAGATAGGTTCTAAGCGTCTTCAAGGCCCGGTTGGCGCGCTTGAACTGCTTGGCGTGGGCATAGCGCTGATGCTTGATCAGGGCGAACTTGCCCACCCGCGCATAAGACTGCCGCAACGAAAGGCCCTGCCGCTTTGCCAGCCGGGCCAGGATCTCGCGGGTGTTGATGCCTGAGTAATTCTCCCCAGAAGTGCCGTTTGAAAAATCCCCAGTTGATCGTGCCGCCCATCCTCAGGGCGTGCCCTGAGGATGGGCGGCGAATCGATCACCCGATCCTGCTCTGCCCAGAACGAGGGAGCGGGTGCGGTGATCAAGCTTGGGGAAGTCATCATGATACTTGATCTTCATCGGCAGGGGCTGACGGTTTCGGCGATCGCCCGCGAACTCGGGATCGATCGAAAGACCGTTCGCAAATGCATCGCTCGCGGCCTGGAGCCGCCGGTTTATGGTCCACGCAAGCCACGCCAGCGCCGGATCGACCCATTCGTGTCCTATTTGGGCGGGCGGGTGACGGCGTATCCCGGTCTGACCGGCCGCCGGCTCTTACGGGAGCTGCGCGAACGCGGCTACGAGGGCGGCTACACCGCCGTCACCGATGTGCTGCGCGAGATTCGTCCGGTCCCATTGCCAACGTTTGAAGTTCGCTTCGAGAGGCCACCGGGCGACCAGGCGCAGGTCGACTTCGCTCAATTCCAGGTGCAGTTCACCGATGAGCCGGCGGTCACCCGCATCGTTTGGCTGTTCTCCTTTGTGCTCGGCTTCAGCCGGCTGATTTGGGCGCGTTTTGCCCTGCACCAGGACATGCAGACGGTTCTGCGCTGCCATATGGCGGCATTCGAGGCGATCGGTGGCATCCCCCATGAGATCCTTTACGACCGCATGAAGACTGCCGTCATCGGCGACGCCGGCGGCAGC
>NZ_JBUYEN020000078.1:0-21744 GCF_055229415.2 Bradyrhizobium sp. Leo114 | reverse complement strand
CTTCTCGAAACTGAAGCGTTTCAGGCGCGTTGCTACGCGCTACGAAAAAACCGCACGAAATTACTTCGCTGTCGTCGCTATCGCCGCAACTCTGCTCTGGCTAACATAACTGTCCACGCGACCTAGGGCATCGGTTCTGACTGGATCAGAACCGTTGCCCTAGATTCTAGTCTTGACGCGTTTTCTTCACGCGAACCGGTGTCCACTTCGCTCGAAAACGCGCTCTAGCGGAACATGCCGCGCAGGTTTTGCGCGAGATCGAACAGCGCGCGATTATGCTTGACCAGCCGCTTGGCGCTGACGAGGCCGGACATGGCGCTTGCAGCTGGCCTGCCGCGCCAGGAGAGCGGAATGAAGCTGTCGAAGATCGGCTCGTCGCTCTTGCAGAACAGCCGCTTGTATTCATCCGAGCCGATGCCGAGGTCGATGGCGCGGTAGTTCAGCGCGGCATAGTGATCGATGATGTTGCGCATCAGGATCAGGCCAGGGCTGAACTTGGCGCTGGCAGACATCGTGTAGGTGTTGAACATCATCGAGAAGCGATGGCCGTCGGCGACGCCGGCGAAGATCGCGATCACCTCGTCGTCGCATTCGAGCGCGTGGATGTCGATGACGCGGCCGCCGCCGGGAAGCCCGGTGAGGCAGGCGGAGCGGATGAAATCCTCGACGCCCGGCTCGGCAAAGACGTTGGGCAGCTTTTGTTCGGCCATGCGCTGCGGCTTGACGCGGAAGAACCAGTTCAGGACTCGTGTGACATCGGCGTCCGTGGCGGCGATCTGATAGCGATAGCCGGCGAGCTGCTGCAGCTTGCGTTCCTTGCCCTTCAATCGCCGCCGGAACGAATTGCTGATGAGGGTGGTGCGGTCGGCGCCGGGCTCGATGGCGAGCACGGGACAGTCGTTGACCGAGGATTGGTGCGGCAGCAGGGCCAGCGGGTTGGGCAGATCGCGCCAGTTGAGCGGCTGCTGCTGCAAGGCGAGCACGTCGGCCTCGCCGCGTGCCGCGATCGCCGACACCATGGTCCTGAGATCGGCGGCCGTGGCGCCCGCGGCGAAGTCGCGGTCCCACAGCGCCATGTTGAAGGTCGCATGCTTGCCGCCCATGAATTTAGCACAGCGCACGCCGAGCGCGCTTTCGAGCGTCAGCGGCAGCACGAACAACGGCCGGCGTTCGTCATCATGGCCGATCACGATGAATGGGGCGACGCCCTCGCGTGCGCCGACCTGCCGCTGCCAGGCGGCGAGAAAATCAAAGCGCTGGTACGGCGTGCAGAATTGCTTTTCGAAGGCACGCCATGTCGGTTCGACGGCTTCGAGATCGCGAATGATCTCGATACCGGCGACGCGGCTTGTTTTCGACCACGCTTCCAACTCCGCCGTTCGTGCTTCGATCGCGGCAGCCATGGTCATTGCCGAGTCCGGTATTAATCGATTGTTTACAATTCCGCTCGGGCGACCTTCGCAGGGAAATGTCAACAAAGAGTAATAACAATCGTTAGACGGCGCCTGGGAGCCGCCGGATCGGGGGCGGGACGTGGTGTCGGAAATCACTTTCTTGAAGCGGGCACAGATGGAGCTCGCTTACTTCTCAGGCTATGCGCGGTTACGGCAACGGCAGGCCGGCGGGGCCGGCGCCATCCTGCGCTTCGAGCGCGTGCGTGCGCGCCGTCGGGACCGGTTTCAGCCGCTGGCCTCGCGCGAGATCACCCCTCGGTTCCTGGATCGCACGATCCGGGCGCTGAGGCGCTGGAACTACGATATCGTTTCGATCGACGAAGCCTGCCGCCGCGCCGTCACCTTGCCGCTGCCGCGCCGCTTTGCCTGCCTGACGTTCGACGGCGGCTACAAGGATCTGGCGACGGACGCCTATCCGGTGCTGTTGAAGCATGGCGTGCCCTTCGCCATCTACCTGCCGAGTGCGTTTCCGGATGGGCTGGGGGAGGCGTGGTGGCTGGCGCTCGAGAAGATCATCGCGCGCGAGAGCCGCATCAGCCTCGTGATCGAGCGCAAGGAACTGCATTTTTCGATTGCTGGTGTCGCGGAGAAATACGAGCTCTACGAGTTCCTGGCGAAATGGATGCGGACATTGGCGCCGCCGGATCTCTCCGTTGCAATCAACGATCTCTGCAAGCGCTACGGCGTCGATCTGGCGGCGCTTTCGCGCGGCGCCTCCATGGACTGGAGCGATCTCACGATGCTCGCCTCCGATCCCAATGTCACGATCGGCAGCGCGACCGTGAACTATCCGGCGCTGTCGAACCTGCGCGACGTCGATGCCGAGCGCGAGACGGCGATGGGCAGGGCGGTGCTCGAGGCCGGCATCCGTCGCGAGATCAGGCATTTTGCCTATCCGTTCGGAGACAGCGAGAGCTTTCGCCGTCCGCATATGCTGATGGCCGGAGAGACCAGCTTTGACAGCGCGGTGTCGAGCATCGCGGGTATCGTGGGAGCGCAGGGGCGGACCAACCTGCACGCGTTGCCGCGGGTGTCCTGGGACGGACGGCGGCGCTCGCTGCGCATGATGCGGGTGTTGCTATCGGGCGTGATGTTTCCGAGGCCGCGCGTGCAGATCTAGAGCGTCTTCGAGCGAAGTGGATACCGGTTCGCGTGAAGAAAACGCGTCAAACAAGAATCTAGAGCTGGGGTTCTCAGAACCGAAGCTCTAGGCGCGGTCGGGCCGCGACATCCAGGCCACGATCGGCATCGCCGGCAGCACCCAGCCGAGCCCGGCCACGACATAGAAAATCGCCTGCAGCAAGCCCGAATTGGCGAGCCAAGGCGTCTGCGCGACCGTCATGCCGAGCAGCGACCACACCACCACCAGCATCAGCAGGAAGATGGTTCCAAGCAGCTTGCGGGTGCGTATATTCATGGCCGGTTGATCGATAACTCGTGAGGCAAAGCGCGCCTTGCGCCTGCGAGGAGGCGGACTATAAGGGGCGCGCCAATCCGATCAAGCAGGACCGATGACCGCACGTTCCGCCCCCGAGCCCTCCCAAAATGCTCACCTTCGCTGGTGGCTGCTTTCGGTCGCAGCCCTGATCGCGATCATGGTGCTGGTCGGCGGGGCCACCCGGCTCACCGAATCCGGGCTTTCGATCGTGGAATGGAAGCCGGTCACCGGCACGCTGCCGCCGCTGACCGAGGCGCAATGGGCGGAAGCCTTCGAGGGCTACAAGAAGATCCCGCAATATCGCGAGCTCAATGCCGGGATGACGCTCGTTGAGTTCGAGACGATCTACTGGTGGGAATGGAGCCATCGCCTGCTCGGGCGCGTGATCGGGATCGCCTATCTGCTGCCGTTCCTCTATTTCCTGTGGCGCGGCGCCGTCACCGACGGCGAATTGAAGCGGCGGCTCTGGCTGATCTTCGGGCTCGGCGCGCTGCAGGGGGCGGTGGGCTGGTGGATGGTCGCCTCAGGCCTCTCCGAGAAGGTCGAGGTCTCGCAATATCGCCTCGCTGTCCATCTGATACTGGCGCTGCTGATCTATTCGGCGATCGTCTGGACGCTGCGGCGGCTTTCCGACCGGCCGCCAAATCCGGCGCCGCTCCGGCTGAAGATCACCGCTTTGCTGCTGCTGGCGCTGACCTTCCTGCAGCTCTATTTCGGCGCGCTGGTCGCGGGGCTGCGCGCGGGAAAGGTCTACAACACCTGGCCAGAGATCGATGGCGCTTTCATTCCATCCGCGGGGCGTCTGTTCTTCGAGCAGCCCTGGTGGCGCAACCTGTTCGACAATACGCTGACGGTGCAGTTCGAGCACCGCATGACTGCTTACGCGCTATTGGCGCTGGCGATCCTGCATGCGATCGACACCATCCGTTCGCGCGCAAGCGGCGCGGCTATCGCCGGCGCCTGGTGGCTGGTGGCGGCGATCACGCTACAGGCGACGCTCGGGATCCTGACGCTCTTGAACCAGGTGCCGATTGATCTCGCGCTCATGCACCAGGCCGTGGCGATCGTGGTGCTCACGCTGGCGGTCCTGCAGGTCGAGCGGTTGCTGCCGCGACGCCGCGAAGTGGGACGGCCAAAGCTTGCCGTGCCGGTCGGTCAACCCGGTTGAGTGGAGCTATTCTAATCTATCGTTGCCGCCAGAGGTGCCCGTTTTGCACGGGCTTTTTGAATGTTCCGGCAGTTGACGAAATCGTGCGGCCCGACATCGCTTTACTTGAAAATCCCTGGCGATAGAACGAGCGAAAAATGGGTTCGCTCATGTCGTCTGCATTCATTCAGGCCGCGGTCATCCTGCTACGCGAAGGCCTAGAGGCGATGCTGGTGATCGCCGCGCTCGCCGGCTACCTGTCGAAGGTTGGCGCCGGTCATCGCATCCAGGCGCTCTATGGGGGCGCGCTGGCTGCGGTCGGCGCCAGCATCATCGCGGCCTGGCTGTTCGCGGTGCTGAATTCGGGCGAGCACAGCGACATCCTCGAGGGCGTCATCATCCTCTTTGCCGCGGGCCTCATGCTCTATGTCAGCGGCTGGCTGATGGTGAAGCAGGACCCGCAGGGCTGGAAAGAATATCTCGCGCACAAGGCCGACACGGCGCTGGCGCAGGACACGGTGTGGGCGGTCGGCGCGCTCGCTTTCCTCGCGGTGTTCCGCGAGGGCGCCGAGACCGTGCTGTTCATCAACGCGCTGGCCACTACGGAAGGCGGCTGGAGCGCAGGCCTGTTTGCCGGCCTCGGCGCCGCCACCATTGCGCTTGCGGTGCTGTTCTATTTCATCAACCTGATCGCCCAGAAGATTCCGCTGCGGCCGTTGTTCATCCTGACCTCGGCTTTCCTGTTCGTGATGGCGATCAAGTTCATCGGCGAGGCCGTGCAGGAATTCCAGGAGCAGGCTCTGCTGCCGTTCACGGAACTGAAGAGCCTGTCCTGGCTCGCCGATCTCGGCCTGAACCCGACGCTGGAAGCGCTGTCGCTGCAGCTCCTCGTGATCCTGTTCGCGCTCGGGACCTATTCGGTGTTCCAGCGCAACAGTCGCCTGACGCGCCAGAGCAAGGCGTCGACCAGCGCAGCAGCTGAATAATCTCACACGCCATCGATCCAGCCCGAAGATCGCGCGCCGCCGGTTCCGCCGCGCTGCGAATGGCCGCGAAAGGGGGGCCGCTCCGACCTTTCGCGGTATCAAAACACCATGTGACATTTTTTTCTCGTTTGTATTGCGGATTCCGCGTCGCTGAAGTGTCTGTAGAAGAGGGGGCATCTTGGGGCGGTGCATGCAGATGATTGAGAACGAGGAGGCTCGGCGCGCGCTTGAGCCTCAGGGGGTGATTGCACGTGAAATCCTTATCCCCGACGCCGATGTGGCAGAGGACGGCGATTTGGTCGCTACCGTCGTCGATTTCGTGAATTGGGCGATTGGCCCGGCCCACCTGGTCTCCGGCGAGATCGTCGCGGAGGCATTCTGGAGCTATCACGCCGACTATTATCTGGCCCAGGTCAACAACGGCGGCCATGGCCAGTTTGCCCATAACGGTGGAATGAGCGAGCAGACGCTCGACAATTGTCGCCGCGGGCTCGTCGAGATGGGCGCAAAGGATTACGTCGCGATCTTCGACGAATTCATGGCCATCATGAAGGGCGATCCGCGTCGGGCAAAAGCCATACAGGATGGCAGCGGTTTTGGGAAAATCGATCCCGCGATCGAACTGCTCGACAAGCGCTTCTTTGCGCTCGGCGACATGACCAAGCTCAACGCAGCTTGGCTGCGCACCCTGCCGGCCCTGCGATCGCTGCCAAACGATCGGCTCACGGCCGAGCGCGAAGCGGTCATTGCGCGCAATTCCCTGCTTGCTGCCCGCCAGGACTATCTGCGGCAGGCCAAAGCGCGTTTCAGCGCCTCCGACCCGATCCAGGTGGCAGCGCGTGCGACCTGCGCGCAGGAGCGCATCGCCTTCGAAGGCGTGAATGCGGGCCTGCCGGTGGGCGATGGTCAGATCGCCTGGACCCTGAGCACGTCGGCCGGCTCGCGCATGCTTGTGATGGGACATGGCATCGCCGTGCTGCGGGACAACGGGTCGCTGCGCGGCCAGTATTTCTTCGAAACGCGCGATACCTATCCTGCACCCGTCGGCGACGGCGAAATGCGCCGGGCGCTGATCGATGCGACGTCGCGTGATATTCGCGAGCGGATGAGATCGGCTGCGGGCGAGAGGACATCGGCATCGCCGGCGCAGTCCCGTGAGACGATATTGGCGAACTTTTTGTCACCTGCGTTCAATGCCTTCTGGGGCAGCTTCACGGCCGGATCGAAGCGGATCAACACGGCGATCACCTGTCCCTATGTCGGGCACAATCCCTCTCTCGTGAGCTACGTTCCGCGCGCCTCGTCTCCGCTGCTGGCGGCTACCGAGGAGCATTCCCTGATCCGGCTCATTATGGCCAATGCGCTGTGGGATTCGTTCCTGGCTGCCGATGCCTTCAACGATTCGATGCTTGAGGAGCCCGATCGCGCCGCGGCTCTGTTGATCAATCTCGGAGCCGCCGCCACGGTTGCGGCGACCAGCCTGCGCGTGCTCGATACGGATCGCATCGCGGCGCTTGCCGTACTTGCGCCCGGCGATTTCGAGCGGGAGCAATACAACGTCCGATTCCAGCTACTCGAGATCGCGCGCTGGTGGTTCAGTTTCGTGCCCAAGGCGGCAGCCGCGTTCGCAGAAGCAAGTTTTGCACAGCGGTCGTGGATGTTCAGCAACGTCTGCTTCAACCACGCGCAGGCGCTCGCCGAAGCGCTCCGCCCCTCGGTGACATCAGATTTGACCGAAGCGCTCGTCTATTTCGATCGGGAATATCCGTCGATGGCAATTCCGTCCATGGAAGCGACCTATGATCTGGCGCTCAAGACATGCACCTCATATTTCGCGAGGTCCGAGCGCCACGCCAAGGCATGGGCAAACGTCGTCGCTGAAACGCGCCATATGATTATGAGCGCCAATCCCTACGATGAGGCGACGGTATTCGTGGTTACGCCCGACATTGTGCAGGTTCGCACCTCCGAAAAGCTGGTCGGTCTGATCGGGGTTGTTGAGAACGAGGTCAGGGCGCGGCAGGTTTTCTACTATCGCAAGGAAGGCGCGCGGGCAGCTCTTTGACAGAGTGCCCGAAACGCAGCCTCATCACCCGCTAGAGATAATCCAGCCCGATATCGAGGGCGGCCGAGGAGTGCGTGACCCAGCCGACGGAAATGAGGTCGACGCCGGTCGCCGCGATCGCGGGCGCAGTGGTGGCCGTGATACGGCCCGATGCTTCCGTGATAACCTTGCCGCGCGTCATCGTCACGGCCTGCCTGAGATCGTCGATCGTCATGTTGTCGAGCAGGACCGCGTCGATCCCGAGCGCCAGAGCTTCTTCGAGCTGCGCCAGCGTGTCGACTTCGACCTCGACTTTGACGAGATGGCCGACATGCGCCTTGGCACGCTCGATCGCGGTGCGGATGTTGCCGGCAAGCGCGATGTGGTTGTCCTTGATCAGCACGGCATCGTCGAGGCCGAAGCGGTGATTGCTACCGCCGCCGGCGCGCACCGCGTATTTTTCCAATGCGCGCAGGCCGGGCGTGGTCTTGCGAGTGCAGACGATCTGCGCGCGCGTGCCTTTCACGGCAGTAACCAGCGACGCCGTTGCCGTTGCGACGCCGCTGAGGTGGCAAAGGAAATTGAGTGCGGTCCGCTCGCCCGTCAGCAGCGCGCGCGCCGGGCCGTTGATGGTCGCGATCGTGTCGCCGGGCGCGACGACGCTGCCATCGGGCCGTTCGATCTCGATTCGGATCGCTGGTGATATCGTTTGAAAGGCGCAGCGCGCCACATCGAGGCCGGCGACGACGCCCGGCTGGCGTGCCCGCAACGCGAGCGAAGCGCGCTGGTCGGCGGCCACGATCGCGTCCGCCGTGATGTCGCCGGCACGGCCGAGATCCTCAAGCAGCGCGGTTCGCACCAGGGGTTCGTACATCAGGGGCAGAAGGGGATTGAGTGTCACGACTGAGCGCTCCTGATCGGCAGTTCGGATTCGATGATCTCGCCGGCGATACTGAGTGCACCTGCGAGGGTGAAAGTGGAGGGCACGCCCTTGGGCAACGTGTCCGGAAAGTCGGTGCGGTAGTGGCCGCCGCGGCTTTCCTCGCGCCTTGACGCTGCGACGGCGATCATCAATCCGACCAGCGCCGGATCGGCGGCGGAGCCGCTCCCCCTGGCCATCGGATAGAGATTGCGAATGGCGCGCTCGATCGAGGGCCGATCACGAAGCACGCCGAGGGCCTGCGAGACGAACGGCCGCACCGTCGATGGATCTGATGCAGGCGGGAGCGCGGTCGGCGTGCGCAGAGGAGCGGCACCGCTAGCCACGCCATTGACGCTCTCGGCGACCCATTGCGCAGAGACGATGGCTTCCATCAGCGAATTGCTAGCGAGCCGATTGGCGCCGTGCAGGCCGGTGCGGCTGACCTCGCCGCAGGCCCACAAGCCCGTCACCGTGCTGCGGCCTTCGCCATCAACGGCAATGCCGCCCATGTGATAATGCGCCGCCGGACGCACCGGGATCGGATCGTCGGCCGGATCGATACCGGCCATCTTGCAGAACGCGCTGATGACGGGATAGCGCTGCGCGAAATTCTTGCCTGGATGCTGCCGTGCATCGAGGAAGACGCGGTGTCCCTCGGCGCGGCGGCGCCAGACCGCGCGCGCCACGATGTCGCGCGGCGCGAGCTCGGCGCCCGGTTCGTTCGCCATGAAACGCTGCCCGGTCTCGTCGATCAGGATCGCGCCATCGCCGCGGATCGCTTCGGTCAGCAGCGGCATCGGTCGCGACGGTCCGTCGAAGGCGGTAGGGTGAAACTGGATGAATTCGAGATCGGAGAGGACGGCGCCGGCACGGGCCGCGAGCGCCAGCCCCTGGCCGAAACAGCCCATCGGATTGGTGCTGTCCTGGAAGAGGCCGCCAATGCCCCCGGTCGCCAGCACGACGCGGTTAGTCGGGATGACGAGCGAGCCACGCTCGTTTGCAGCGAGCACGCCCTCGACTGCGTTGTCCTCGACGATGAGTTGGCGCGCCTCAAAACCCTCGATCAGCGTAATCGACGGGCAGCGCCGCACGGCGGCGATCAGTGCGCGCATGATCTCGCGCCCGGTGCCGTCGCCGGTGGCGTGAACGATCCGCTTGCGGCTGTGCGCGGCTTCGAGTCCAAGCTGCCAGCTCCCGTCTGGCCTGCGATCAAAGCCGACGCCGAGCCGCGCGAGACCCTCGACGGCAGCGGGCGCGGCATCCACGATGCGGCTAGCGGCTTCTTCGTCGCAAAGGTCGGCGCCGGCGGCGATGGTGTCCTGCAGATGCAGGGCAGGGGTGTCGTCGTCACCGACCGCCGCTGCGAGCCCGCCTTGCGCCCACATGCTGGAGGCCTCCGCCCCGAGCGGCGATTTCGACAGCAGCACGACCGGTGCGGGCGCAAGCTGCAGGGCCGTCATCAATCCAGCGGCGCCGCCGCCAATGATCACCGGTTGCCCGGCCAAGGCCGAAACATCCAAGCTCATAGCGCCAGCATCCTTTCGACGGAGCGCCGCGCGCGCTCAGCGATCTCAGGATCGATCGTGACCTCGTGCTCGTTGGTCTCGAGCGCGTGGCGAATGTTCTTCAGCGTGATCCGCTTCATGTGCGGGCAGAGATTGCAGGGGCGGATGAACTCGACGTCGGGATGGAGCACCGCGACGTTGTCGCTCATCGAGCATTCCGTCAGCAGCACCACGCGTGCCGGACGCTCCTTGCTGACGAAGCCGGACATGGCTACGGTGGAGCCCGAGAAATCCGCCTCAGCCACCACCTCGGGCGGACATTCCGGATGCGCCAGGATGGTGACGCCGGGATGATTCTCGCGAAGCTGGCGCACATCCTCGGCATTGAAGAGCTCGTGCACTTCGCAATGGCCCTTCCAGGCCGTGATCTTCACCTTGGTCTGCGCGGCGATGTTCTGCGCCAGATATTCGTCCGGCAGCATGATGACATGCTCGACGCCGAGCGATTGCACCACAGCGAGTGCATTGCCTGAGGTGCAGCAGATGTCGGACTCCGCCTTCACCGCGGCCGAGGTGTTGACATAGGTGACGATGGGGGCGCCCGGATAGCGCTCGCGCATCAGCCGTACATCGGCCGCCGTGATGGACTCCGCGAGCGAACAGCCGGCCTTGAGGTCGGGGATCAGCACCGTCTTCTCGGGATTGAGCAGCTTTGCCGTCTCCGCCATGAAGTGCACGCCGGCGAGTACGATGACGTCGGCATCGACCTTGGTCGCCTCGCGCGCGAGCGCGAGGCTGTCGCCGACGATGTCGGCGACGCCATGGAAGATTTCCGGCGTCTGATAATTGTGCGCCAGCACCACCGCATTGCGCGTGCGCTTGAGTTCTAGGATGGCGTCGACATCATCGGCGAAGGTCGCCCATTCGAATTCCGGGATCACCCGTTTGACGCGGTCATAGAGCGGCGCGGTGCGCGCGAGCGCACCGGATGAGATTGCAGCCATTTATGCTCTCCTTGAGTATATTTCGCATTATACTTATCCTGAGCATAATGGAAGTCAAGAGCGTGAGAGCGGAAGCTTGGTACCGGCGACGGCCCGTTCGGCCACAATGCCGTGACGGAAGCGGAATAGCTTGGCCGGGCGACCGACCGTCTCGGCAGCCATTGCGCCTGTCTCTTCAACGAGTTCCTGCTGCTCGATCAGGCGCCGAAAGTTCTGTTTGTGCACGGTACGGCCTGCAAGGGCCTCAACACTGCGTTGCAGTTGCAGCAGGGTGAATTCGGCTGGCATCAGCTCGAAGACGACCGGCCGGTATTTGATCTTGGCACGCAGCCGCGCGATGCCGGTGGCCAGAATGCGGCGATGATCCGATATCATGGCGCGGCCGGGTACGACGGCATCCCCGGTGCCCTTGGCACGAACTGCTTCGGGGATCAGGGAGGCCTCATAGAGCAGCTCATAGCGCTGCAGCACCAGTTCCTCGTTCCAGGTGCGGTCGTCGAGGCCGAAGGTGATGGCGGCGCGCTGCCAACGTGCCTTCTGCACGGAGGTGCTCTCTGCCGATTTGGCCCAGGCGCGCAGCTTCGGCGCCACGATCTTTGCAATCAGGGGCGGGGTACCCGCGCGATGGTCTTCCCACGGGAAGTACTCATACCAGCCGGACCAGTGGCCCTCCGAGCCTTCTCTGACTTGGTCCTCGCGGGTCAGGCCGAGATAGCTGATCGAGATGCGATGCGGCGCTCTGGCGTCGCCGGTGCGTCCGTGATCGGCGAAGGTATAGAGCTGCTCGACATAGCCGAGCGGGTGTCCGGTCTGCGCCTCGACCCAGGCCCGCAGGCCGGTCTGCAGCGAGCGGTGCCCGAACTGGAACGGACCGCTCGGCAGCGCGGTCGCATTCGCGATCGTCATGATCTTCGGCTCGCTCTCGGTGACCGCGACCAGGACGGCGACGAGGTCGGCGGCGATCGCGTCGATCGATGTTTCGGCTTTTCGCGATGCCTTTGCCACGCGGGCGTCCTGTCGCGGCTAGCAATAGCCGTAAACGCCGCAGGCGTACGGCAGGCGGTTCCAGTAGGGACCGCCGTAGTAGGGGCCCCCATAATACGGGCCGTCATAGCTGTAGGAGAAGTGATTGCCGTAATAGCCGGGCAGGCTCGACGAGCCCGGCAGGATCGGCTCGCCATTGACGAACGGCACGTAAGGGATCACGGCCGCAGGCGTGAACAGCACGTCCGGATCCTGTTCGGCTACGACGATCTGGCGGCCATGGCGGATGTAGGGGGCTGATGTCACTGACGTCCGGTATTTGTAGTGCGGGCGCGGCAGGCCGGGCGGCAGTTGGTGGGCGGCGCGGTAGGCCGCGCGCTTGGTTGCAACCGGGCCGTCCGCGGCAACGGCGGCATCAATCGCAAGCAGGGCGATCGAAGAGAACAATATCGAGCGTAGCATCGTCGTCTCCGAATCGAGAGGGCGACAGAATGCCACCTTATAGCGGAATGACCGTTAATGAGAGGCTCGCGACATCAGACCAGCGCCTTCACCGTCATGGCCAGGCTTGACCCGGCCATCCACGTCCTCTTGTTCGCCACTTCCAAGAACGTGGATGCCCGGGACGAGCCCGGGCATGACGAAGAGAACTTGGCGCGTTCCGCACACGGGGACCTTAAGCCCGCAGCGCCTGGTCGAGGTCGGCGATCAGGTCGTCCTTGTCCTCGATGCCGATAGAGAGCCGGACCACGTCGGGGGCGGCGCCGGACTTGATCTTCGCGGCATCGTCGAGCTGGCTGTGGGTGGTGGAGGCCGGGTGGATCACCAGCGAGCGGGTGTCGCCGACATTGGCGAGGTGCGAGAACAACCTGAGGTTCGACACCAAATTGACGCCGGCGTCATAGCCGCCCTTGAGGCTGAAGGTGAACACGGCGCCCGCGCCCTTCGGCGCATATTTGCGCGCGAGATTGTTGTACTTGTCGCCGGAGAGCCCGGCGTAATTCACCGACGCCACCGCGGGATGGTCGGCCAGGAATTCCGCGATCGCTTTGGCGTTGTCGCAATGCTTCTGCATGCGGAGCGGCAGCGTCTCGATGCCCGTCAGGATCATGAAGGCGTTGAACGGTGACAGCGCCGGGCCGAGATCGCGCAAGCCGAGCACGCGGCAGGCGATCGCGAAGGCGAAATTGCCAAAGGTCTCCTGGATCTTGATGCCGTGATACTCCGGACGCGGCTCGCTCAGCATCGGATATTTGTTGTCCTTCGACCAGTCGAAGGTGCCGGCATCGACGATGATGCCGCCGAGCGAGTTGCCGTGGCCGCCCAGGAACTTGGTCAGCGAGTGCACGACGATGTCGGCGCCGTGGTCGATCGGCTTGATCAGATACGGCGTTGCCAGCGTGTTGTCGACGATCAGCGGCACGCCGGCCTTGCGCGCCACCGCGGCGATGGCCTCGATATCGGTGATGCTGCCGGAGGGATTTGCGATCGATTCGATGAAGATCGCTTTGGTGTGCGGCGTCACCGCGCGCTCGAAGCTTTCGATCTCGTCCGGATCGGCCCAGGCGACGTTCCAGCCGAAGCTCTTGAAGGCATGAGTGAACTGGTTGATCGAGCCGCCATAGAGTTTTCGCGCGGCGATGATCTCGTCGCCCGGCTTCATCAACTGCTGCAGCACCACGACCTGCGCGGCGTGTCCCGATGCGACCGCGAGTGCGGCAGTGCCGCCTTCGAGTGCGGCGACGCGCTCCTCCAGCACCGCATTGGTCGGGTTGCCGATGCGGGTATAGATGTTGCCGAACGACTGCAGGCCGAACAATGAGGCCGCATGGTCGGCGTCGTTGAACACGAATGACGTCGTCTGATAGATCGGCGTCGCCCGCGCGCCGGTGGTGGGATCGGGCTGCGCACCGGCATGCACGGCGAGGGTCGAAAATCCCGGAAGGCGATCGGTCATTCTGAGTGTCCTGTGTTGGATCGGAAATGAAATGCGCGGCATGCTGATGGCAGCAACGACGGCCGTCAAGGCGAGTTGCGAGCCGTATGCGCGTTGGGAACAGCGTGCTTCGTTATGACGCGATGTCGAAACATTTGTTTCGCCGTTGCGTCACGTCGTCTCGGTCTTGTTCTTTGCGGCACGATCGGATGCGGCGGTTTCGCCGCCGCCGACGCTCATCCGATTCAGCGACAGCCGCATGCCCTGCGTCGGCATGGGCGCACGCTTGGAGCTGAGCGTCCGCGAATTGACGCCCATCCAGGAAATCTCTGATGACAGGCGGCCATATTCGATTTTCGGGCAGCGGTTCATGACGACCTTGATGCCGACAGCTTCGGCCTTTGCGGCGGCCGCATCGTCGCGTGCGCCGAGCTGCATCCAGATCACCTTCGGCAAGGGCGACAGCCTGAGCGCCTCCTCGACAACCGGCATGATGTGGCTGGAGTTGCGAAAGATGTCGACCATGTCGATCGGGCGTCCGATGTCGGCGAGCGACGCGACGAAGGGCTTGCCGAGCAGGCTCTTGCCGACATGGCCGGGATTGACCGGGATCATGTCGTAGCCGCGCTCCGCCAGATATTTGAAGGCGAAATAGCTCGGCCGCACATTGACCGGCGAAGCGCCGACCATCGCGATCGACTTCACGCCGTTGAGAATGCCGCGGATGTAGTTATCGGGGTAGCTGTCGTGGTTCATCTCTAGTCTTTATGTCAGCTGCGTCATTGCGAGGAGCGAAGCGACGAAGCAATCCATGCTTCAGCAAGCGGATGGATGGATTGCTTCGCTTCGCTCGCAATGACGGGAAACTATCTATCCTGCCATTTCGGTTCGCGCTTCTCGATGAAGGCACCGATACCTTCCTCGGCGTCGCGCGCCATCATGTTTTCGGTCATCACCTCGGCGGCGTAGCGATAGGCGTCCGCGAGTGTCATCTCGGCCTGGCGGTAGAATGCCTCCTTGCCGAGCTTGACAGTGTAGGCGGATTTCAGCGCCACTTTTTGCGCCAGCGCAATCGCGGCCTCGCGTTCGGTGCCGGCAGGCACGACGCGGTTGATGAGGCCGATGGTCTGCGCGGTCGCGGCCGAGATCGGCTCGCCGGTCAGCAGCATCTCCATGGCCTGCTTGCGCGGAACGTTGCGCGACAGCGCCACCATCGGCGTCGAGCAGAACAGGCCGATATCGACGCCGGGCGTCGCGAAGGCCGCGTTCTCCGAGGCGACAGCGAGATCGCAGCTTGCGACAAGCTGGCAACCGGCTGCGGTCGCAATGCCCTGGACGGAAGCGACCACTGGCTTCTGCAGGTGCACGACCGCCTGCATCATCGCGCTGCAGGCATTCATGATCTCTGCGAAATAGGCGCGACCCCGATCGGCATCGCTGCGGCGCGCGGTGAGTTCCTTCATGTCGTGGCCGGCCGAGAAGGCGGGGCCGTTGGCGGCAATGACCACGCCGCGCACGGCTGGATCGTCATGAATTGCCTTCAGCGCGCCATGCAGCTCGGCGATCAGGCCCTCGGAGAGGCTGTTGCGCGCGGCGGGACGGTTGAGCGTCAGCACGGCGATGCTGCCGACCTGCTCGCGCAGGAGGATCGGCGATTGCGGCGCGACGGCACGGGCTGCTTGGGGCATCTCCAGATTTCCACTAAGGCTTTTTGTCAATTAAGGCTTGGCTACAACTTAATGTAACACGCTGACTGAATCGAGGGTGGGGACGGCATGGCGCTGGCGAAAATGAGCGTGGCTGAAGTGGAGAGGTTCCTCCGCGAGGAGTTTCCGCAGGCGTTCAGCGGGAACGACATCATCATCGAGAGCGCCGACGGCGAGACCTGTCTCTTGCGCCAGCGCTACAGCGAGCGGATGCTGCGGCCGGGCGGCACCGTGTCGGGTCCGACGCTGATGGCGCTGGCCGATTTCGCGATGTATGTGGTGCTGCTGTCGGCGATCGGCCCGGTGGGTCTGGCGGTCACCACCAATCTCAACATCAATTTCCTCCGCAAGGGCCAGCCGGGGCGGGACGTGCTGGCGGCGGCGAGGCTGCTGAAGCTCGGCAAGCGGCTGGCGGTCGGGGAGGTCAACCTGCTTTCGGGCGATTCGGCGGATCCGATTGCGCATGTGACGGCGACCTATTCCATTCCAAATAAATAGAGTTTCTGAAGGTATTATTGCACCTTATTTATAAGCCATTGTTTTTGCTAAGATAAATCGCGCCAATTGGCGTTGACGAATTTCGTTCGCTTCTCTAGAAAGCCGCCAGTCCGGCGCGGCAGTCTTGCGCCGAAAACTCCTTTCCACGGACAGCTCACATGAAAACCTTTTCGGCCAAGCCCGCCGAGGTGCAGAAGAAGTGGGTCGTGATCGACGCCAAGGGTGTGGTGGTCGGCCGGCTCGCCACCATGGTCGCGATGCGCCTGCGCGGCAAGCACCTGCCCACCTACACTCCGCATGTCGATTGCGGCGACAACGTCATCATCATCAACGCCGCTCACGTGGTGCTGACCGGTCGCAAGCGCGACCAGAAGGTCTACTACAAACACACCGGCTATATCGGTGGCATCAAGGAGCGCAGCGCGAAGCAGATCCTCGAGGGTCGCTTCCCGGAGCGCGTGGTCGAGAAGGCGATTGAGCGCATGATCCCGCGCGGTCCGCTCGGCCGCATGCAGATGGGCAATCTGCGCGTCTATCCCGGCGCCGAGCATCCGCATGAAGCGCAAAACCCCGAGAAAATCGATTTCGCCTCGCAGAACCGCAAGAACATGAGGGCCGCATAAGATGTCCGATACCATGCAGTCTCTCGATCAGCTTGCGCAGCTGAAGCCGGCGGCTCCCGATGCGCCGAAATATGTGAAGAAGATCGACAAGTACGGCCGCGCTTATGCCACCGGCAAGCGCAAGGACGCGGTTGCCCGCGTCTGGGTCAAGCCGGGCTCCGGCAAGATCTCCGTCAACACCCGAGACGTCGAAGTCTATTTCGCCCGTCCGGTGCTGCGGATGATGATCCAGCAGCCGCTGGTCGCCGCCGCCCGCGCCGGCCAGTATGACGTGATCTGCACGGTCACCGGCGGCGGCCTGTCCGGCCAGGCCGGTGCGGTGCGCCACGGTCTCTCCAAGGCGCTGACCAATTTCGAGCCGGAATTGCGCGGCGTCCTGAAGAAGGGCGGCTTCCTGACCCGCGACTCGCGCACGGTCGAGCGCAAGAAGTACGGCCGCGCCAAGGCGCGCAAGTCGTTCCAGTTCTCGAAGCGCTAACCGCTTCACTGCAATTTGCACCAATTGCGAAGGGGCGCCGCGAGGCGCCCTTTTTGCTGCACCTTTGCGCATCAATTGTCGCAGTTTTTCCCGAAAACTTTTGTGTGCACGCAAACGGATTGCCAACGCGCCACGCATAGCCTGAGCAGCATTAACGGCGCGCTATCCTTTTCGGATCGCGCCCTTGAGATCGTGGCATCACACGCTTTCATCACACGCACCAGGCAGGGCTCATGTCGTTCGATACTTCGACGCTTTATCTGTTTGCCACCATGGTGGCCGGAATGCTCGGCGCCATGTTGTTGTTCTTCGGCAATCAAGAGAAGATTCCGGCGTTGAAGTGGTGGGGCAGCGCGTATCTGCTCGGTGCTGCTGCGGTCGCGGCATCGACCATCGCGGGCTCGATGCTGGGCGAAATTGCTTCGCTGGCGCTGAATGCGGTGGGCTTCATCGCCTGCGGCATGGTGTGGAACGCGGCACGCGTGTTTCATGGCCGCAAGCCGAATGTCGCCGGTCTCGTGCTCGGCGCGATCGCCTGGGTCGGCGCCGCGCTGACCTTGCCGCCTGAGCTGCCCACGCTGAAGCTGACCATCGGCGCCGCGATCATCGCGATCTACGCATGCCTCACGGCAGCCGAATTGTGGAGCGAGCGGCGGCGCGCGACCCAAAGGCGATGGCCCGCACTCGCGGTGCCCGTGCTGCACGGCTGCGTGCTGCTGCTGCCGATCCTGGTCGGCAATTTCCTGCGCCCGCATGATGCGGCGTTCGGCGACAGCACCTGGGTGACGGTATTCGCTGTCGAACTCATCCTCTATGCGATCGGCACCGTCTTCGTGATCTTCATGCTGGTATCGGACCGCGAGGTGACCGCGCACAAGACGGCGGCCTCGATGGATCCTCTGACTGGTATGTTCAACCGCCGTGGCTTTGCCGAGGCCTGCACGCGGGTGATCGAACGCGAGGCAAGCGCCGGCCGGCCGGTGACGGTGATGATCTTCGACATCGACCACTTCAAATCGATCAACGACCGTTTCGGCCATCCCGCCGGCGACGAGATCCTGAAATTATTCTCGGCCGTCGTCGTCAACAACCTCCGCATCAGCGATCTCTCCGGCCGCATCGGCGGCGAGGAATTCGCGGCGCTGCTGCCGTGCTCGCTGGAGGAGGGCGTGCTCGCCGCCGAGCGCGTGCGCGAGTGCTTCCAGGCCTCCGGCATCGTCTGCGACGAGGGGGCGGTCGACACCACCGTCAGCATCGGCGTTGCGGGTGGACCGGCGGGCACCGAGCTCGAGGTGCTGCTGGCGGCCGCCGATACCGCGCTCTACCAAGCCAAGCGCGGCGGCCGCAACCGCGTCGAGGCCGCGGAAGAGTTGCCGCTGTCGCTGGAGAACTGGCGGCGCAAGACCGCCGGTCTCGCACCGCAGGCGCGCGAGACGCCGATCGCGGCGTGAGAGCGATTTGAGCGATATTGGTAGGATTCCATTTACCATTCGATTCCTATGATCCGGGCCATGGAATCGACTCGCCTTCACAATGCCCAATCCGCCCTGCTGTCGCTCGAAGCCGCCGCCACCACCGCCCGCGGCGGGTTCGCCTGCCTGTTCTCGAGCTCGGCTGAATACGAGACCGCGCTGATCGCCGAGCGCCGCGCCCAAGGCCGCTACGGCCGCCCGCGCAGCCCTTGGCCGATGCTGATGTTTCTGGGCATCACGTTGATGGTCCTCGGCACGGTGCTCGTGTTCAACTAGGTAACGGGAACATCCCGTATCGGTGAGGGCGCCGCGAGGCGCCTTTTTCTTTTCCACAAGCTGGGCTAGAGACGGGCCCTTTCCAGGGAGAAGCCCAATGGTCACCGAAATTGCACTCATCGACGTCAAGCCCGGCAGCGAGAAGGATTTCGAAGCTGCGGTGGAGAAGGCGCGGCCGCTGTTTCTGCGCGCCAAGGGCGGCAAGGGGTTCGAATTGCACAAGTCGATCGAGAAGCCCTCGCGCTACCGGCTGGTTGCGAAGTGGGAGACGCTGGAGAACCACACCGTCGATTTCCGCGGCTCGGAAGACTTCGCCGCCTGGCGGGCGCTGGTCGGGCCGTTCTTTGCCGCGCCGCCGGAGGTCGAGCATACCGAGATCGTCGTGACGGCCTGAGGCTCCTCACGCCGCCGCAGTCGGCTCCTCGGCCTTGAAGTGGTCGAGCATCACCTTGGCGATTGCCATCAGGGGGAGCGCAAGCGCGAGCCCCCAGACGCCGAACACCACCCCGAGCAGGATCTGGAACGCAAACAGCGTGGCAGGCGGAATATCGAGCGCCTGCCGCTGGATGATCGGGGTGAGCACGTAGCTCTCCATCGCGTGCACGCCGAGGAACAGCACGAAGGCGGAGAGCGCCGCGATCCAGCCCGAGGCAAGGCTCGCGAGCACCACGATCAATCCCGCGAGGATCGCGCCCACCGTCGGAATGAAAGCGAGCAGGCCGGCCTGGATACCCAGGATGAACGAGCTCTGGATGCCGATGATCGAGAGCCCGATCCAGGTGACGAAGAACACCGCGCCCATGGTGATGATCTGGGCGATCAGCCAGCGCTCCAGTGTGTCCCCGATACGGTCGACGATGATGGTGGCCTGCTCGCGGTGCCGGGCCGGCATCACGAACAATAGCCCGGCGCGGTAGATGCTGGGTTGGGCGGCGAAGGCAAGCCCGAGAAACAGCACGATGAAGAAGTTGCCGACCGCGCTCACGGTGCCGAGCAGCACCTTGAGGGTCTGACTGATGATCGCGCCGCCGCTGGAGGCGAGCGCGCCGGCGCTCGGAAGACTATGGGTCGCCGCGGCGCCCGGGGTCGTCGGCGTCGACGAGTCCGTCGGTGCGGAGGCTTGGTTGCTGAAGTCGAGATAGCTGGTGTCGATGCCGTGGCTCTCGAGGAAGGACTTCACGTTGACCAGTTGCGACTTGATGGTGTCGCTGAGCGCGGAGGCCTGCTCGGCGATAGTCGCTCCGCCGAGAAAGACGACGCCCGACAATAGCGCCGCCAGCGCCAGGCAGACGATGGTCAGCCGAAGCGCATGGGGCAGCTTAACTCCGTGGCCGAGCAGGTTGGTGAGGGCGTTGAGCGCGACGCCGAGCAGGACCCCGGCGAAGATCAGGAACAGCGTCGCCGCGTAATGCCAGGCGAGCGCCAAGAGCGCCGCGAACAGCACGATGCCGATGCCGCCGACGCTGATCGCCCACGCCAGATCGTTGCGGGCCTGCAGGTGGTCGCCGCCGGGTAGCCTCACGTTGATTCCTTCGCGCATCGATTGATCTCACCTTGTCGCCAAAATCCCGTCGGGATCAAGCCGTGTGCCGGTTTGCCGCTGCCCGTCGGGCAGGCCTTCCCTAGCGGCAGGCCGCCCGGCCCAGCCTGCGGGGCCGCGTTCGTCCCTCGACCCCGCCGCGCCTGCGTCTCGTGCCAATGTGCTCCGCCAGCATAATATGTTGATCCATGATCCAGTCGGGGGCATTATCTCTCTGGAACCATGACAAACATAGAAAATCATTCCTACGCGAGATGCTGAGCAATGAGACGGCCCGTGGTCGGCGTAATCGGAAACGCCCATCGCATCGAAGATCGTTTCACGGTTCAGATGGTTGGGGAGCGCAACCTGCGCGCGATCACCGATGTCGCCGGCGCTGTTCCGCTGATGTTCGCCGGTTCGCCCGAGATTACCGACGTCGGCGCCTTGCTCGACGTGGTCGACGGCGTGGTCCTGACCGGAGCGCGGGCCAATGTGCACCCGACCCGCTTCAAGTGCGAGCCGCATATCAGTCACGAGCCTTACGACATCCATCGTGACGAGGTTGCGCTGGCGTTGTCGGAAGCCTGCGTCGCGCGCGGCATTCCGCTGTTCGGCATCTGTCGCGGCCTGCAGGAGATGAACGTCGCCTTTGGCGGCTCGCTGCATCCCGAGATCCGCGAACTGCCCGGACGCATCAATCATCGCATGCCGCGGCTGGAGAATGGCGAGATCCATCCGGATCCGCTGGTCGTGTTCGCCGACCGGCATGACGTGACGCTCACACCGGGCGGCGTGTTCGCGAAGCTCCTGGGCTGCGAGACCATCCGTGTCAATTCGCTGCACGGGCAGGGCATCCTTGAGCCCGGCGAACGCGTCGTGATCGAAGGCGTCGCCGAGGACGGCACCATCGAGGCGATCCGCATCGCCGACGCGCCGGGCTTTGCACTCGGCGTGCAGTGGCACGCGGAGTACGACCCGCAGCGCAACCCGATCAACAAGAAGTTGTTCGAGGCTTTCGGGGCAGCGTTGCGCAAACGGCAGAGCGCGGCGGCGTAGCTGCGTTGCTCGCCATGAGGGCGATTGGGTTCTGATTCATTGTCAAACAGCGATTGCGTAGGATGGGTAGAGCGAAGCGAAACCCATCGCGATGGAGCAAGTTGCGCGATGATGGGTTTCGCTTCGCTCTACCCATCCTACGATCCCGTTGAACCTTGCACCGCTGTCGTCCCCGCCTAGGGCGCAATTGCGCCCGGGATCGGGGACCCATAACCACAGGAAGGTGTTGTGGCGCGAGCAAGCGGTTACAGCGGAGCACACGACAACGGCCTGGGGTTATGGGTCCCGGATCCCGGCTACGCCAAGAGGCTTCGCCGCGGCGCGCAAGCCCGGACGACGTGGGGTGGGGTTCTGATTCAAATTTCAAATAGCGTGAGGATCAGTGTCCGCATTCTCGCGGCGCTTTGCGTCCGAGCTTTGCTTCACTTTCCACCCTCTCAAATCGCAGAGGGCGCAGGGAAAGCCGGGTGCTGGTTGCACCCATGGGTCCCGTGCAAAAAAAGCACGGGGGTAGGACCACAGGTTCAACCGAAGCATTCCGGCTTTCCCTGCGCGATGGTTTTACGGCTTACTTCGTGCTCTCCCCGGTGACCGGCTATCTAATGCACACATCTTTGTTGCGAAGATCGGCGAAGACTGATTCCCTGGCGGGAGGCGGTCTTGTGGAGAGCGGTCGTATGTCGATGGAGGTGG
>NZ_JBUYEN020000077.1:0-24228 GCF_055229415.2 Bradyrhizobium sp. Leo114 | reverse complement strand
GGAAACAATCGCGCCGTTGAGCGATGATCCAACCGTCAGCCTTCCGGCTATCGCCAGCTGACCTGCCCGGCTCCGGCCGACGAACGCGGTGCCACGCCGCAGTTACACCACGTCACGGGACACGATCGTGTCCGCCGGCGGCCAAGACACCCCACGACTGCGATCACAATCAGCGTACGTCGCAGTTGCGCATATAGCTCACGAGCTCGAATCTCACGTAGCGCCAGGTTGCAGGCCTGCAAAAGCAAAGGCAAAGCTGTACCACGCAGGTCTATGGCTCGTTGGCAAATCAAGTTCGGCGGCGTAGCTTACTATTTCTCAACCTTGTTGCGTGTCAGGGCGATCATGCACTTAGATCTTTGCCAGGACGGGAAGAGCTCTCGCCGGCTATTGCTGGGCATTGAACCGAGCGAATTCGCAATGTGGCAAATAGACGAATACTGGAATGCGCAATGACCAATGTGATCATGCATCTGTTCGCGCACCACCGGCGCGCGATCCGGTGACCAGAAGCTCGCAATCACCAGAAGTTCGCAACCAACAGAAGTTCGCAACCAACAGCTTCCCGCCGCTAGGCAAGTCGATGTACGGCCTGCCTGCTGGATAGGGAGGGGCGCATCGAGATCACGATCAATAACCGAAATGGCAGGATCGATTTCCATCCAAGCAATGGATATTAAAATGCGAAGGAATGGGAACCTCTTTGGTTCAATGCGCCGAACAAGGCATCTTGCCGAATAGGATTGGAATTCGGTTCGCCCCATCTAGCACAAACCCGATGGCTCCATGACTACTGGAGCAAAGCGAACCTGAACCAGATCGATTTAATCTGGATGGATTTGCAGGAAGCGGTCACCGCTGGGCAGCAGAGCGTGACTCTGCTTTCCCAGGTTCAGACTGATCCATTAGGCGACGATGGCGGCGAGGTAGACTGCAGCCAAGAAGTTTCTGGCAAGTTTGTCGTAGCGAGTTGCAACGCCCCTGAAATCCTTGAGTCGGCAGAAACAGCGCTCGATAACATTGCGCCCTTTGTAGACGCGTTTGCCGAAGCTCTGGAGGATCACCGTTGGATTTGTTTGGAATGACGGGCTTCACGCCGCGATTGACGATTTCGGCGCGAAAGCCGTCGTGGCCTTTGTCCCCAATGAGGGTAGTCATGGGGGTGCGAGTTTCAAAAGGGCCGGCCGCGCGGCAATATCTGCGTCTTGTCTCGGAGTAAGATGAAATGCGCAAGGTTTGCAATCAGGGTCGTCCAGCGCGTAGATTTTCGTCGTCCGCCCACCGCCCGAGCGGCCGATCGCCTATTCATGTTCTCCTTTTCCGCCGCTCGCGGAGCGATGCGCTTTGATCGAGGTGGAGTCGATGGACAAAGTCGCGCCGTCCTTGCCGCAGCGGGCGAGCGTTTCAAAGACCGCCTTCCAATGGCCGCGCTTGGCCCAGCAATTGAAACGATTGTAGATCGTCGTGTAGGGACCATAGTCAGGCGGGCAATCGCGCCAGCGTGCGCCGCACTGAGCGTGTGAACGATACCGCTGATGATCCGTCGATCGTCTTCGCGCGCGGGGCCCGTCTGGTTCGTTGACAGACGCGGCTCTCTCTATCTGAACCCACTGCTTGTCGTTGAGCCAGAACAGTCCTTTGCGCATCGAAGTCCGCCATGCCGAATCAACTCGGTGCCAGGGAATCAGAACCAGCTGATTAGGTACAGACCCTTAGAGCAGAAAAGGGCCGCATCCCAGCGGCCGCTTCGCGGTTACAGTCGCTACTCCTGATAAAATGCCAGCCCGGCAGGGCGGGCTGGCCAGTGCTGCCGCCAGAGTACCCTAAGCCGGGCGCTCCATATCGCCGATAAGGATGACGTCGTCGCCTGGAACGTACCGTGAATCGGAAATGTGATTCCGCATTTCTGCCCTCCTCCGTAGATCGGAATCCCTTCTTGTAGAAAAATTCTGAAGCTCCCTCGTCTTGAGAAATAAGGGATAGACTGGAAAGGCCCGCTGAATCCCTAATCCGATCGGCAATGTCCAGCATAGCCGCCCCGACTCCTTTGTACCTCGACCAGTCGAGACTCTCTATGGTGAGAATTCGCAAAGTGTCGCGCCGCGGCGCCACGTTCATACTTCCCACCTTGTTGCGTTGATGGGCATTAGAAAACAAAGAAACGAGTTGGACATTGCCGCTATTGCTGATTGCTGTGTACAGCCTGACTTGCTCACCCCGCCGCTTGTCAAAAGCGAAAGAGGCTGGTCCCTCGGCTGCTAAAGCGGCCGTAAAAGCGGTCGTATCCGCGCGAGCGGCGCCCGCCAGCGCATCGCGCTGCTTGTGCAGACTCCGCTCGCCGGAGGGCACATTGTAGTGATTGATTCTCATCGCAACGGGATTGCTATTCGGACAAGCTTTCGAAAAGCTGACGTGCCCAAGGTTTGCAATCGGGGTCGCTCAGCGCGTGCCACAGCGCGAGCGGCCGATCGCCTGTTCAAGCTGCCGCATTTTCCGCTGCTCGCCGAGCGATGCGCTTTGATCGAGGTCGAATCGATGGACAAAGTCATTCCGTCCTTGTAGCAGCAGGGCGAGCGCTTCAAAGATCGCCCGCCAATGGCCGCGCTTGGCCCAGCGATGGAAACGATGGAGATCGTCGTGTAAGGGCCATAGTCGCGCGGGCAGTCGCGCCAGCGTGCGCCACGCTGAAGCATGTGAATGATCCGCTGATGATGCGTCGTCGCCATCGCGCGCCGGCCCCGGCTGGTTCGTTGGCAGATGCGGCTCGATCTGAGCCCACTGCTTGTCGTTGGGTCAGAACAGTCCGTTGCGCATCGAAGTCCCCGTACCGATTCAACTCGGCGCGAGGGAATCAGAGCTCGCTAATTAGGTACAGACCCTAATTGGTAGCTGAAATATCGCGCTTGCTCGGTATCTCTGGTAGCAATCCTCAGCAAGCTGAGCGGGGCGCGTAGCCTTTTTGGATACGAAATCCGAGTATTCCGGTGGATTAGCGGCGACTACTTGATTTCATCGGCATAAAGGGCCCTCGCTTCTCTCCTAAATGCAGACCTGTCGATCTCCTCGATGGAGGCTCGGGAAACGAGCGAGTACGGCCGCTCCGTTGCCGAGGACGAAATGCCATAATAATCCCGCGCCGCGAACGGTTTCCGCAAAGCTTGGCTATCTCCTCACGGCCTCCATTCATCAGCCTGACTAGCGGTTGTGGATTGGCTGGATGAGCCAGGGCTTCGGCCATGCATCAGATTCGCTCTCCTGTCGGCAAAGTTGGGATGCTGAGCGTCGTGCCGCGCAACCCAAGAGGAGCCCAATAGGAACCCTAGCTGACGACAGTACGCGCTCGGCCTCCGCACCACCGATCGCACCGGTTATGTAGGCCAACAACGAAACTGAGGACGAGGATAACTGCGGGGCAGCGCGACCTTACCCGAAACAAAGTAGCCAAGGCGACGGTTCGGCCAATTCCATCTACTCGTGTATGCGTCAGTGCTGGCCACCATCCGAGTCATTGGCCTGAGCGGGCGTGAGCAGTTGATCTTATAGACCTGGGCTCGACCGGTCCAAACCACCTCTGCCGAACAGGAGCAGATCAATTCCCCGAAGCCGCTGAGAGGGCACTCAAGCAGCACCAGGCTCGGAAGAAACAAGACGAACAATGGCGCAAACGTCAGAGGGACACACTCGAGAATGATCGGGGAGCGAGCCCGAAGCGAGATGTGGCGCAGGGCCTGACAGATAAAGGAAGAAGAAACGTGGTGAGACAATAACGCCAATGAAGTCGGCGAGAAAAACCTATCCAACATCGCCGAAAACTCGCGCTGCTCTATTGCTGGGCTAATGGCATGGGATATCATTCCCGGAGTCCAGAAGATGGACAGGAAATCCGCCCGGAGCCTTGGTGTCTCAGCATCAGTCTACAGAATCAGATCGCCCCCCAAAACGAAATCTTTGTCCAACGCAGGCGGGGCGGCCAACGGGCCCGGTTTGAAGCTAGTAAAGGGAGCGAAACGAAAAAGGCCCTCAACGAGGGTGGGCTTGGCGGCATCGCATTTGAGTTGGGAACTTGGGCGCGGGTACAACTGTGTCCGGCCGAAACTCGTCAGTTTCCTGAAAGCTAAGCTCCTTAACATGAGAACGTGGTTTCTTGACCACGGATGCCGCCCATGCGTCAACTGGTGACGAATCCAGCGAAAGCTCTGGCGGTTTTGAACCCATGTTCCAACCAATAGGAGAGCTGTATGGACAATCGGATCGACGGTGCTGGGCCTCCAGGGTCCCCAAGCGCCTACGAGTGGACTCAAGAAGATCATGACCTATTTAGTCGATAACCCACCGGAAGCTCAAATGCTGCGAGTCGGGTCGACGGGGGCGCCAGATTTCGGAGCGTTCTTCGTTGAGACCCGACGCCATCGTACGCCTCTCCCGGAGCAATGGGCCCCCCTGGCGCTTATTGAAAAGCTGCGTGAACAGGGGCTCATGCCAACCGCAGACCACCCAACAACCATTTCGCTCGACGGCAAGCTTTATAACGCCGAGCTAAAGGAAGGAGGGTTCGTTAGGCTTACACGTCAGGCCTGAGATCTGTGGTGGCTGAGCCAACTTGGTTGGGCGGAAGCACTCCGGCCCAGCCGACTTGGACTACCTAGACAATTCACCGTTCCCTACTGAACGGTCCGCATCGCCAGCGCGCATTTTGCAAATCCGCTGGCAGCTGGCGAACATGAACGCTGTGGCAGTTGAGTGGCTGCGCAAGCTCATGGCGGTCCGGGAGTTTCCTGAATACAGCACCGGCCAACAGCGATGCTGCGCTAGCGTTCGCGATCGCTCTTGCTATCGCTCGGTGTTGACCCGGTGAGTATGATGAAGCATCCTGCGCGGCAGGCCTGTCGAACATAAGATGTGAGAAGGTGATGCCAGCCGTGGTCGGAGCGAGTTCGATTTCATATCGCTCCGCCGAAGAGTGGAAGCGATAACATCTAATCGGCGGTTTCCGGAATATACCGTGCTGCCCAGATTCACTGGACGATGCTCCTGACGCGTACTCCCCGACTGGGCTAAGTCGGCGACCATTAGATGCAGAATCGTGTTCCGGCGGATAGGGAATTCACGGCCCACCTGCGGCATCGATCTCGGCGACTTTCGTGATCAGCGGCTTGACGGTGTTGACGTGTCACGAGGCGGCAGCCTAACGCGTTTGAGCTGGGCGAATACGTCCATTCCATCTTTGAGCCATAACGAATGGAAGGAGAAACTCGTGATGAGCGCCAAAATCGCCCCGCGCGCGAGCCGGTGGTGCCGAGCGCAAGTACTAACGTGGCGTCGGAGGTCTCGTGTCCTTAAGACGGCAATGCCGGTGACCTGACAATTGCCTTGCCAATCGAAAATCAAAAGAGATGCGCCCACGCGATCACGAGGGCGAGGGAGGTGGTGAAGCCGACGTGCCCGGACGGAGATGGATGATGTTCTGGTCGAGAGCCGGGATCGTAAAGCGGCCAAACGCCTGCTGTGTAAACTGCTGAAGAAGAGTGACATGCCCTGCGCGTCATGATCACGGATCTTGGGTTATATGGCGCTGCTCGCAGGGCCCTTCCTCGTGCTCTGCGTAACACCTGCGCCCGTCAGCTTGTGATCAGCTTGTCTGAGTAACATTCGCAGCACCGCCTAAGCAGCCCGACGCACTCGGGAGAGACTTACGTCGAAGGGAACGCGAACCGCCATGGATAATCGAATTAGTGGCTCATCCACACGCGCCAGCCAAGCTGACGAACCGAGGCAGTCGGTGGACAGCGACAGCTTTACCGAAACACTTGCGGGCCTGCCGTCCCGAGCGGCGCCGGATCCCCATGCTGGTTTGTCATTGGCGCCAACACAGCCGTACTCGCTCGTTTCCCAACCTCGTATCGTGGAGCTCGAAACGTCTTCATTCGCCTGGGAGTTGCCCGACAAAATGGGGCTCTGCGCCAGTAAGCCACATACCTCGGATGCAGATTTTCACAGTTCAACCTCTTCCAGCTCCACTACATCCCCTCCACCCAGGCCGCTGTTTGAATACAGGACGGTCGAATTGCCTCAGGCGAATGTAGACGGCATCTGCGTTGGGCTGACTGCGGAGTGGCTCCGCAATCTGAGCAGCAGCCCGTCAGCCCGAATGGATGCGCTCATACCGGAATCAGAAGGGCACCACTCAGCGGCTGAGCGGCAGCAGCAGTATCAGGACCTCAAGGATCGGTTGCGAAGTGAGGGAGCAGGAGCTTCTCAGGCCGACCTTGAGGCACAAAACACCATTTTGCGGGAAGCGGGCCTGGCACCGTCCGGAAGAGAGAACAAATACGGATTCGGCGAGCCCTCGAGGTTCTCGCGCGTGCTGGACAAAATTACCGGCGACGGATCGAAGTATTTGCTGAGTTTGTATTTCGCCGAAGGCGGCGCACACACAGTTGCGACGTCGGCGTCGAATGGAACAACCACGCTCTTCGACCCTAACTATGGAGAATTTACTGTTCCATCAGACCAGATGGGGTCATTGTTCCAAAGCCTCGCCAATCGTTACAGGAATCCTCCCAACGGGCGGCATTTATCGACAGTCACCACACAAAAGATGTACTGAGTCGGGCCTGAAGGCCGCTGGCGACTAATGCCTTCTCGTGGCGAACGAGTCGGTCGTGCTGACATTGGCTATTCCGGCTGTTGTCCCCTTGGGGCCGTCATGGCCGCCTCAAGGTGTTCGAGGATGTCCCGGATCTCGGCCGCCAAAGATGCTCCAAGCGGGGTCAACCCGACCAGTCGGCTCCTACTTCTGATGCGAGGTGTTCCGCGAGACTGCTGACGGAGCGGGCGACACGGGATGTCTCGTGGAGGACGATTGGCGATCGAGTTGAACGAGGCCCTGCGTATCAGAATGTGCGCTCCGTGAACGTCGGACGCCACAGGTGTTCAGCACGATCTCAAGCCGGGTATCCGTGTTGCGACCGATGCCGGATCACCGGCTAATGCGCCTGTCATCGCCGGCAGGTCGCCGACATAGCGATCGATCACGCGAAACCGTCAGGGCGATGGCCGACTGGTTGGTCGTAACGGAATAGAGGTTACACGTCGGACCTCCTTAAAGATGCGCGCTTGCATCGTCTGAACAGCCGGGCGGACGCCGCTGCAACCGAATGAAACCACGATAAAGCCGTGGCTCAACCTAGCTACCCCACCAAAGTCCGCGGCCGGCAAGTTCTGCATCGCCTTGAAATCAGCAAGCGAGGGCCGCATCATCGAGCCCGGAAAGCTGTGAAACGGTGTTGTGATGGTGGGCCGCGGCAATATCAAGGGTAGGGCTGTAATTCTTCTAAAGAACCCGAGATCTCGGCTCGCTCGCGTAACAAGGTATGGCACCTTAGCCGCGAAGCGGAATAAGCATAGCCGTAGAAAAGGCCAGCCGCGGGGAAAATGCGCTGCCCCTCGCCTTGCAAAGCGTGAGCACCGCGCCCCCTCTGTGCGTCAGCTTATTGTCAGCTCGCGCGCCTATCACTGTCCACAGGACTCGAGCAGGCCAGTACGGTGCAACTTTTGCGATAGGAGACCAAACGTCGTGTATAACAGAATCACTGGTTCTTCCAGCCAATTTCCAAGCGCGAGCCAAGCCGATGAATCGGAGCTGTCAGCAGATGGCGGGAGGTTTACCGAAACGCTTGCAGACACGGCCCCTGGTTCCTCCTCGGGGGTGGCACGGCCGTACTCCCTCGTTTCAGAACCTCCCATCGATGAGATCGACAGGGAGTCGTTCAGGCAAGAACTGAGAAATTTCTATGGTAACGACATCAAGCACATGGCCAATAATCCGCAAGAGTACTCGGATTTCGTTTCCGAAAAAGCTGAGCGCACAGCGATGGTCGCCAGAGCCGGATCCACCGTACAGGATTCGGACCAGGCGCGATATTTCAGCTATCAATTGGGTGACAAGAGTGTCGGGCTTCTAAAAACCGAAGGTCGACGTCGCATGGGAGGAGAGGCGTGGGAGCAGCACTTTCCTGGGCGGAAACACGTCTCGTCCGTTGTCGATCTCCGGGTTACTCATCCGCTCGTTGAGAACGCAGGCGATGTTCTGCTGGAACACCAACTTCGGCTTGACGGTAAGCGGGCGTTGGTCATGTCGCGTCCTGCCACGGATGAGGTGAAGCCCCGTCTAGAGCAGATGGGTTTTGTTCGCGTTGGTGACAATGAAGATGACAATGAATATGTGCTTGACCCTAGGCAGCATCCCGACAAGTGGACGCTGAACGAGGAGGGAAAATGGCAGCGGGTGGACAAGCCTCGCCTATATCTCTCCAAAGCTGAGAGTAGCGATGAGGAAAACGAAGGAAGTGTCGAGGAATATTCGGGCGAAGAATACATCGAAACGGATTCATCTGGGGACGATCCTTCTTGGTACTTCGACCGGCTCAATTTAGGCCCGGGGACCGGCTAGCAGAAGTCACGCCGGGTGCAGCTTGACTTCTCATACCGGCATGCACCGGGGCCAAGGCGACGCTGCAACGGGAGCACCCGGCACGCGCGGGTGTGCTCTCGTTGCGGCGCGCGAGCAGAAATAAATTAGAAGCGGCGGCGGTTCCCGAATTCGCAGGCAGAGCAACTTCTTTGAATTGCTAGTCAGCTGCTCTGAGCTGCCTTTTGGTCATTGGCAACTCTCTGGGATTTGAACGCTCCACAAGCATCGTGCGCAGCGCCGACGAAGTGGCCAAACGATTCTTGATGCTTATCGTGATTGATCATCAAGTTGTTTTCATCGTCTTTGAATGGCGTATTCAAGCTGGCGTTTAGTGGCAACCGGGAGCTTTTGTGTAAGCAGCATCCTACACGCGCGGTCACGAAGTGATCTGAGACTGCTACAGCTGTCCTGGTTGGCGCATGTCGAATCATATGATGAGCCGATTGGGCCAGTTGCGTGATTCTTGCAGGGCGCTTGGCGGGACGATCTAATGAGGTGTGCCCCCCTAACCGAGTAACGGGCCAAGCCGAATGTCGCGGTCGCCTATGCGATCTGCGCTTCAATAACATTAAGTCGGCGCGCTATGGACTTCCGCCTGACGATCATCGACGAAGACGGCAGGCACAGACCATGGCCCATTGTGGTGGTGCGGAAGGGTATCTGAGGAGCAAGCGATGGAAGCAGTCTGGCTCTATATCGATGAAAAAACACCCGCGCGTGATGGGAGCCACATCGGCCGTTCGCGGGATAACCCCAATCAGTGTCTCAAAGAGCATGATGGTGAAGTGTCGCCTGGCATACCCCGTTCTTGGCAGCAGCGATGATGGGAGATCAGTCGATAGAAAGTCGCACAGCGAACCGCCTTTTGAAGGCCTAGGCCGATTTGAGACTCATGGTGCAAGATGGCGAGATGCTTGGTGAACGTGCGAAAGCTTCTTCGCCGTGATCGATCGCGCCACGATTGGCAATCAGAATCCTAAATTCGATGACCTTGACCAGCGCGGGGTCAAGCTTTGAAACGGTGGCCTATTACGTGGGCCTTGACGCGGCTCACTCCGTAGCCTGGCCGTGACTTTAGTGGAAGAGGAGCCGTTTCCGACGGTGCGCGGCCGACGGATCCCTAGGCTCGTCGCGAGGCGAGCCCTCGGCCGCAGCTTCGCGGCATGCTGCGGGAACGATTAGGAATGTGGTGAGGTAGAAAAGCAAAGGTCTGGTGCTGAAACCAAAATTGCAGGTTAGAAAGCATCCTTTGGAAAGCTTGTCCGGGCCTCGCAGTAGAGGTGCTTTACCAGCTCAAGGAAAACCGAGCGCCCGGTTGCCGGCATTGGAAGCGGAAGAAGAGAGATGATCTACATCTACGGTTTGCTCAGCAGTTTGTTCGAATTTCAGCAGACAATGCACGGGCGAGCATGGCACTCGGACGCTGCGCAGCAGCCCTGGCTGGAGGCGACGAGGGAGCCAGAGAACAAGGTGGTCTACGTCGATTTCAAAGCCATTCGCGAGGCAAAGGAGGGGACGTGAGAGCACAAGTTCTTGAAAAACTCGAGGCCGGCCGCGTGCGATACGGCGAATTTGCTAGCGCGCCGGGATCAGGTCCTTGCGGCCTGTTTTTTGTTCAGGGGCCTTGTGGCTGCAAACTCAGGATAGTCGGATTTGTTCGCCCAGGGTGGGAGCATGTCTCCGTCTCGACGCCTAGACGTTGTCCGAACTGGGAAGAGATGTGCTTCGTCAAAGACCTGTTTTGGGATGAAGAGGAGTGCGTGATGCAGCTGCACCCACCTCATTCGCAATACGTGAATAACAGCCGGTATTGCCTGCATCTCTGGAAGCCGACTCGTCAAGAAATTCCGATGCCACCAACGAGCTTTGTCGGCCTCGTCGGGCTCGGGCCATCGGAAGCGGCAATCCTATTTGAACGGATGAGAGCGCTGTTGTGAAAGCCCCGTCGCCGAAGGTGTAGCGATGCCCGCAGGCGTGCGTGAGCATGTCCAGACATCTTCGGCATGATGAGCAAAGCTCGTAGCTGCGCCGATGAGAAAAGGCAAAGCAAAATCCGCTCCGAGCGACGCTCGTCAGACTGACGTCAGGTACGTTGCTTAAGCGTTGAGCCGCCAATCGGCAGTAAGCACTTATCACCCACCGAAACGAATATGTCTGGCTCTATGGAGAATATGGTACGGCTCGATTGGGTGCCGTGCTGGTTGCGATCGGCGTGTGACATAGCCGCCTTGTGCTGCGTCGCCTGCCTCTTGATGATGGCCCTTACTGTCATAAGTCTCATTGGTTGCCTATTGCTGCTGGTTCAGGTGAGGCGGCGTTTTTGGCCAGTGCAGCTGGAGAAGTCCGTTGACGCGAGGCGAACCAAACCGCTTTCAAGCCAAAGCTGAAGACATTCCCGCCATTGGAACTCGGCGATTGTCCACATGCGAGAAGGAGACAATGGCCGTGGGCGCACTTGGTTGCGCGAGGTCTTCTTCCTGAGAAAGGCGCGTGAGACCTTCTACGAGCATCTCGGAACGGAAGAGAGTTGAAAAGGGGCCCATGCTTCAACGCTGCGTAGGAGGGCACGAAATCACTCGGGCATGCTCTCGGTGCCGTGCCCACCTTTGGGCATTGCGCTAGAAAATCGAGAATGCGCGCGAGCCGCGGCGGTCTCGAGGGCAACCGGAACAGTGCACCTATCAACGCAAGCTAGGGATTTGGCCGTAGAACAGCCAGACCTCAATCTACTGGCGGCCTAATTGGTATCCGTCCGGTGAGGCGTTCACCGGATGCGTACTCGACCAGCGGATCAAGAACGATGCTTTGGCCGAGGCCGCGATCGCGTTCTTTGGTGCGGTGTGGGCACGAGAACGGACGACGGTCATTGTGGCGAAGGCAAGCATGCCGTGTGAGACATGGCGATGCCCGCCTGCCAGGAGCGGGTTTCTTGTGATCAAGACCAAGCTCGTTCTTGGTCGTTTCCAAGCCGTCCTCGACGGCCCAGCGATCGCCTTCCACTGACGCCAGCTTTTGAATGGACGTGCCTTGGTCATCACGTGGAGTAAAATGCCAAGTCGCCGTCGGCAATGTTGCGGCGGATCAGAAAGCCTCGCGTCCATTCCCTGGCAAGGTTCATCATCGCATTCACTGCCGTCGAGATCGGCCAGCTCGACATAGGCCCAGTCGTGCCAGCGCGGAGCTTTGGTTGGTCCCTTTGCCGGAGACAGGCGGCGCCAGCGTGCTTGGGTAGGCTCTGTGCCATTGCGCAGGCGGTGCCGCCGACAGGCGGTCCGTGCCCTCAGGAATAGAGGCGACTACTAGACTTAGTAGGTTTGTTGTTCCCTGCTCTCAGCTAACTGAGGAGAGCCGTTTGGCAGATACGCCTCGTGCAACATAAGGCAGAACCACCCAACAGAATGCAACTATAGGTAAAAGTCTAGACCGTCCCGCAACCTTAAACCGTCGCAATCGGCCGCTGACAGAAAGTGCGGCCGGACCGGAGAAACTCCATGCTGTTCGATTTGACCGCGCGGCGCCACACCCCTCTCGCGCTCGCCCTATTTGCGTGCGCCGTGATGGGGAGCGCCCGGGCCGACGATCCGCCGCCGCGCCCCGATGCCACGACGCCGGCCGGCCAGAAGGGCGGGCCCGGCGCGCGCGGCGCAAGTGCGCCTAGTTCCCCATCGGCGGCCGAGCAGCATCGCCTGCCGCCGGATTCCACCGTCAAACAGACGCTGGAGCTGCCCGGGCGGACGCTTCGTTTCATCGCGACTGCGGGCTCGATCCGCATGTTCGACGACAAGGGCGAGCCGCAGGCCGACATCGCCTACACCTCCTATCAGCTCGACGGCACAGATCGCGCCACGCGTCCGGTGACGTTCCTCTTCAATGGCGGCCCGGGGTCATCCTCTGCTTGGCTGCAGTTCGGCAGTGCCGGGCCATGGCGGCTGCCGATCGATGCGGAAACCGTCACGGCGTCGGCCTCGCCCGAGGTCAGGCCCAACGCCGAGACCTGGCTCGATTTCACCGACCTCGTGTTCATCGATCCCGTCGGCACCGGCTACAGCCGTTTCGTGGCGACAGGCGAGGATGTGCGCAGGCGGTTCTATTCGGTCGATGGCGATGCCAGTTCAATCGCGCTTGTGATCCGCCGCTGGCTCGAGAAGCACGAGCGGCTCTCCTCGCCGAAATATGTCGCGGGCGAAAGCTATGGCGGCATTCGCGGACCGAAGGTTGTGCGCAATCTGCAGATGCAGCAGGGCGTCGGCGTGAAGGGCCTGATCCTGCTCTCGCCACTGTTCGACTACCGCGAGTTCACAGGCACGAGCTTTCTGCAACACGTCGCGAGGCTGCCAACCTGTGTCGCGGTGGCCCGCGAAGCCAAGGGCGAGGGCAGGGGGGCGGTCAAACGTGCCGATCTCGCCGATGTCGAAGCTTACGCGCGTGGCGAATTCTTGGCCGACCTCGTCAAGGGCGAGGCAGACAAGGAGGCCACCAACCGTCTCGCCGACAAGGTCGCCGCTTTGACCGGCATCGACCAGGCCGTAAGCCGACGGCTCGCCGGGCGCTTTGACCGCGGCGAATTCCGCCGCGAGTTCGACCGCAAGAGCGGCAAGGTGACCGGCGGTTATGACGCCTCGGTGCGCGGCCTCGATCCCTATCCGGACTCCGATAGCTACCTCTTCGGCGATCCCTCGGGCGATGCGCTGGCGGCGCCGCTGACGAGTGCCGCCGTCGATGTCCTGACGCGCAAGCTCAACTGGCGGCCGGACGGCTCCTATGAACTGCTCAACCGCGCGGTCACGCGGGCCTGGAATTTCGGCCACGGCAGCCCTCCGCAGTCGCTGTCGGAGCTGCGCGAGATCCTTGCCACGGACGCGAAGATGAACGTGCTGGTCGCGCACGGCCTGTTCGATATTGTCACGCCCTATTTCGGCTCGAAGCTGGCGCTCGATCAGTTGCCGCCCTTTGCGTCGGCGCCGCGGGTCAAACTCGTGGTCTATCCGGGCGGCCACATGTTCTATTCACGCGACGCCTCGCGCCAGGCATTTCGTGCAGAGGTCGAAGCGATGATGAAGTAGGGCGTGCGTTCATCAAGCCGGCGGCGAACTAAGTCACAAGCAGGTCGCGTTCTGCGCCTACAGTAGATCGGCGTTTCTTAGTGCAAGAGGCGCGGGGCAGAATGAGCAAGCAGGCGGCGGCGGCCATGAAAGTAGCCGACGCGCTCGTCGAGCAAATCCGTCCGCTGCTCGCAGGAAAGGGGCCCGGAAGTGCAAGGCGCGCCGATCGGTCAATTGCTGGGGATCTTCATTGCCGGCCATCCGCCGGAATTTCGCGAGCAATCGCGCAACGTTCTGCTTCATGCGCCTGGTGGATCCGGAGACAACCCTCCATCAAGAAAAAGATAAATGTGGAAGACCTAAATCCGAAATTTGCGCACTGCTTTATGCGATTTATCACACTTCGGGCGTCGCTCACACCAATACGTTGAAGGTTACTTCTCAATCCTTGACCGGGGCATCATCGGAACGTATCACCACGTCAGCCAGCAGCATCTTAAGCGGCGCTATCTGGCTGAATTTGCTTTCCGCTGCAACGAGCGCGCTTCGCTCGGTGTCACCGACAAAGATCGTGCGGCGCGCTTGCTGAAAGGCATCGTTGGCAACCGTCTTACCTATCGACGACCTAACGAAGATCACTCACAAGAAGCAGGCGGCTATAAGCCTCCGGTAAGGCCTTCACTGAGCGCGTACCATAATTCGGACGACGCATAGTTCATCTTAGAACTGAAAGAGCGGCGCCAACGTCCCTGAGCTCAGCATGCATGGGCATAGAGCGGCTCGTTCATGGAGCCAAAACGCAAGGGTCAGGACGAGCTCTCTAGACGAGGCGCTTGCTCAAGGGACATGGCGGCCTGCAGCTGAGCCGTCAGATTCCGCTACCGCTCGATACGACCGGCGCGCAGGCAATAATTGCAGGCAGTAAGATCTGCATGGAGAGAGGGGCGTATCATACCCTCTCTCTCCGCGCCGAGACGACCCTCTACATAAAGTCATCGTCCTCCCAATCCGGCGAGACATTTCTCGCGCGCTCGGAACGTTCCGTATCCCTGCCTTCACTCTCTTCCGCTTTGGAAAGGTAAAGGGGAGGTTTGTTTGTTCGCTGCCATTCACCGTCGCTGTTCTTGATCCACTTGTCGGGATGCCGGGTAGGGTCAAGCACCATCATCGAGTCACCTATCTCAACAAAACCCAGCGCTGCTGCACGGGCTTTTGCTTCCGGATTCACGGGATGAGAAAGGACTAACGGCTTGTCGCCGTCTGACCGAAGCTGATGCTCCAGCAAAATGTCGCCCGCGTTATCGACGAGGGGATGCGTAACCCGAAAGTCTACCGTCGATGTGATTTCAGACCGTCCGGGAAACTGTTCCCGCCAGCGCGCGCGTGCCTTTTCCCCTTTGAACACATCACGCATGTTAGCTCCACCTTCCGTTCGGAGAAGTCCAACGCTTTTGTTTCCCAATTGATAGCTGAAGTGTCGTGCGTCGTCCGAGCCTTCTTTCCTGCCATGATTATAGGCAACGTCCGCAGCGCGCTCCGCTTTCAATGCCACCGAACGCGAGTATTGCTGAGGATTGGCGGCGATATGCTCGATTTCATCCCCATAGAAATCTTCCAATTTGTCCTGAAATGAGGACCTTGAGATCTCCACGATGGGTGGTCTGGTGCTCAGTGAGTACGGCCGTGCTGTCGCCGAGGATGAATCAGTGTAGGACTCCCGCGGCGCTATCTGCATATGGGAGAACACGTCCTCGAAGCTTCGGCCTTGATCTGTTTGCCTACCGTCGATAGCAGACTGTGTCATTCTATCAGAGTCGGAATTGCCCATCCATGGAAAGCTGGGTGAGGCATTTATTCGATTGTACATGGACGTTCGCGCTCCTATCTGCGAAAGCTGTATTGAGTGTCAACCTGCTAAGGCCGAGCGGAGCTTGATAGCCAGCCTTCCTGACGAAAAGCTGACAGCAGGTTGTCGGGCGTCTTGCAAGTCAGGTTGTACCGTAAGCGTATGCTACGGCTGTTCTGCCAGCGCACGTCGTTCGTGCGAAAGCTGTTGGAGGCTGGAGTTCCCGCTGTCTGCTTTCCCAGCAAGTGCGAGCGATAGGCCAAGATTGTTGCGCAACATCTGATTGCCTGGGGCGGCTGCGAGAGCCTGCCGATATAGCGCTTGGGCCTCATCATGGCGCCCCTCGGCGTCGAGGACCACCCCCTTTGCGTTCAGGGCACGCAAGTCACCAGGGGCTGTAAGCAAGATCTTGTCGGCTACCTTAAGCGCCTCACCCGCGCGTTTCTGTGCCAGAAGGGTCTGCGTAAGTGAGATTGCCGCATCGACATTGTCTGGTTCTTGCTTCAGAGCCTCGCGCAAACTCTCCTCGTCGGTAACCCGGAGGAGGGCGTGCGCAATGCGCTCGCGCATAGCAGGATCGATGTCCTTAGCGCCGAGCAACTCTGGCCGCGGCGTCGCTTGTACTGAGATGGCTGGGTGATCCGAGCTGGTGCAACCTCCGACCACAAGAATCGCGAACAAGGCGAGGAGAGTTAAGCCCGAGGGCGGATGGAACGCATACCATCGAGCAGCGGATGTTCTCGCAGGTGAATTCATGCTGTCCATTGTCACGACCGACTGCTGTGCGCTGTTAGCCGGCTGTGGCGAGCTGGCTGCGTTGGTCTCCTGCCGGAGCTTTTTCCTTGGGACCTGTAAGCTTGAGCGAGCCCACTGGCTGGACCGTGAAATCGGAGGCGAGATCCTGATAGGACAGAACAGGAAGATCGATCCCGTTGCGGGTGAGAAAGCCGCGCACGAAGCGCCGGATATCCAGCGAACTCAGGATGACGGGCTGGCTCTGACCTGGTGGCATGCCTGAATGAATCTGACGCAGTTGCGACAACAACATCTCGCTCTGCCGGTCCTCCAGCGCGAGGTATGGCCCGACGGCAGTTTCTCGCACCGCACTGCGAATCACATCCTCAGTTTCACGTTCGATGATAAAGGCGGGCAGAACACGGTGAGCGTTGGCGTAGCGATAGCAGATTTGCCGTTTCAGGCCGGAGCGGACGTATTCGGTGAGCAGGACAGCGTTTTGCTCGCGTTCGCTCCATTCGGCGAACGCTTCCAAGACCAGGCGGGTGTTACGAATCGGGATGTCCTCGTCGAGCAGACGACGCAGGACCTCGGCGATCCGGGGAACTGGAGTCGTTCGTAGCACTTCCTTCACCAGATCAGTATATTCCTGCTCCATCCGGGCGAGCAATTGTCGCGTCTCTTGAATGCCGACCAAGCGCTGCGCATATCGCGTCAGTACGGAACTGACGCGCAAGGCGATGATTTCGCTCGGACGGTGATGCCCGATTCCGGCCGCTTTAAGAGCCGGTGCATGGCTCTGTTCGATCCAGATCCGGCCAGTGTCTGGATCTTGCCGATACGGGATGCCGCTCAATTCAATGTTCGCTCGGTCGTCGGTGAGGGCGAGCTGCGTCGGGTCGACTCGATCCCGTTCAACCGGTACCCCTTCCACATCCAGCCTGAACTCGGACTGGGCCAAACGTGGATCCACCTGGACTGGAATGCGGGGAATCGTGATGCCAAGATCGGCTGAGACCAATGCCGAAATGCGCGCGATGTGCTGCCCAACTTCCTCTTTGTCAATCGCATTTATCAGGTTCGGCGCAACCAATAGCGCGACCGGAAGCGCCTCCGCAGGTATGGTTTGCTTTTGAGCCTGCGCTGGACTCGTAGTCGGAGCACTAACGTTGGCGGCCGTCTTAGAGCCGGTGTTCGCGCCTTGCACACCGCCCTTGACATAGCTCGCCCCGGTAAAAACTGCAGCCAGCATGAGAAACGGGGACAAGGGGAAACCAGGTATCAGCCCCATGAGAAGTAAGACGCCGGCTGCCAGCCGCAATGCCGGGGTACTGGCCGTGAGTTGGTTGATGATATCGGCACCAAGCTTGAGCTTGGAGGGCCCATTTACACGTGTGACGATGGTTGCAGCCGTAACCGACAGCAGGAGCGCCGGAATCTGAGAAATCAGCGCGTCGCCGATGGTGAGCAGCGTATATTGATGCAACGCCTCATCAATGGACATGCCCTTCGAGAGCAGTCCGATGCTAATTCCTCCGAGCATGTTGATGCAGATGACTATGAGTCCGGCGATGGCATCGCCTTTGACGAACTTCATGGCGCCATCCATCGCACCATGAAGTTGACTTTCCCGCTCCAGTGAGGCTCGCCGGCTGCGTGCGTCGCGCTGATTGATATGACCGTTGCGTAGCTCCGCGTCGATAGCCATCTGCTTGCCTGGCAGAGCGTCGAGGGTGAATCGTGCGGAGACTTCAGCGACGCGCTCGGCTCCCTTCGCGAGAACCATGAACTGCACCATGGTCACGATCAGAAATATAACAATGCCGACAGCGATGTTCCCCGATATCACGAACTCACCGAAGGTGTGAATGATGCTGCCGGCGTCTCCTTCAGCGAGGATCAGCCGCGTTGTCGCGATGGTCAGCGCCAGACGAAAGACGGTAGAGATCAGGATGACGCCCGGCAAGGATGAAAAATCCAGTGGCGTACTGAGATAGAGAGCAACCATCAGCAACAGAACGGCAAAACCCAGATTGAAGCCGATCAGCATATCGATCACGACGATCGGGATCGGCATGATCATCATTCCGATTGCCAGAAGCAGCATGAACGCGACCATGAAGTCCGCGTGGAATGGCGCGCGCACGATAAGCCTACGAAGAAGGTGTGCCATGAAGAGCCTTCTTATTGTTGTTCCGTTGGCGCTGTCCTGCCACGCAAGGATACATAATCTTTGAAGACCGCCCGCGCCTCGTCCATACGGCCGGCGCGTCGCAGCGCGTGACTGCGCAGAAGCGTCAAGGGCAGACGCGAAGAGGGATCCTCATCAAGCATGTCGAGTCTATCCAGCACATTAAGTGCTTCATTGCCAAAGCCCTCCGAGATGAGAGCATAGGTAAGAATGCGAAGCAGGTCGACGTCTCGCGAATCTTCATGGGCAAAGAGCCGCAACAGAGCGAGAGCTCGTGCGCTCTGTCCACACGCAAGGTGGACGAAGGATATTGCGCAGACCAAATCGCGCTCTTGCCCGGAGATTGGCAAGACATCGCCGGTTTTGATAGCTTCGGCCGGCGACGGTAGACTGGCGAGGTGCGATCCGCCCGAATTGACCATGCTAGCCCTTGATCAAGCTGTTCTGGTTCTGCCGGAGCAGGATCAGCCGGCGGAGCTCCTGCTGCAGTGCGTCGATCCCTTCGCGCGCCACCGAGTTCTCCGCTCCGGCCCATAGCCGGTCGGCCAAGCGCTCCAGGAGAACACCGTGCTTCTCTGCTCGCAGCACGTCCGGATCACGCAGGCGTGGGGTGACGAAGGAGAGCAGACCTGTCGCGAGATTGCGGCCATAAAGTGAAGCGAGTGCCGCACGGGGGTCGATCTCAGCGATCGGGACGCGCCTCTCGTTGAGGCTGACACGCGAGACGGCATCGATATCGTCGACCTCAAGCGAGGCCTCGATTGACAGATCGGGTGCCTCAGTATCCGGCCAAATCGACCCGTGCCTGTTCTCGCCGCCGCCATCAGTGCGATCGATCTCTAAATGATGGACTTGAGGGAGGGCCGGCTTGTTCGCTGGCTCATGGTCTTGGGTGTTGAGCCTTTGCGAAGAGGTGCCAAATCCGACAGGATGCTGCGGCAGCTTGGTCATGACATTCTCCTTTCCTGCGGTACTGGAGCTCTAATAGGGGAGAGCAGCAAGTCGTCCATTCCGGCTAAGCAGTACGCGTCCCGCCTCGATTCGATCCACCGTCCATCCATCATTCAACAGCGCCCCCACGAAGTATTTTTGGCCGCCAATAAGAAGATAGGGGTGGGCTCCGCGCCACACCGCCTGGACAGCTATTGAGGAGGGAGGCTTATCCTCCTTTACGATCACCCCGTTTACGAGTGTCAGCGAGCCGTTCGTATGCTGATCGAACCAGCGCTGAACCTCCTGCCACCTAGTGACTAACGCAGGGGTAACGGTGCCCTCCGCGCTGACTACACCTGGTCCAGGCGCGATTTTGATATTGAGAAGTCCCGCTTTATTCACCTCCTCTTGCAGCAGTTCGGCGGCTGCATCGAGGGGGCGATCATTAGGACCGTTGAGCGTCAGCTTGGCTGGAAGTGGGGCGCCAGGGGGCGCATCGGGGCTCACTGCACCGGCACTGCCGTCAAACAGGAAGCTGATTGCGAGAGTGGCGATCCCGACAGAGCTCAGCAAGACCAACGAGACTGCGATTATCGAAAGACGGGATAGGCCGATTGATCCTCGTGCCGAATCCTGTGTGCAACGAATGGACATCGTGCCCGCATGAATGACAGCAGGAAGAGAAATAACAACCCGCTTGCCTACGGCAATATCTCCGTTTCCCTCTATGCTGACTCCGGCTGCTAGGGCCTCGATCTCAATCGAACCGTGCAGGGGGGTGAGACGGAAGTGATTGGGCTCGAGCCCCTGTTCGACGAAGACGATATCAGCATCGAGGCCACTTCCGATAAGACTCGTTCCGACCGGCGCTTCACCACTCACCCCAGAATAAGGCCCTGATAGCACTTCGAAATGAACGGAAGCCGGTTCATTCACGGAGATTCTCCTGAGAAACGAGAGAAGCCGTACGGCGTTGCCGTACGGCTGGTTCCGAGTTCGTCAAGCTATGGAGAGCCTCCCGCACGCGAAAAGAGCCGGCCGTGAGCCTCCCTCTTGCAGCGCTAGCTAACGCGCTCGTCGGCAACCTTCTTTTCGGACGAGAGCTCGGTCGTAATTCTGCGCATCATGATGCTCTTGGACTGAGCCTGTTTGCTGACACGCTCCAGCTCGGCGAGCTGCGCTGCGAAATCGCCGTCCCCGGTAGCACCGGCCTGCTGATTCGCCGCGGGTCCAAATCCGGCGGGGGAACCACCAACGGGAGAAACCATATCGAGTCACCTTTCTGTTTGGAAGTTACTGTTACTGATCACCTGCCTCACGCCGCAGCTAGCGTGATGAGGGCAGGAAATGCAATCATGACATGTGCGCTTGGCGCGTCATTCGAGAGAGTCAATTCGCCGTTGCCGTGGTTGAACTGCGGCTTGCTTCCTGCGGCAGGGCCATTGTCCTTGGCGACCTTGTCATCATCAACCTTCTCCGGCTCCAATTTGTGAATAACCCTCTCGAAAGCTTTGTCGAGTACCCCACCGACAGCGGAGCCAATCGCCGCGCCCTGCGGTCCACCGAGGTATCCACCAGCCGCGCTTCCGATCATTTCTCCAATCATCGCATTCTCCTATCTTCATCTCCATTACGGTCAATAGACGACTCCTCGCCTAGAGATCAGCGCTGACATCCTAGGAGCATTACCTTTCAAGAAGCTGACGAGTCTTCGAAGGGCCGAGGAATGAGTCGATGTCGCCAAATTTATCTTTCATCGGAAAATGTGTCGGTACTCTCGCTTCAGCCGATGTTGTCGCGCAAGACGCCGTACGTCTTGCGCTTCAAAGCTTGAGCGGTTGCAACTCGTTGCTGGCGTATAAGCTGTGCCAGCTGTCGGTCCAACGAGCATGGTTCCGAGCAGCTCGACTGCAAAGCTGGATCGCCTGGTGCTCATCAAGCGCCGTGCACAACGTCCTTAAGATATCTGCCGTGGCGCTTGCCTCGAGCAATCAAGTGGTAGACAAATCGACTGCGGCGTACGTGTGCAAGTGCCTGGTCTCAAGACTCGAGCGAAATCAGTTTCGAAGCGGCGTTTGTACCGAACATGGCCGTCCGAGGCGCCTAAAGACCGCCTCGAGCATTCACGCGAGAGGCTCGGCCGAAGTTCTTCAGAGATCGTGGATGCTCGCCCTCCGCACGTCCCAAGATGTCGTGTTCCGCCGCCCATCATGAAGAGCGTTTCGTTGCGGTCGCGAGCTCTCAGCGTTAGTTCAGGCGATACGCAAGCGGATGTGCTGGTGGACGATCATCCTATCGTCAGCTTTTAGACAGGTACTCCGGATACATTTCCTGCGACTTGGTTACGCTCGACGTGAGAGTCCCGAATTGCCATGCGGCAAGGGGTTAAGAGAAGTGGTCCGCCGATCAAGACTGTTGTCACCCGCAACAAGAAACGCGAGAGCGCGTGCTGCTGGCCGTGGCGTGGGATTGGTTTTGAAGGGCCTTGGCGCAACGTGCCAAGTTGATTGTGCGGGTGGTCCTCGCAGTCTGTCGCTGCCTTCAATGCAATAGGAGTGAATGAAAATGCCGTATCTTCCCGTAGTGGGTGGTTCCAATCCGGCGGTGGGGCTAGTGCCTGAAGGTGCGCCCGCCGTTCCAATGTTCAACGTGGTGTTGGGGCAGTACGCCGGCGCCGTCGGCGTCCCGGTGGGGGCCTACCAATACCTCCCGGTAAATACTTCGGCCCTCGTCGCACCCGCCGTCCTCAATCCGGTCTACGTTGCTCCAACCCTTCTCGCCCCGCCGCCGCCTCCCCAGTTCGCGTCGGTCGCCCAGAACCAGGGCTCGTCGTCCTCAATTGATCCGGTCTGGACGCATGAGGTCCATGACGGCAAGGCCACCATCCACCTTGGCGATAAATATACAATCACGGCGGACGAGAAGCATGGCACCTGGACCGTTCGGAACAATGAAACCGGCCATGTCTCGAAGATTCATGGCGATCCGCATGTCGATGCTAATGGGGACGGCAAGGACGATTTCGACTTCAAGAAGGGCATGACCCTGCAACTCGACGATGGCACGAAGATCACCGTGGATACGGCCGACTACGGCAACGGCAAGAGCATTTCGTCCAAGCTCACCATCACGAATGGTAGCAACGCCATGGTTGTCGAGGGGCTCGGTGACGACAAGGATGGTGCCAACAATCTGAAGGTGACGCAGTCCAACGCCGGCCTCACTCTCGATGAGCTGACACCCGATGGTTCACAAACGATCCATGAGCAAGGTCAGGGTTGGGTCGACGGCGCCGGGCGCGAGGTGGATCAGGCCAGTATCGATGCTGGTGAAGCGGGGCGTGCGCCGGGCAGCGGCTCCCAGTCCCAGTACACTCCTGCCTCGCTTGCTGCTCCGTTGTACTACTACACACCAGTTTTTGTTCCTCCTCCGCCGCCTCCATCGATGATCCCAGTTGCGACGAACCAGAGCCCGCCACCTAAACCAGCTCCGGTGTGGTCGCATGAGGTCCATGACGGCAAGGCAACGATTCACCTTGGCGATAAATATACAATCACGGCGGACGAGAAGCATGGCACCTGGACCGTTCGGAACAATGAAACCGGCCATGTCTCGAAGATTCATGGCGATCCGCATGTCGATGCTAATGGGGACGGCAAGGACGATTTCGACTTCAAGAAGGGCATGACCCTGCAACTCGACGATGGCACGAAGATCACCGTGGATACGGCCGACTACGGCAACGGCAAGAGCATTTCGTCCAAGCTCACCATCACGAACGGCGACAACGCCATGGTTGTCGAGGGGCTCGGTGACGACAAGGATGGTGCCAACAATCTGAAGGTGACGCAGTCCAATGCTGGCCGAACCCTCGATCAGCTGACATCGGATGGTGCACAGACGATATATGAGCAGGGTCAAGGGTGGGTCGATAGATCCGGATGTGAGGTCAACCAGGCGAGCATCGACGCCAATGAGCGTAGATCCGGATGTGAGGTCAACCAGGCGAGCATCGACGCCAATGAGCGTAGATCCGGATGGGAGGAGGTCAAGCTGATTCGACGCCTCCTCCAAGGCCGCGGGGTGAGGCCGATCTGAGCGCAGTTCAAGAAAAGGGGAGCGGACGCTGTCGCCCGCTCCCATTCTTCTCAGCGCGGGCGCGCAGGGAAGCGCCTCGCTTGGCGCTATCCATGCATTAGCCGCGCTCTCATGTTTTCGATGATCGGGCTGTCATATCTCTGCCGCTAACAGTCGGCAACGAAGGCGCGACACGGATGCGTGGGGGCGTCTCGTCTATAAGACACCTTTATGGCCTGCGGGTTTGTAGATGCGCGATTGGCCCAAGCGAGGCGAGTCCGTTCGACATACGAGCGAGATGTCTTGGGCTACCGAGAGACGGCTGACCGGAGTGGCCGGAGCGAGAAGAACCCTAAGGACTGTAACGCCAACTTACCGCAACCGATCTGAACGACCAGTACCATTGAGGTGCGGATCGTTCAGCTGCGGAGAAGTTCCTCTCTTTCCTCTCTTCTCACCGTTGTTTGGATGTGCCATTCACGGCTCGCTATTGCCGATTCGGCGGAGCCGACTCAAACATCCTCTTCTGTATCGTCCATGGCAGAGTCGAGATCGGCCTGCGCATCGTTGACAATTCGCATTGCGATCATGCCAAGAGCCATTTCGAAAGCTTTGCGTTGTTGCATGGCCTGCGAGTTGGCGTCATCGCCCCCCTCGGTTCCGTCAACATTCGCGCCGTTATTGCTTCCCGCGGCTCCGATATCGGGTGCACCTGCGTTCATCTTCGTAACATCGCCTGTTGATAACCCATTCTCTGATGCTAGCAGCGTTAGCTTTCGAGAAGCTGACGAGGCTCAGGGCGCTTGAAATGGACCCCGATTGTGGGACCACGTGCTTAGTTGGAAGGGGCTGCTCCGTTTGATAGACGGAGCGCATGATGACGACAAAGACGAGACGCAAGATCGACGCGGCACTGAAGGCAAAGATCGCG
>NZ_JBUYEN020000076.1:0-26127 GCF_055229415.2 Bradyrhizobium sp. Leo114 | reverse complement strand
CGATCCTCTCCAACCCCATCAGGTGGCGGTCTTGCACCGACCCCGTACAGAAGCGAGACCCCGGCGAGCGGATGACGCAAAAAGGGATTGACTGAGCAAGGCCCGTTACAGAAGGGTGGGGAAAGCGAAGCGTGCCCACCTTCACGAGCTGAGCCAGAATGGTGGGCACGCTTCGCTTTGCCCACCCTACAGGAGCCACCATGGAATACGCTGCCAGCGATCTGAAGCCGCGCGAACGCTACAAGGTGCTGGCATCCTTCGTGCTGCCGCGACCGATCGCCTGGGTGACCAGCGTCGGTCCAACCGGCGTCGTCAATGCCGCGCCGTACAGCTTCTTCAACGTGTTCTGCGAGGACCCGCCGCTCTGCATGTTCGCAGTCAATCTGCGGCCCGACGGGCGGGTGAAGGATACGCTTGTCAACATCGAGCGCACCGGGGAATTCGTGGTCAATATGACCGACGAGCCGCTGGCGCACGCGATGCATGAGACCAGCGGCGACTTTCCGCCAGATGTGGGCGAGCCCGACTATCTCGGGCTCAAGCTTGCGCCATCGACCAGCGTGGCAGTGCCGCGCCTTGCGGATGCGCCGTGGGCAATGGAATGCAAGACCTGGAAGATCATCGACGTCAACGGCGACCGCCGGCTGATCATGGGTGAAGGCATCCACTTCTACATCCGCGACGAGCTGTGGGACCGCGAGGCCATGCGTGTGCACATGGACCGCTACCACCCCGTCGGCCGCATGTTCGCCGACCGCTATTGCCGCACCGACGACCGGGTGGTGTTTCCGGCAGCCGAGGGCGCGAAAAGCTAGCTCGCCGCCTCTCCGATCTTGTCCTGCGTCTTGGTCTCGAAGTCGCTGGCGTCGTGGCGCTCGTGCAATTGGCTCGCGGGATCGCCCGAGATGCGGTTGACGATGCGGCCTCGCTTCACGGCCGGGCGCTTTGCGATCTGATCGGTCCAGCGCAGCACGTTCTTGTATTCGTGCACGGACAGGAATTCGCCGCCGCCATAGAGCAGGCCCTTGACGAACCCGCCGTACCACGGCCAGACCGCGATGTCGGCGATCGTGTAGTCGCGGCCGGACAGATATTCGTTGTCCGCCAGACGACGATCCAGCACGTCGAGTTGACGTTTCACCTCCATCGCGAAACGGTCGATGGCATATTCGATCTTGGTCGGCGCATAGGCATAGAAGTGGCCGAAGCCGCCGCCGAGATAAGGCGCGCTGCCCATCTGCCAGAACAGCCATGACAGGCACTCGGCGCGAGCCTGGCCGCCAGTCGGCAGCAAGGCGCCGAATTTTTCGGCGAGGTAGACCAAGATCGAGCCGGACTCGAACACGCGGATCGGCTCCGGCCCGCTGCGGTCCATCAGCGCCGGGATCTTGGAATTCGGATTGACCGCAACGAACCCGCTGCCGAACTGCTCGCCGTCGATCCTGATCAGCCAGGCGTCATATTCGGCGCCGGAATGGCCGAGCGCGAGCAGCTCCTCCAGCATGATCGTGACCTTCTGGCCGTTTGGCGTCGCCAGAGAATAAAGTTGCAACGGATGCTTCCCGACGGGAAGTTCCTTCTCATGCGTGGGCCCGGCGATCGGGCGGTTGACGCTGGCGAAACGGCCGCCATTTTCCTTGTTCCAGGTCCAGACTTTCGGCGGCTCATAGGCGGGTGCATCGGTCATTGATCAAGCTCCAGCGCGGAAGCCGCGCCAGTGTTAACTAGCGTCGAGCACAGGATTGGCAAGGGCGGGATTTCGTATAGCCGGTGCCTCTTCACTTCCGTCATGGCCGGGCTTGTCCCGGGCCATCCACGTCTTGCGTCGAAGGAAGTGCTTGGATACTCGAGACAGGCCCGGGCATCACGGTTGATAAAGCTCAGAACGCGGCCGCCCGCTGCTGGCGCGCTGCGCCCGTCATCGCAAAGCCGTTATAGCCCTTCGCCGCGACCTCGTTGCAGATCTGCCGATAAGGCCCGACACCGCCGATATAGGGCATGAAGATCCGCGGCTTGCCGGGAATGTTGGCGCCCATGTACCAGGAATTGGCCTGCGGATAGAGCGTGGTGTAGGCAACCTCGTTGACATGCGCCACCCATTCGTCCTCGGCCTCCCTTGTCGCCTCCATCGTGTCGAGTTCACGCTCTCGCATGTAGTCGAGGCAATCGCTGATCCAGTCGACGTGCTGCTCAATCGAAACGATCATGTTCGACAGCACGGAAGGACTGCCGGGCCCGGTGATGATGAAGAGGTTCGGAAAACCGGCGCTCATCAGGCCGAGATAGGTGCGCGGTCCCTCGGCCCATTTCCGGTTCAGCGTCAGCCCGTCGCGGCCGCGAATGTCGATCTTTGCTACCGACCCGGTCATCGCGTCGAAGCCGGTCGCCAGCACCAGCGCATCGAGTTCATATTCGCTTGCCGTGGTGCGCACGGCATTTTCCGTGATCTCCTCGATCGGACTGCTCTTGATGTCGACCAGCGTCACGTTGGGCCGGTTGAAGGTCGCGAAATAGTCGGTATCGACGCAGATGCGCTTGGAGCCGATCGGGTGGCTGTTGGGCTGCAGCAATTTGGCGGTCTCGGGATCCTTGACGATCTCGGCGATCTTCTCGCGCACGAAGTTCGCGGCGGTATCGTTCGCGGCCTGCTCCAGCGCGAGATTGTTGTAGGCCGACATGAAGGTGAGGCCGCCACGCTGCCAGCGCGCCTCGTATCTGGCACGGCGCTCGTTGTCGCCATCATCGAGTGCGCCGCGATCAGGCAGGTCGGTATAGATGCCGTTGCGCGCCACTTCCCGCTCGATGCGCCGGATTTCCGGATAGTTGGTGCGAAACCATGCGCGCTCCTCGTCGCTCAGCTTGGCATTGCGCGCGGGAATCGAGAAATTCGCGGTGCGCTGGAAAACGGTGAGATGGCTCGCCTGCTCGGCGATGACAGGTATCGACTGAATCCCGGATGAGCCGGTGCCGATCACGCCGACGCGCAGGCCGGTGAAATCCACCGGCTCATGCGGCCAATGGCCGGTGTGATAGACTTGGCCCTTGAACCGATCGAGGCCCTTGATGTCGGGCTTGCGCGCATTCGACAGGCAGCCGGTGGCAAGCACCACGAATTTGGCAGTGACGGTCTTGCCGTCGGAGGTGGTCACCGACCAGAGCTTGCTGGTCTCGTCGAATGCGGCCGCATCGATGCGGGTGTCGAACTGGATGTCTGAACGCAGATCGAAGCGGTCGGCGACATGGTTGGCGTATTGCAGAATCTCCGGCTGCGGCGCGTAGCGCTCGCTCCAGTCCCATTCCTGCTGCAGTTCCTCGCTGAATGAATAGGAATACTGCATGCTCTCGACGTCGCAGCGCGCGCCGGGATAGCGGTTCCAGTACCAGGTGCCGCCGACGCCGCTGCCCTGCTCGTAGACTCGCGCGGTAAAGCCGAGACCGCGCAACCGGTGCAGCATGTACATGCCGGAGAAGCCGGCGCCGACCACGACGACGTCGTAATGTGCGGCAGGAGTTGCGGAAGCGGATGGCGAGGCGGACATGGACGCGGGCTCCCTTGAAGATTCTTTTCGTTGCCGGCCAGCATTCCCCGCGACGCGCCAAAGCGCAAGGGACAAAGCGCGAGTAGAAGGGAGCTGCATATTTTGCCTTACGGAATGCGTAGCAGCTGCACGCAAGTCGGCGAAAGCCGGTTGGCTTTCCTCTCCGCCATGCGCTAGCCTGATCGTTATCAAAATAGAAAAGCAGCCTGAAGCTGCCATCGGGAGAGAGAACGCATCCATGAAATCGCCGATCTGCGACATGCTGGGTATAGAATTCCCCCTGCTCGCCTTCAGCCATTGCCGCGACGTGGTGGCAGCGGTCAGCCGCGCCGGCGGATTTGGCGTGCTGGGCGCGACCGTGCATTCGCCTGAGAGCATCGAGCAGGAACTGAAATGGATCGACGATCACGTCGACGGCAAGCCCTATGGGCTCGACGTGCTGATCCCCGAGAACATCTCGACCGCGGGCGAGAAGAACGTCACCTGGAAGAGCCTGGAGCAGCGGATCTCGCCCGAGCATCGCGACTTCACCCGTAGCCTGCTGAAGAAATACGGCGTCGAGCTGACGACGACTGATGTCGCCGACAACCAGCCGCAGCCGTTCGACGCACAGCGCGCGCTCGAAGTGCTGGACGTCTCCTTCAAACATCCGATCAAGCTGATCGCGAACGCGCTGGGCGTGCCGCCGAAGGAGATGATCGACATGGGCCGCAAGCACGGCGTGCCGGTCGCGGCCCTCGTCGGCGCCAAGGAGCACGCGCTGCGCCAGGTCGCGGCCGGTGTCGACATCCTCGTCGTGCAGGGCACCGAGGCCGGTGGCCACTGCGGCGAAGTCTCGACCATGGTGTTGGTGCCTGAGGTCATCAAGGCGATCAAGCCGATCCGCGACGTGCCAGTATTGGCGGCGGGCGGTATCATGACGGGACGCCAGATGGCGGCTGCGATGGCCATGGGCGCAGCGGGCGTCTGGACCGGCTCGGTGTGGCTCGCGACCGTGGAATCCGAGACCACGGAAATCTTCCGTGAGAAGATGATCGCGGCCTCCTCGCGCGACGCAGTGCGTTCGAAGGGACGCACCGGCAAGCCGGCGCGGCAGCTCCGCTCGGTGTGGACCGACGCATGGGACCGCTCACCCGACAGCCCCGGCGCGCTGCCGATGCCGCTGCAGAGCATCATCAGCCGCGACGCCTTCAACTCGATCGACCGCTCCGCGGCGGCCGGCAACGAGAAGGCGCGCGACCTCGTCAGCTATTTCGTCGGTCAGGGCGTCGGCCTGATCGACAGCGTGAAATCGGCAGGCGCCGTGGTACAGGAATTCAAGGAAGATTTCATCGAGGCGGTCGAACACATGAATGCGCTGGTGGCGGAATAGCGGCGTCATTGCGAGGAGCGCAAGCGACGAAGCAATCCACGCCTCCGCAAGCTCAGAGATGGATTGCTTCGCTTCGCTCGCAATGACGGGTAAAATGGCCGGCGAGCCCAATGTCCGAAAGTGAACCAAGAAGACAAGAAGAAATGTCCAATAGCATCCCCGAAGACCGCATTCCCGTCATCGTCGGCGTCGGCGAGATCGTCGACCGTCCCAAGGACATCGCTGCAGGCCTCGAGCCGCTGGCGCTTCTTGAAGAAGCGCTGAGGCGCGCGGAAGCCGACAGCGGGGCCAAGTTGCTCCGCGACGTCCAGTCGCTCGACGTCGTCAATTTCCTGAGCTGGCGCTATCGCGATCCGGAAAAACAACTTGCCGAACGGCTCGGCATCAAGCCGGCGCATCTCTATTACGGCCCGGTCGGGGGCGAGAGCCCGATCCGCTATCTGCATGAAGCGGCGCAGCGGATCGCGCGCGGCGAATGCAGCGTGGCGGCGGTCTGCGGCGCCGAGGCGCAGTCGACCGCGACCAAGGCGGATCGCGGCGGCGTCGCCCTGCCCTGGACGCCGTTTGCGCATGATGTCGAGGAGCCGAAGCGCGGCGCGGCATTCCAGAAGCCGCTGGCGGTGAAGCTCGGCGTGTTCAGGCCGATCACGGTCTATCCGCTCTATGAGTCCGCGACCTCAGCGCATTGGGGCCAGACGCCGCGCGAGGCGCTCGCCGAGTCCGGCGAGCTGTGGTCGACCTATTCCAGCGTCGCGGCTTCGAACCCCAACTCGTGGCTGAAGAAGCGTTTCGCGCCGGAGGAGATCACCATGCCGACGCCGGAGAACCGGCTGATCGCCTGGCCCTACACCAAGCTGATGGTGGCCAATCCGACCGTGAACATGGGCGGCGCGCTGCTGCTCACCAGCCTCGCCAAGGCGCGCGCGGCCGGAATTCCCGAGGACCGGCTGGTCTATCCGCTCGGCGGTGCGTCGGCGGAAGAACCGCGCGACTATCTCGTGCGCGACCAGTTCTTCGAAAGCCACGCGCAGAATGCGGTGCTGAAAGCGGTGATGGACCTGGTCGAGGGCGACGGCAGCAAGTTCGACGCGATCGAGCTCTATAGCTGCTTCCCTTGCGTGCCCAAGATGGCGCGACGCACGCTCGGCCTCGGCCCTGACGTGCAGCCGACCGTCACCGGCGGGCTCACCTTCTTCGGTGCGCCGCTCAACACCTACATGACGCACGCCGCCTGCGCGATGGTGCGCAAGCTCCGCGATGGTGCCAAGCTCGGCCTGCTCTACGGCCAGGGCGGCTTTGTCACCAAGCATCATGGCCTGGTGCTGTCGCGCGAGGCACCGAAGGCGACGCTCAAGCAGGATACCAGCGTGCAGGCGGAAGCGGATCGCAACCGCCGCACGGTGCCGGAGTTCATCGCCGAGGCCAGCGGCAAGGGCAAGGTCGAAAGCTTCACCGTGATCTATCGCGGCAATGGCGAGGTCGAGCACGGCGTCGTCATGTTGCGCACCGAAGACGACCGCCGCACGCTCGGCCGCGTGCCGGCGAGCGATGCGACGACGTTAGCGCATCTGCTCGGCATGGAGCGCACGCCAGTCGGCACCACAGGTGACATCGTGATGGCCGATGACGGCGTGCCGGAGTGGCGGGTGGTGTGAGCTACCTCCACCGTCATGCCCGGGCTTGACCCGGGCATCCACGCCGTTCTTCCGCAGTCGAAAACGTGGATGGCCGGGACGAGCCCGGCCATGACGGAGGAGAGAGCACCGCCTCCCCTACCCCTTCACGTCCTGCTTTTCGGAGGCCGTGGTCGGCTTCTTCGCGCCGCCGCCGACCACGCGGACCTGGTCGCCGTCGTTGATGCCATCCGGCGGGGCAATGATGATGCGGTCGTCACCGGTGAGGCCGGAGGCGATCTCGATCTCCTTGCCGAGGTCGCGGGCGATCGTCACCTTCTTGAACAGGATCTTGTCATCGGCGCCGACGGTCGCAACGCGCAGGCCGTTGCTGTCGAAGATCAGCGCGCTGGCGGGGATGTGCAGCGGAATGGTGTCGCGCTGCAACGTCAGCTTCACATTGGCATAGCCGCCGGGCATCAATTCGCCGCCGGAATTGTCCAGCGCGAGTTGCATGCGCGTCGTTCCCGAGCTGACATCGACCGCCTGCGAGGACGTTTCCACGGTCGCCGTAAAGGTGCGGTTCGGATATTCCGGCAGCGTGATGACAGCCTTGGCGCCCATCTTGATCGACGGCACGAAGTTCTGCGGCACGTTCACATAGACGCGCAGCTTGGAGATGTCGGAGACGATGAACATCGCCGGGCCCGCGCCGCCGCCGGCATTGATCAGCGCGCCGACGTCGGTGTTGCGCTCGGTGACGACACCGTCAAAGGGCGCAGTGATCTTCTTGTAGCCGGCAAGCGCTTCCAGCCGTTCGACATTGGCCTGACCGGAATTGACGGCGGCCTTCTTGTTGGAGAGATCGGCGGTGCGCTCGTCGATTTCCTGCATCGAGACGAAGTTCGAGGCAAGCAGCGACCGCCGCCGGGTCAGCGTCGCTTCCGACAGTTTGGCGCTGGCCTGCTGGCTCGCAAGATCGGCCCTGGCCTGCAGCAATTGCTGGTCGAGGTCGGGCGCCTCGATTTCGGCGATCACCTGCCCGGCCTTGACGCGGGCGCCGATGTCGACGCTCCAGCTCTTCAGGTAACCGGACACGCGCGCGAAGATCGGGGCGCGGTAATAGGCTTCCAGCCGGCCCGGCAGGTCGATCGTGGGGTTGAGCACCTTGGCGCTGGGCGGCGCCACCGCGACGCTCGGAATGGCCTGATTATCGGTCCATTCCTTCAGCTTGGTGCCCTGCTCCTCGCGGGCACGGATGCCGGTGATGACGACGAGGACCAGGCCGACACCGGCCGCAAGCCCGAAAATGCCCAGTTTCCAGCGCGAGACCGGCGGGCGTTGGTCAGTGGGCATGCGACATCTCCGGTGCGGCGGCGGCGCTGGCGCCTTGCTTCTTGTGTACCATACTAAAGACGACGGGAACAAACATGAGTGTGGCGAACGTTGCAAAGATCAGGCCGCCGATCACGGCGCGGCCCAGCGGGGCGTTCTGCTCGCCACCCTCGCCCAAGCCGAGCGCCATCGGCGCCATGCCGATGATCATGGCAAGGGCCGTCATCAGCACCGGGCGGAAACGGACGAAACCGGCCTCGAGCGCGGCGGCAATGGGATCGCCGAGCTGCTCGTAGCGCTCGCGGGCGAAGCTGATGACGAGCACGCTGTTGGCGGTGGCAACACCCATGCACATGATCGCGCCGGTCAGCGCCGGCACCGACAGCGTGGTCTCGGTGGTGAACAGCATCCAGACGATGCCGGCGAGCGCTGCCGGCAGTGCGGTGATGATCACGAACGGATCGGACCAGGACTGGAAGTTCACGACGATCAGGAGATAGATCAGCACGACGGCGCCGAGCAGACCGAACAACAGGCCGGAAAACGCGCTGTTCATGGTCTGCACCTGGCCGAGCAGCACCACCGAGCTCCCCTTCGGGACATCCTTTGCAGTCTCGGCGATCAGCGCCCGCACGTCGGTGGCGACCGCGCCGAGGTCGCGGCCCTGCGTCGTGGCGTAGATCTGCACCATCGACTGGATGTCGTATTGGGATACGACCGCACTCGAGGTCGAGCGCGTGATGTCGGCAATGCCGCCGAGGATCGGCGACTGCGGATTGCCGGTCGCGGTGATCGGCAAGGTCTGCAAGGCGCTCAGCGAGTCGATCTGGTATTGCGGCGTCTGCATCACGATCGAATAGGACACGCCGTTATCCGGATTGAGATAATAGGTCGGCGCGACCTGCGAGCTGCCGGCGAGATTGACGACGAGGCTGTTGGTGACGTCGCGCTCGGTCAGGCCGACATATTGCGCGCGGGTGCGGTCGACATCGATGTTGAAGGTGGGGCTGTTCGGCGATTGCTGGATGCGCGCGTCGGCAATGCCGGGAATGCGGCGGATCCGGCTCAGCAATTTGTTGGCATAGGCGAAATTGGCGTCGAGATTGGCGCCGCGGATCTGCAGGTCGATCGGCGCCGGCGCACCGAAGTTCAGGATCTGGCTGACGATATCGGCAGGCAGGAACGAGAAGCTGATGCCGGGGAACATCCGCGGCAGTTGCTCGCGTAGCACCTGGACATATTGCTCGGTCGGCCTGTGGCCTTCCTTCAGCTTGACCTGGATGTCGCCATCCTGCGGGCCGATGACGCCGGTGTTGTTGTAGGTCATGTTGATGCCGGAGATCGGCATGCCGATATTGTCGGCCAGCGTGTCAATCTCCTCGGGCGGGATGATCTTGCGGATCGCCTTCTGTACCTCGGCGAGTTGGTTGGCAGTTTCCTCGACGCGGGTGCCGACCTGGGTGCGGACGTGCATCAGAATGTTGCCGGCGTCGACCGACGGAAAGAAGTTGCGGCCGAGGAAAGGCACCAGCAGCATGGACACCGCGACGAAGCCGAGGAAACAGCTGACGAAGATGGCACGGTGTCCGAGCGCCATCGCCAGCATGTCGCGATAGGCGCGGCGGATGCGCTCGAACCGCGCCTCGAAGCCGCGCTGGAACAGCTTGAACGGATTGCGCGTCGGCGGCAGCCCGCCCTCGTGATGCACATGCGGCTGCAGCAGGTATTTCGCCATCGTCGGCACCAGCGTGCGCGACAGGATGAACGACCAGATCATCGCGAACATCACCGCTTCCGCCATCGGCACGAACAGGAAGCGCGCAACGCCAGTCAGGAAGAACATCGGCACGAACACGATGCAGATGCAGAGCAGCGAGACGAATGCCGGCGTGACGATCTGGTTGGCGCCGTCGAGAATCGACTGTTCGACCGGCTTGCCCTGCTCCAGATGGTAATTGATGTTCTCGATCGTCACGGTGGCGTCATCGACGAGGATGCCGACCGCGAGCGCCAATCCGCCGAGCGTCATGATGTTCAGCGTCTCGCCGATCGCCGACAGCATGATGATGGCGCCGAGAACCGACAGCGGGATCGAGACCGCGATGATGATCGTCGACCGCCAGCTCCCGAGGAACAGCAGGATCATCACGCTGGTGAGCAGCGCCGCAATCACGCCTTCGAAGGCGACGCCGGTGATGGCGCCGCGGACGAAGACCGACTGGTCGCCGATGAAGCCGATCTTCAGCGCGTCCGGAAGCTGGTCCTTGACGTCGATCACCTTCTGCTTGATGCCGGCGATGATATCGAGCGTCGAGATCGCGCCCGCCTTCAGCACCATCATCAGCACCGAGCGGTTGCCGTCGACATGGACGATGTTGGTCTGCGGCGGGTTGCCGTCGCGGACGGTGGCGACATCTCGCACATAGACCATGGCGCCGTTGACGGTCTTGATCGGCAGATTGCCGAGGTCCTCCATCTTCAGCGGCGAGTTGTTGAGCTGGATGTTGTATTCGAACTGGCCGATCTTCTGCGTGCCGACCGGCGTGATCAGATTTTGTGCAGCGAGCGCATTGGCGACGTCCTGCCCCGACAGGCCGCGCGCCTGCAGCGCCGTGGAGTTGAGGTCGATCTGCACCTGACGCTGCTTGCCGCCGAACGGATACGGTATCGCGGCGCCGGGCACGGTGACGAGGGGCGTGCGGAGCTGATTGATGCCGATATCGGCAAGATTCTGCTCGGTCAGCCCCTCACCTGACAACGCGACCTGGATGATCGGCACCGTGGAGGCGCTGTAGTTCAGGATCAAAGGCGGCGTTGCGCCCGGCGGCATCTGCTTCAGAAGCGTCTGCGAGATCGCCGTGACCTGGGCGTTGGCGGTGCGGATGTCGACGTTCGGCTGGAAGAAGATCTTGATGATGCCGAAGCCGTTGTAGGAATTGGCGACGATATGCTCGATATCGTTGACGGTGGTGGTCAGCGCGCGCTGAAATGGCGTGGTGATGCGCCCGGACATCTGGTCCGGCGGCAGTCCGGTGTACTGCCAGACCACCCCGATCACGGGGATGCGGATGTCGGGAAAGATATCGGTGGGCGTGCGCAGCGCGGCGAGCGGTCCGACAATGAGGAGCAGCAGCGCGAGCACGACAAACGTATACGGCCGGCTCAGCGCGATACGGACCAGTGCAACCATTGACGAGTTATTCCCCGGAACCCGTAAAATGTACGGGGGATTGGCGCCCCTACAGGCCAATTCACTTGCGTCGATCTAGCGAAAAACGGGCCAAAAGCCAACTTTGCGCGACGCAATCCGCGTTCACATCCTCGACATAGCTGCCGGGCCGGACCGGCCGCGGAGTGAACCGCGGCCGGGAATTATCGCTACTAATTAAGTAATTAAGCCGCCCGCACCGATTCCAGGAACTTGCTGACCTCGACCTTGAGGCGGCTGCTGTCGCCGGACAATGCCTTTGCCGCCGAGAGCACCTGCGATGAGGCCGACCCGGTCTCGGTCGCGCCGCGCTGCACGTCGGTGATGTTGGCCGAGACCTGGTGGGTGCCCTGGGCGGCCTGCTGGACGTTGCGGGAGATTTCCTGCGTAGCCGCGCCCTGCTCCTCCACCGCCGCGGCGATGGTCGAGGAGATCTCCGACAGCCGTTCGATGGTGTTGCTGATTTCCTTGATCGCGTTCACCGAGTCCTGGGTGGCGGCCTGGATGCCGGTGATTTGCTGGCCGATCTCGCCGGTGGCTTTCGCGGTCTGCTCGGCCAGCGCCTTCACTTCGGAGGCGACCACCGCAAAGCCGCGGCCGGCCTCGCCGGCGCGTGCCGCCTCGATGGTCGCGTTCAGCGCCAGCAGGTTGGTCTGGCCCGCGATCGTGTTGATGAGCTCGACGACGTCGCCGATCCGTGCCGCCGCCTTCGAGAGCTCGCTGACACGGTCGTTGGTGCTGCGAGCCTGGCCGACGGCGTCGCCCGCCATCCGTGCTGATTCCTGGACCTGGCGGCTGATCTCGGTGACGGACGATGACAACTCCTCGGTCGCGGACGCCACCGACTGCACATTGGTGGACGCCTCTTCCGAGGCGGAAGCGACCGTGGTGGTCAATTCCTGCGAGCGTGTGGCAGTCGAGGAGAGCGTGCCGGCCGCGGCTTCGAGCTGGGTCGAGGCGGAAGAGACGGTCTGGACGATCTCGCCGATCATGGTCTCGAAATTGCGGGTGATGGCGTCGACCCGGCGGCCGCGCTCGATCTTTGCTTCGGCGTCGGCGGCTGCAGCCTCGTCGGCGGCCTTCTTGGCGATCAACGCTTCCTTGAACACCTGAAGCGCATCGGCCATCGTGCCGATTTCGGTCTTCTCGCCCTGGTGCGGGACTTCGGCGGTCAGATCCCCGTTTCCGAGCGCCTGCATCGGCTTGACGATGGACGCGATCCCGGCCGAGACGTCGCGGATCAACAGGAAACTGATGGCGGCGCCAACAAGCACCGCGGCCAAGAGAATGACAGCGAGTATCGCGAAGGCGGAAGAGTAGTTGGCGGCGGCGTCCTCCGCAGCCTTGTCGGCACCCGCCTTGTTGAGCTCGATGTCCTTGAGGAGAATCGCGTCGGCCTCGAGCCCGATCTTGTTCACGGTCTTGCTGTTCAGCTCATGCGCGTCATGCGGGATCTTGCCGACATCCCTGCGCGACAACGCCATCACCTCTTCGGTGCCCTTCCTGTATCGATCCCAGGTGTCCAACCATTGAGTATAGAGCGCCCGCTCCTCCGGGGAGGTGATCATCGTTTCATAGCTCTTGCGGGCCTTCATGTTGTCCTCGACAACGGTGACCAGAGTCTTCTCGTTGGCCAGCTTCTCCTCGAGCGTTTCCGAGAGCATGTGCTCACGGATCACGTTGCGGTAGGTAATGACACCAGCGCGAAGCTCACCGAGCACCCGGACGCTCGGCAGCCAGCTGGTGGTGATGTCGACCGTATTGGCATTGATCGCCTGCATGTTGCGGACGGCGAGGAGCCCCATGCCCGTCATCGTGACGAGCAGCAGCGCAACCACGGTGATGATCTTGGCGCGGATCGAGTATTTGGCGAACATCTGAAAATCTCTTGGTGTTGCGCGTGTCGGGCACGTCAGGTGATGCAAGGTGCTTCGGTTTGGTCTGCCGAATCGAAGGATGCCTTACTGGCGATCAAACCGCGCAACTTCTGAAGTCGCGTTAATTTGTCCCTCCGTAGAGTTACGGTAAATGAAAACCGTCACTAACAAATGAACGAAGCGATGAGATCAGCGCATCAACGCAAGCGCGTCCGAGAAAAATTGCGGTCCGCCGAAATTGCCTGATTTCAGAGCAAGCAGCATCTCGCCTTTGTTCGCGCCGACCGCACGCAGCACCGGCACACCAGCGGCGATCTCCACGCCGACGAGAAAACCTGGAATTCGCAAACGATCCACCACGGCGCCTGACGTCTCACCGCCGGCGACCACCAATCGACGCACGCCGTGTTCGACGAGACCTTCCGCGATGTCGGCCATCGCCTGCTCGATGGTATGCCCGGCTGCATCACGGCCATAACGGGACTGCAGAGCTGCGACTTCGTCGGGCGTGGCGCTGCTGGCGATCAGCACCGGCCCTTCGCCGATCCGGTCGCGGGCCCAGGCGAGCGCGCGATGGACTTCATCCTTGCCGATCACGATCCGCTCGGGGTCGAGATGCAGCACGGCCATGCTGCGCTCGGCATTGGCGATCTGCTGCAGTGTCGCTTGCGAACAGCTTCCGGCGAGACAGGCGGCTGGCCCTCCGACCAGCGCCTCGGCCGTCACGCTTGCGGCTTCTGGCCTGACTTTTCCGGAGTCAACCAGCGCCCGGGCAAGCCCGAGCCCGATCCCGGAAGCGCCGACCGAAACGCGATGGTCCAGCGCCACCGTGCCGATGGTGCCGAGGTCGCGGTCGAACACGGCATCGATGATGGCGGCACCAAATCCGCCGGCGGCAAGATCTGCAAGGCGCGCGCGAACGGCGTCCGGACCGCGCGCAACGGTAGCAAGATCGATCAGTCCGACCTTTGTGCTGCTCTGGCATGCCAGCACCCGCACCAGGTTCGAGTCATGCATCGGGTTGAGCGGATGATCCTTGAGCGGGCTTTCGTTCAGCGGCACCGACCCGACGAACAAATTGCCCTGGTATACGGTGCGTCCGGTTTCCGGGAATGCCGGCGTGACCAGCACGATGTTGTCGCCGGAATCTTTGCGCAGCGCATCCATCACCGGGCCGATATTGCCGGCGTTGGTAGAGTCGAAGGTCGAGCAGATCTTGAACAGCACATGCGAGGCGCCGCGGCCGCGCAGCCACTTCTCCGCCGCGCGCGAGCGGGTGACCGCCTGGCTCGCCTCGATCGAGCGGCTCTTCAGCGAGACCACGACAGCGTCGACCTCGGGCAAAGCGAGATCGTCCGATGGCACGCCAATCGTCTGCACCGTGCGCAGGCCGGCACGGGTCAGCGTGTTGGCGAGATCGGAGGCGCCGGTGTAGTCGTCGGCGATACAGCCCAGCGCCAAAGTCATGCTTTTGCTCCGGCATAGGGCTTGAACCAGCCGAGGCCATCGACGGTCTTGCCACGCGGATTATATTCGCAGCCGACGAAGCCGGCATAGCCGAGCCGGTCGAGCTCATCGAACAGGAACGGATAGTTCAGCTCTTCGCCATCGGGCTCGTTGCGCGAGGGGATGCTGGCGATCTGGGTGTGGCCGATGATCGGCATCATCTCACGCAGCCGCATGGTGACATCGCCATGGATGATCTGGCAGTGATAGATGTCGAACTGCAACTTCAGGTTCAGAATCTTCAACTCGTTGATCAGATCACGTGCAAAGCCGAAATCGTTGAGGAAATAGCCGGGCACGTTGCGTGGATTGATCGGCTCGATCACGACGTCGAGGCCGTGCGGCGCGAAGAACTCGGCGGCCCATGTAACGGACTTATAAAATGCCTCGACCGCCTTGCGATCGCTTCGGTCGGCGATCCCCGCCATCAGGTGCACGCGCTTGACGCCGGTCGCCTCCGCATAAGGCAGTGCGGTGGCGAGGCTCGCCTTCATATCCTCAAACCGGTCCGGCAGCGCCGCGAACCCCTTCTCTCCGGCCGCCCAATCGCCCGGCGGCAGGTTGAACAGCGCCTGCGTCAGGCCGTTCTCGCGCAGCCGCTCGCCGACCTCCTTCGCCGGATGGTCATAGGGAAACAGGAACTCCACCGCGGTAAAGCCGGCTTTCGCCGCAGCCTCGAAACGGTCGAGGAACGCGACCTCGTTGAACATCATGGTGAGATTGGCGGCAAAGCGGGGCATCGCGTGTCCTTATTAATTGTGTTCGCCGGGCAGCTTGGTGCCGGTGACGCGGGCGTACATCCGCGCCACCGAGGCGTCGTCATCACGCCCCATGCCGGCGGCGGCCGTCATCAGGAACATCTGCAGCGCTGCGGCTGAGACCGGCACCGGGAATTTCGCTGACCGAGCCATGTCCTGGATAATGCCCAGATCCTTGACGAAAATCTCCACCGCGCTGCGCGGCGTGTAGTCGCCGTCGAGCACATGCGGCATGCGGTTCTCGAACATCCAGGAATTGCCGGCGGAGGCCGTGATCACCTCATAGACCTTGCGGATATCGAGGCCTTGCTTGGCCGCGAACGCCATCGCCTCCGAGGCGGCGGCGATATGCACGCCGGCCAGGAGCTGGTTGATCATCTTGAACGCGGCGCCCTGCCCGGCCGCATCGCCGAGTTCATAGAGCTTGGCCGCCATCGCATCGAGCGCGGGACGGGCTTTTGCGAACGCCGCCGCGCTGCCGGAAGCAAGGATGGTGAGTTCGCCCTGCGCTGCGCGCTGGGCACCGCCGGAGATCGGGGCATCCAGATAACGCCGGTCCGTCGCCTCGAGCTTGGCTGCCAATCGCCGCGCCACATCAGGGTCCATGGTCGCGGAGGACACGAACACCGATCCTTTCGGCAGCGTCTCGGCGACGCCGTTCTCGCCGAACAGGATCGTTTCGGTCTGGGCGGCGTTGACGACCACGCTGACCACGATGTCGGCGCTATCGGCGGCTTCCTTCGGTGTCTTGGCTCCCTTGCCGCCGCCCCGGACAAACCGCGCGACGCTGTCGGCGGAGACGTCGCAGCCGGTCACCTCTAAGCCCGCGCGCAACAGCGAGGTCGCCATGCCTGATCCCATCGAGCCGAGCCCGATCACGGCGACGCGGGTTTTTGACTGGTCAGGCATGCGGCGGTCCCTCACATTTTTCTTCAGGCTTGTCCCCTGCGTATCACGGCTTGGCCGCCGTGCCAAAGCGTGAGACAAGGCGACAAACGGGTATGGCTGCCATGAGCGAAACAAAGCTCCGTGAGGAAATCTGCCGCTTCGGCCGCTCGCTGTTCGAGCGCGGGCTGACGCCGGGCTCGTCAGGCAATATCAGCGTGAGGCTGGACGATGGCGGCTGGCTGGTGACGCCGACCAATGCCTCGCTCGGTTTCCTCGATCCTGCCAGGATGTCGCGGCTCGATGCCGATGGGCGGCTGGTCTCGGGCGACGCGCCGACCAAGGAGGTGCCGCTGCACACCGCGCTCTACCAGACCCGCGGCGCGGCGCGTGCCGTCGTGCATCTGCATTCGACCCATTCGGTGGCTCTCTCGATGCTGCCCGAGATCGACCCGCGCGCCGCGCTGCCGCCGCTCACCGCCTATTATGTGATGAAATGCGGCCAGACCGCGCTGGTGCCTTATTATCGACCCGGCGATCCCGCGGTGGCCGACGCGATCAAGGGATTGGCGGGCAAATATTCGTCGGTGCTGCTCGCCAATCATGGGCCTGTGGTTTCAGGCGACACGCTGGAAGCCGCGGTGTTCGCGACGGAGGAACTGGAAGAGACGGCCAAGCTCTATCTGCTGCTGCGCGGGCTGAACCCGCGCTATCTCTCGCCGGAGCAGGTGGCGGATTTGACGAAGGTGTTCGGGCTGAAGCTGCCGGAGCATGGGCATTAGCCTCTCCGAATTCGTCATGGCCGGGCGTGTCCCGGCCATCCACGTTCTTTGCATCCGGAAAGAAAGATCGTGGATGCCCGGGACAAGCCCGGGCATGACGGAGAACCTACCGTTTCGTCATTGCGAGCGAAGCGAGGCAATCCATTTTTCTCCGCGCGCGTGGAGAGGTGGATTGCTTCGCTGCGCTCGCAAGGACTGGGACGCGGATCACAGCCCCAGATAGGCCTTGCGCACGTCGGGGTTGGTGCTGATCTCAGCCGCCGGGCCCTGCATCAGCACGCGGCCGGTCTGCAGGATGTAGGCGCGGTCGGCGATCTCAAGACATTCGGCCATGCGCTGCTCGACGATCAACACGGTCATGCCGGCGTCGCGGATGCGCTTCACTGCCTGGAAGATCTCGTCGACCAGCTTTGGCATGATGCCCTGCGACGGCTCGTCGAGCATCAAGAGCCGCGGGCGGGTCATCAGCGCGCGGCCGATCGCGAGCATCTGCTGCTCACCGCCGGACAGCGTCTCGGCGCGCTGCTCCAGCCGCTCCGAAAGCCGCGGGAACAATTTGAACACGAGATCGAGCGGCTCGTCGCGGTTGGCTTCACTGCGGTAGAGATAGCTGCCGAGGCGGAGATTGTCGCGCACCGACAGGCGCGGAAACAGCCGGCGGTTTTCCGGCACGAAGGCGATGCCGCCGGCGGTGATGACATGCTGCGGCTTGCCGTCGATCCGGGCCCCGTCGAAGGTGACGGTGCCGGAGCGTGGGCGCTCAGCGCCGGCGATCGATTTCAGAAGCGTCGACTTGCCGGCCCCGTTGGCGCCGGCGACGCAGACGATCTCGCCCTTGGCGACCTCGATCGAGACGGCGGAGATCGCAACCAGCCCCTGATAGGCGGTGGTGACTTCATGCACCGACAGCATGACGATCCCCAAGATAGGCGGTGATGACCTTCGGGTCGCGCACGACCTCGGTTGGCTTGCCCTCGACCAGCACCTTGCCGAGGTCGAGCACGATGGCGCGGTCGACCAGCGGCATCACGATCTCCATGACATGCTCGACCATCAGCACGGTGACGCCGGTGTCGCGCACCTTGCGCACCAGCTCGACGCCGGTCTTGGCCTCCACCGGCGTCAGGCCGGTCAAGACTTCGTCGAGCAGCAGCAGCTTCGGCTCGGTCGCGAGCGCGCGCGCCACTTCCAGACGCCGCTTTTCGGACGGCACCAGATCGCTTGCCAGCACGTCGGCACGCGCGCCGAGCCCGCAGAATTCCAGCACCTCATGCGCCTTGCGGCGGGCGACGCGCATCACGGTGTTGCGGATCAGCGCGCCGACGATGACGTTGTCGATCACAGTCATGGTCTCGAAGCTTTTCACCACCTGAAAGGTGCGGCCGATGCCACGCTGGCAGCGTTCCGCTGCCGGCAATCTCGTGACATCCTCACCATCGAACCAGATCGAGCCTTGAGTGGGCGGCAGCACGCCGGCGATCAGGTTGAACAGGGTCGACTTGCCGGCGCCGTTCGGGCCGATCAGCCCGACGATCTCGCCGCGGCCGACCGAGATCGAGACGTCGCTGTTGGCGACGAGGCCGCCGAACCGCTGCCAGACGCCACGGGTTTCCAGGAGCGCGGTCATCGCACGGCCGCCTTGCGCCAAAAGAGCTTGGGCCGTGCGAACAGGCTCACCAGCCCGCGCGGCAGCGCCAATGAGATCAGCACGATCAGCGTGCCGTAGACGATCAGGTCGACGCCGCGTCCCGAACCGCCGATGAAGGATCGGGTCAGTTCGGTCAGCGGGATCAGGATCACGGCGCCAAGCACCGGCCCCCACAGCGTGCCGATGCCGCCGAGCACCGCGGGCAGCGCCATCAGAAGCGAGAACTGGAAGCCCATCACGCTCTCAGGATCGATATAGGAGACGAACTGCGCGTAGAAGCTGCCGCCGACCGCGACCAGGAACGCAGAGACCGCCGCCGCCCCCATCTTGGAATTGAACACGACGACGCCAAGGCTTTCGGCGGCATCCGGATTATCCTTCACCGCGCGCCACCAATAGCCCCATTTGGAGTCCTCCAGCCACCAGGTGACGAACCAGGCGACGCAGGCGAGCGCCAGCGCGAAATAGAAATAAGGCAGCTTGCTGCGCGTGAACTGGAATTTCAGCCAGCTATCGCCACGCACCGGGATATCGATGCCGAGCGCCGCTCCCGCCCACTCCCAGTTCTGGATCAAGAGCAACCCGATCTCGGCAATCACGATGGTGGCGATGACGAAATAGTGCCCGCGCAGGCGGAAGCAGGGATAGCCGAGCGCCATCGCGATCAGCGCCGAGATCACGCCGCCGACCAGCATGCCGAACCAGGGCAGCACGCCGAACTTGGTGAACAGCAGTGCTGTGGTGTAGGCGCCGAGCCCGAAATAAAGCGCGTGGCCGAGCGAAATCTGCCCGCAATAGCCAGACAGGATGTTCCAGCTCTGCGAGAGCGCCGCATACATCAGCGTCAGCACCATGACGTTCTGGACGTAGACGTCCTTCACGAACAGCGGCACCAGCGCGGCAACAGCCGCAAGACAAAAGGCGACGATCAACTCGCGGCGGCGTCGCCTGGTAAAATCCTTGTCCATCACATCGACCCGAACAGGCCGCGCGGGCGGACGAAAACGACGAGCAGATAGACCGCGTAGATGCCGACCGATTTCAGCGAGGGCGGCAGGATCAGCGCGGTGGTCGCCTCGACCAGGCCGACGATGATGCCGCCGGCGAACGCACCGAACACGCTGCCGAAGCCGCCGAGCGCCACGGTGACGTAGGCGATCAGCGCGAAGGACGCGCCGACATCGGGATAGACATAGAAGAAGATCGCCATGATCGCGCCGGCAAGACCAACCAGCGCCGCGCCGAGCCCCCAGCCGAGCGCGAATACCCGGTTCTTGTCGATGCCGACCAGCGCCACCGCACCGGCATCCTCACGCGTTGCCTCCAGCGCGCGGCCGAAATCGGTGCGGTGGATGAAGAAGTAGAGTCCCGCGAAGGCCGCGATCGACAGCAGCGCGCCGACGAGTTGCGGCTCCGGCAGGAAGATGCCGCCAACCGAGATGGTTTTCCCGCCGAGCCAGGAATTGGTGACGCTGCGATAGTCCGGCGTGAAGAAGAACTGCGCCAGTCCGCGCATCACGATGGCAAGGCCGAAGGTGGAGAAGATCTGCACCATGCCGGCATTGGCCTTGGCGCGCACGGCAAAGCGCACGATCAAGAGATAGACGATCGCCCCGAACACGAACAGAGCCGCCGCCACCAGCGGCGCCGACAACAGCGGGTCGATGGCGAAGAACGCGAACAGGAAGAATGTCGCGTACATCGCGATCATCAGGAACTCGCCATGGGCGAAGTTCACGACGTCCATCAGGCCGAAGATCAGCGCCAGCCCGACGGCGATCAGTCCATAGAGCAGCCCCATCAGGAGGCCGCTCGCCAGACTCTGGATAATGGTCTCGGCTGTCACTGCTGCAGCTCCGCACCAGCATCGCCATCCGTCATTGCGAGGAGCGAAGCGACGAAGCAATCCATTCTCTCAGCTCGTGGCGACATGGATTGCTTCGCTTCGCTCGCAATGACGGAACGCGCAGTTATCATCGAGTCCAGGGTCACGATGGTTCTTCCCCTACCCGCGCCGCTCACTTCATCGGCCAGACGGCTTCGGCCACTGCCGCCTGCGGCGGGAAGATCGTGACGAACTTGCCGCCGATATATTGCAGCAGCACCGGATCGGCGTCGTTGTTCTGGCCCATGTCGTCAAACTTCACGCGCTTCCAGGGCATGATGGTCGCCTCGCCCGGCATGTCGGTCGCGACCAGCGCCTCGCGGATCTTCTCGCCATCGGTGGACTTGGCGCGGTTGATGGCATCGGCCATCACGATCAGGCCCATGAACTGGCGCGACGAATAGTCGTTGAAGTCCTTGCCCGACCGCTCCTTATACATCGCGTTGATCTTGCCGACCATCGGCCGCTTGGCGGCGAGATCGAGCGAGAAGCTGCCGCGCGAGATCACGCCTTCGAGCTTGTCGCCGACCGCATCATACAGCGCCTTCTCGGAGAAGCCGGCGTCCTGCGCCACGATCGCGGGCGGCTTGTAGCCGAGTTCGCCCATGGTCTTCACCAGCAGGATGCCGTCGGTGGTGTAGCTCGAGGGCATCAGCACGTCGGCATTACCAGCCTTGAGTTGCTGCACTTCGGCCGACAGCGACGGCGAATTGGCGCGGTACTTGATATCGGCAACGATCTTGTAGCCGCGCTCACGTGCGAGCTTGGTCTGGGCGTTGCCGGAGTCGGTGCCGAAGATCGTATCCTCGTGGAACAGCGACAGCGTGTCGATCTTGGTGCCCTTCTTCTTCATCGCATCGAAGAAGTCGAACATCGCAGTCGAGAACATCTCGTCATGGGGTGCTGCGCGGAAATAGAATTTCAGCCCGCGGCGATGCAGGCTCGGCGAGGAATTGTCGGCCGAGATGAAGGGGATCTGGTAGCGCTCGCAGATCTGGCTGACGGTGACGGCAACCGCGCTCTGGTAGGTGCCGACGATGGCGCAGACCTTCTCCTGCGTGATCAGGCGCTCGGCCTCGGCCCGGCCCTTCTGCGGATCGGCCTGGTGATCGGCGAAGACGAGGCGGACCTTGGCGCCGCCGAGACCGGACAGGCCCTCGCCCTTGGCGAGCGGCAGCTCGAAATCATAGTTCTTGTTGATGATGTCGGCCGCGGTCTCGAATGCCTTTTGCGCATCGACGCCGATCTGGGCGCTTGCGCCGGACAGCGGATAGATCACGCCGATCACCACCTCGCTGGTTTGCGCGCGCGCAGCGATCGGCGCGAGCGCGGCAGCAGCGGTGGCTCCAAGCAACACATTGCGGCGAGTGATCGTCATTTGCGGAAATTCCCCTTAATTGAAGCGTAGCTATCGAATGAAACGGAAGGCGGTTGCGGTAAAGCCTCAAGAAACGGCAGGCGCTGCCCTTTAGAGCACCGCCAATTGTTTGTTCCTGAGATCGGTGATCAGCATCAATCCCGGCGCATGAGTGATCGCGAATGGTAGCTTGGCGTTCGCGATCACCGCCTGCGGTGTCACGCCGCACGCCCAGAATACCGGGATCTCATCGGCTTCGACCGGAACCGGATCACCATAGTCGGGCTTGGCGATGTCGCTGATGCCAATCAGATGCGGATGGCCGAGATGCACCGGCGCGCCGTGCACCGAGGGAAAACGCGAGGTGACCTGCACCGCGCGGATCGCATCGGCCGGCTTGAAGGGACGCATCGACACCACCATCGGCCCCGCGAACGGGCCCGACGATCGGCAGGCGATATTGGTGCGGTACATCGGCACCCGCACGTTGCGCTCGATGTGACGGATCGGCAGGCCCTCGTCCATCAGCGCTTCTTCGAACGAGAACGAGCAGCCGAGCACAAAGGCGACGAGATCGTCGCGCCAATGCTGCATGACATCGGTCGGCTCCTCCACCACCTCGCCGTCGCGCCAGATGCGATAGCGCGGCACGTCGGTGCGGATGTCGAGGTCGAGGCCAAGCGCGGCAATTCGGGGGTCACCGACATCAGACATGCCGATGATCGGGCACGGCTTCGGGTTGAGCTGGCAGAAGCGGTGGAAGGCCCCGGCGAGCTTTTCCGGCAGGATGGCAAGGTTGCCCTGGACAAAGCCGTTCGCCACGCCGGCGGTGCTCGAAGCCATGCCCTTACGGTACGCTAGCCGGGCCTCTCGGCTCGGAAGCACGGGATCGTCGTCACGGGCTTGCTGCGCTGCCGCAAAAACAGTCATTTGACCGACCTGCCTAATATCTCGACAAGCGCAGCCAACACCAAGCGTGCTATAAAGTCTAATCTTCCTTTCTAATCGAATTCGATAAATCTAATTTATCGAACGGGAAAAAGCCTCCAATGCTTGATTTCAGGTCGATCGAAACGTTCCTCTGGGTGGTCAAGCTTGGAAGCTTCCGTGGCGCGGCGCAGCGCCTCAACACGACCCAGCCGGCGATCTCCCAACGCATCGCCCAGCTCGAACGCGAGTTGGGCGTGAAACTGCTCAACCGCGACCATCGGGTGGCCTCGCCGACGCCGAGCGGCCGGCAGATGATGGTCTATGCGGAGAAGCTGATCGGGCTGCGCTCGGAGATGATGGCCGAGATCGGCGACCGCTCCGCGATGCGCGGCGTGCTCCGGCTCGGCGTCGCCGAGACCATCGTGCACACCTGGCTGACGCGCCTCGTCAAGAGCGTCAACGAGGTCTATCCGAACCTGTCGCTGGAAATCGAGGTGGACATCACACCTAATTTGAGCGCGCGGCTGCTCGCGCAAGAGATCGAGCTGGCCTTCGTGGTGGGGCCGCTGTCGGCGTCGGGCGTGCAGAGCCGCGTGCTTTGCGATTATCCGATCGGATTTCTGGCGAGCCCGGCGCTCGGCCTCGGCAATGGCCCGGTGGCGCGGCATGAGCTGGCGCGCTTTCCGATCATCACCTTTCCCCGCAAGACAGTGCCTTACGAAAGCGTGCGCGCGGTGTTCGAACGGCCAGACCTGCCGCCGATCCGGCTGCACGCCAGCGCCTCGCTGGCAACGGTGATCCACATGGCGATCGAAGGGCTCGGCATCGCCGTGATCCCGTCAGCCATCGTCGAGAACGAACTCGCCGACGGACGGCTGCAACTGCTCGATACCGACATCAAGATGGCGCCGCTCACCTTCAACGCAAACTGGCTCACCTCCCCCGACATCGCCGCAATCGAGCGCGTCGCCGACCTCGCGCGCCAGATCGCGCAAGCGAGCCCGTCGGTTGACGAGGCGCTGCGGGCGCGTCATTGAACAAATGACAGAACACGAATGGAACGAGTGCATGAGCCGAGCCGCATCCAACCTGCAGATCGATTCCGCCCGCCTCTGGGGCACGATTCATGAAACTGCGAAATTCGGCGGGACGCCGAAAGGCGGTGTGCGGCGGCTGACCTTGAGCGCCGAGGACAAGCAGGTGCGCGACTGGTTCCGCAAGGCGTGCGAGGACGCAGGGCTGGAGGTTCATGTTGACGCGCTCGGCTCGATGTTCGGCCTGCGCAAGGGCCGCGACATGTCGAAACCGCCGATCGGGCTCGGCTCGCATCTCGACACCCAGCCGACCGGCGGCAAATATGACGGCGTGCTCGGCACGCTCGCCGCGCTCGAAGTCGTGCGCACACTCAATGATGCCGGCATCGAGACCGAGATGCCGATCTGCATCTGCAACTGGACCAACGAAGAAGGCTCGCGCTTCGCGCCGGCGATGATGGCCTCCGCCGCCTATGTCGGCGATTTCACCACTGATGACATCCTGTCGCGCAGGGATGCCGAGGGCGTCACGGTTGCCGAAGCGCTCGACGGCATCGGCTATCGCGGCACGACGGCGGTCGGCACGCAAAAATTCTCCGGCTTCGTCGAATTGCATATCGAGCAGGGCCCGATCCTGGAAGCCGAGAACAAGACCATCGGCGTGGTCGATTCCGGCCAGGGCGTCTTATGGTACGACGGCAAGATCACGGGCTTCGAGAGCCATGCCGGCTCGACACCGATGCCGCTGCGGCGCGATGCGCTGGCGACCTTGTCGGAGATCGTGCTGGCGATGGAGAGCATCGCGAAAAAGCACGGGCCGAACGCGGTCGGCACAATCGGCGAGGCCGTGATCGCGAAGCCCTCGCGCAACGTCATTCCGGGCGAGATCGCCTTCACCGTCGATTGCCGCAGCGCCGATGCCGCCATCATGGACGCGCTGGACAAGGACCTGCGCGCTGCGATCGCCGAGATCGCCGCCCGCCGCAAGGTCGAGGTTACGCTCGACCTGGTCTGGCGCAAGCCGCCGACGCATTTTGATCCCAAGCTGGTCGATGCCGTCGAGAACGCCGCCAAGCAACTCGGCTATTCGCACCGACGCATCACCTCGGGCGCCGGCCACGACGCCTGCAACCTCAACACGGTGATCCCTGCGGCAATGGTGTTCGTACCCTGCAAGGACGGCATCAGCCACAACGAGCTCGAGGACGCAACACAGACCGATTGCGCCGCCGGCGCCAACGTCCTGATGCATACGGTGCTGGCACTCGCCGGCGTCGCGTCCTGACCGGTCCACCAAGCAAGATGGAGATGTGCCGTGCGCGGGGTTTTTGTCGACGCCAATGAGTCGCTTGCCGTGATCTTCGAGCGCCTGGAGAAACCCGGCGATCCCAAGGTGCGCATCCACCGCAATCCCGACGTCACGTCCGACCAGCTGCCAAAAGTGCTCGACGGCGCCGAGATCGCCATCATCGACCACACGGCGCTGCCGACCGACATCGCAAAGCAGTGCGGCGGGCTTAAGCACGTCGTGTTCCTCGGCACCGGCGCGCGCAGCTACATGAATCCGGAGGAGCTCGCCGAACTCGGCATCTCCGTGCATCTGATCAAGGGCTATGGCGACACCGCCGTGGCGGAGTCCGCGATCGCGCTGATGTGGGCCTCCGCCCGCGTGCTGGCCCAGATGGACCGCGAGATGCGCGCCGGCAAGTGGCTGCGCGAAGACGGCATGCAGCTCACCGGCAAGACGCTCGGCCTGATCGGATTCGGCGGCATCGCGGCTGAAGTCGCGCGCATCGCGGTGGGCTCGGGAATGCGCGTGATCGCCTGGAACCGCTCGCCGAAGAGTCATCCGGGCGTCGACTTCGTCGATCTCGACACGCTGCTGGCGCAGAGCCATATCGTCTCGCTGCATCTTCTGCTCAACGACGACACAAGAGGCTTCATCACCCGGGAGCGCATCGCCGCGATGAAGCCGGGCGTCATCTTCGTCAACACCGCCCGGGCCGCCATCGCCGACGAAGCCGCGATGATCGATGCGCTGAACTCAGGCCATATCCGCCACGCCGGGCTCGACGTCTTCACCGTCGAGCCGCTGCCTGCGGATCATCCGCTGACGAAACTGCCAAACGTCACGCTCTCGGCGCATTCCGCCTTCCGCACGCCGGAAGCCAGCGAGAACCTGCTGCATGCCGCCTGGGAGCATTGCCGACGGATCGTGACGTCGTAGGGTGGGCAAAGCGAAGCGTGCCCACCATTGCGAGCGGTGCAGGTGACGGTGGGCACGCTGCGCTTTGCCCACCCTTCTGTAACGGGCCTTGCTCAGTCAATCCCTTTTTGCGTCATCCGCTCGCCGGGGTCTCGCTTCTGTACGGGGTCGGTGCAAGACCGCCACCTGATG
>NZ_JBUYEN020000075.1:0-26652 GCF_055229415.2 Bradyrhizobium sp. Leo114 | reverse complement strand
ATGCCGCCAATGGCTGACGATCCGCGGCTGCACGCCGACTGTCTTGGCTATCGCACGCGTGCTGCAGCCTTCCGCGGCCAATAGAACAATCCGGGCACGCTTCAGATCACGCTGTAACGTTCGCGGCAAGCGGCACCGGGCTTCTAGCTCCAGACGCTCCTTCCGCAAAACGCGGACTTCTCTTGCTTCGGGAATCATCCCGATCTTGAATCACGACTCACGTTCTATGAAAAGTGGGTACTAGGGAATGACCATGGGTAACAAGCGGTGGGCCTGTGACCGACCTTGCTCTCTCAGGCTCAGTCTACGCACCCTATGGTCTGATTCTCTGCACTGACTGCACCTGAGCCGTTGAGAGATCCTCTCCTTCGCTTGGTTGGGATGGCATTCGCATGTGGTGGGCGAAGTCCTCCTCCAGCGCGCCACGGTGTAGCGTTCATTGTCGATCTTCTCGCGGTCCCATTCCCTCGCAATCTGACGTCTCTTGACCTACAATGCAAATGCATTGCCGGGGGCAGATTATGGGAGCGGACCGTGACCAAGACGGCCGAAATCCTTGAAATCCCGCGACAATCACGGAGCGCGGCCAAACAACCGTGCCGGTACCCATCCGTAAGATCCTGGGGTTGGGCAAGCGCGACCAGGTCGTGTTCCGCGGCCTCTCCGACGGGACCGTCGTGATAGCCAAGAAGCAAGCGCGCGCGGACGAGGGCGATCCAGTGATCGGCAAGTTTCTTAAATTGCTTGCACGAGACCATGGCCGATCAGCGGGCGCGGATTCGGCCCGTACCGAAGTCGCTGCTCGCGCGCGGCAAGGCCCTCGTCAAAGGCGTCAAGGTCGATCTCAACTCGGCTCTCCGAGATGACGAGGCGTGAGCGACGATAACCCCAAGATCAATGGTTGGACGATCTACGCGCACCCGCTATTTCTCGACCAGCTCGAGGCGATGATCGCGGCCGTCGAGAAAGCGCAAAACAAGGATCTTAAGGGATATAAGAAGAAGCGCATGGCGGAGCTTCTCGCCGCCGTCCTCAAGCTGGCGTTCGAAGATATCCCGAGCGACCCACTCGTGATGTCTACCGGCAGGGCGCCGCGCTCGGCGACGAATACAGGCACTCAATTCCTGCAGCAGTTCCGCCTTTTCTTTCGATACCACCAATCGGGAAACTGCAAAGGTTATCGTGCTCGCCTGGGTAAACGATGACTCGACCCTGTCCGCCTATGAGAGCGCAAATGACGCGTATGCCGTGTTTCGGAAGATGCTGAAACGCGGAAACCCGCCTGATAGCTGCAAGGAGCTCCCGGCCGCCGCTCCGACGCCTCGACCAAGCGAAGGCTCGCGCGATCCGCGCCCAAGGGCTAAGCATGGAAACGGCGCGCGTCGATACACACACTACCCGCACATCGATACGATCAATTGCGAAAAGGTCGGACCCGTCGGGTAGGCCCAGGTCAAGGCCGGGAATGAAATTGCAAGCTTTTCGGTTGCAAAAGTCCGAAAGCTTGCATCGATGTCACCGAAGACGACGTCCAAGTGTCACGGAAGCGGTGCAGTTTCATAGGCAGTCCTCCAGGTTCAGCGCGGCTCCTTGTCTTCGACCATCACCAGCTCTTCTTCAGCAGACGACCGACGCCGCACCTTCCGGAGGAAACCAACACGGTCGCCATTGGCTCCTTGTGACACTCGTCAGGTTTTCGACAGCTAGCCCCTGCAAGATTAGTCTTGGCTCGCGCTGAAATCTCTGCCGCCCCGTACACTGGTCCGGCGCGTAACTCCGCAGATTTGCGCAGGCCCTGTATCGTCAAGAGGAGAGCAGTATGGATCCAATCGACCCATTATCAGCGAACCATCATAAGGTACGGGACATCGGGCCTCTCGTCGATTCGGACTGGGAGCACGGCTCCCGACGGGCCTCGGACGTCTTGATCGACATACTTGATCACAGCGGGCTCCCGCCGACCCACTTCGTCCCAATCACACGTTTTTCCATCAACCGTGAGCCCTACACGGCCGAGCTGGGGCCGGAAGGGCCCCGCGACGTTCTTCTCGTCCATCACTCCCAAGTTGGGCAGATGGATGAAACCAGGGCATCGTCGTCTGCCAGGCCATGCCATCAGCAGCGACTGGATTTCGCGCCTGTGATCCGCGAGGGGCATTGGGATCACAACCGCGAACGTTTCGCCCCACTAGAGCTCGTCCAAGCACTGGACGACGAGGGTCTCGTGCCGAGCGCGGGCCGTCCAACGCATATCCTCATCGAAGGTGTACCCTATAGGGCCGAGTTGCAAGAAACGGACAGAGGACCGCGCGTTCGTCTCTATCCTGTTGGACGTGGCTGAATAACTCGATTGGACTGCAACCCCAAGGCCCAGCGGGTTTGGGCACCGGGTACGCGCTCCACAACCAGCTCGCAGCACGGGCATGCCCGCCTCACCAATGGGGGCTTGGAGGAGTCGCTGACGGCGCGAGGACACATGCCGATCGAGTTCTACCGGCGCTGCGACTGGCTGAAGAACTAGGACGTCGGCGCCATCACCGGCATCAACTTCGTTTCACTCGCTGCGAAGTCCGCTCGAGGTGCCTTCAAAACCCCTGCCGCTTGAGACTCGGAACGTTGCGGGGATGATGTGGGCCGTTCTCAGCTGGAATGTCCTGGCCGCGCCGACTGCCTGACCAGATCTCTGAAAGGACGCATAATTAATTGACCGGGTACAATTATCTTGGCGCGAGGCTAAGATAGCCAAGATCGTCGACGCCCAGGAGGGACGTCGCCAGGCGCTGCTGCCGTCGGCGACATCCCGAAGGTCTGTTTTCGCGGGGAGGCGCATGGCCCTGCCGCGAGCTGCTGTGGAACGTCTACCCAGTGGGTGAATCCTCACCCGAGTATCCAGGCCAGAGGCTAGGGTCCAGCGACGGGTTGATACGAACGAAATCCTCATCTCGCCATTCGGCTGTGTGGGGGACACCTATAATGGAGAAGGTTGTCGGTGAGTCTCTGCTCGGCATGAGCCCGACGCTTCTTAGCATATTCATCTGAGCGTTCGAGGCCGTTTGGGGAAAGAAGACCCAGTACTCGCTGGCACGGCGTCCGTTGTTCATGACGAAATCTCCGAGTTCGCGTGGCGCGGCCCCCGCGGACGAGGACGGCCCGGCCTGCGATGGCCCGGCCTGCAGCCCGGGATCGAGCTCCTGCCAAACTGGGTCCTTATCGAAATCGGGGGCTTCCGCCAGCGACTGAGCAAGCGGCTGCTGCGAGATGGGTCGCTGAGGGCCTTCCAGGGCGAAGGATGATGGCCCGGCTTGCGACGGCCCAGCTTGCAGGCCGGATTCGAGCTCCTGCCAAATCAGATCCTGATCGAAATATGCGGCTTTCGCCAGCGGTTCAGCAATCGCCTGCTGCGAGCTGGGCTGCTGAAAGCTTTCGCCAGTGGCCGGTAATGGCTCAGGGGAAACCGCGGCCGGCGTATGCAGATCATCCTGCCAATTCAAATGTGACGAATAGGGATGCCCGGCCTCCAAATATGGCGAATAGGCTTCGCCCTGCGGCACTGGCGACCGAGTAACGTATGGCGGAGCACTATCTTGCAATTCGCTCAGCTGGTGCTCAAAGCCCGTTGGATCGGCGGGCGGGGGTGGTAAGTCAGGCGGGGGTCCGTGTTCAGTGGGTCGATTGAGTTGAAATCCATCCTGTTCCTCCTTTGAAACATGGAGCGGCCCCGAGCCCTTGTTCGACAAAGGCCACTTGCATCGCGGCCTACGGAGAACTGTTTAGAAGACTCGCGTTGAGCCGCAGCCTGCGAGCTACCGGCAACAATGACGCCAACCCGGTTTCAGGTCATTGCGAGCATCGGGTGCCTCGACGTGCATGTCCAATACGGTGGATGGACGGCATCGCCGTCCAGACATCCGCGCTCTCATGCTAGGAGGGTGAGCTTTCGAGAAGCTGACGAGCGTCAGAAGGATTCACAATGAGCCAATGCAGACGGGCATTGACTTTCGCCAAAAGCCGCCGCGCATTCTCCATTTCATCTCTGGCCTGGCGCAGGCTCGCGCACCATGCTGTCCTGATGCGGCGCGTCGGAAGAATAGGGGGCTTCCGGTCGTCCATCGCGAATGACCATGGTCGAGGAGCCACGAAATAACTTCAGAATCGATTCCCGCGGCTGCTTATCGGCGGCGTGTGGCCGCGCCTGCGCCTCCGCCACAAGGCCACTCAGCGTTTGGTCCACGAGCGCAATAAAGCGTGGTGGACCAGAAACCAGGACGATGCCATTTCCTGGTGCCGCTCGTACAGCATAGCGCTCGTCGGAGATGTTGAGTGTATCGAGCGCCGCTTTGAATGCGTCGAAGCTGATCGGCTTCAACACAAGCAGACGACTTTGCGCCTCGCTTGCAGCAGATACGTAAAGCACGAGCCCATCATAGTACCATTGAAGATTGTAGAGGTTCGTCAAACGATCGAGGAACTCTCGCGCTGGCAGATCCGGCATTCGCCCGCGGATCCGGCCCTTCACCTCGGCGCTGACGTTGACTCTGATATTTAGGTTGTTACCGAATTCCTGCAGTGCGGCAGAGAGCTCCTGATCCAGAACCGTATAGTTATAAGGTGTCGATGGGAGCGAGAGGGAAGCATCGAACGCCGGAAGTATTCCGCTGGAAACGAAAGCTCCGACACAAAGAGCTCTCTTTAAAATGTCCAGCATCGTGGTTCGCACAAGCATTCCCTAGTTCCTTCGACCTCAGAACAAGAGCTGAGATTCGGCCAATTTGGAAACAAACGTGATCTTTAGATGACGCAAACCTTGGCGTGTTCGTCGGCTTGTCGTCAGTTCGCCCTTCTAGGGTATTGACCCGTTAGGTGGCAACACGCCTAGTCTCAACACCGCCGCTTGGTGATGGTGGTGCGCGCAGCAGCTGGATGATGTCAGCCGATGGAGCGTGCGCGAGACGGGTGGAAGTGCTTCGGTCAAAGCCGTTCATAAATGCGTATGCGTCAATAAGACTTCGCTCAAACTGGAAGCCGAACGTGATCTTTAAATGGCCTTATGGCTCGCGTGTTCGTCAGCTTGCGGTCAGCTCGCCTCTTTACGGTGCTGACTCATCAATTCTTAACAACGGCGTGCCTCATCGGCGCCAAACCAATGACACCTTCGATCATGCTAGCCGCTACGCCGATCTCCCTGAACCCTGCCGAAGGCCTCTCCGGGCTCTGCCAGCCGGCAGCAATCGGCGCGCAGAGCCAGTTTCAGCAGGCTCTAATGCACGTCGCTTCGACGTCAGGCGCTGTCTCCTCGGTCACAGATAAGGCAGCGTCCGTTCCTGCGATGTCGGAGGTTCAGCGTGCAACAGTGCAGGCGAGTCCGCCTGGCGAGCGCGTGCTCCAGGCGCTCTCTTCGATGTACCGGAGCAGTCCCGTTCCTTCTGCAGCGAGCGGCGGCGTGGCCGCCATTTCGAAGGTCGTGCAACCTGGGCCGGCCGCTCAGCCGCTTTCGCCGCCGCAGCCCGTGGGGGCGAGCCCTGCGGGCAAACCGGAAGGGGTGCTCGACTTTGACGCGATGGTTGCGAGTCTGCGAGACGTTTACAAAGGTGTCGTCGAGGTTTCGCTCGTCTCCAAGAGTACCAGTGCCGTCAGCTCATCTATGAACAAATTGCTATCGGCGGGCTGAGTTCGTTGATGACTGGTTCCATCTGCGGACAAAGCGGCCATGTCCGCCCATTCGCTCAATGGTTGCGTGCTTTTACCGTGCTGCCGCTCCTGCTCCTTCTGCTCGGCTGTAAGGCTGAGCTCTACACCAAAGTGCAGGAGCGTGAGGCCAATGAGATGCTTGCGCTCCTGCTAAGTAAGGGAGTCGATGCGGTCCGTGTCACTGCCAAGGACGGGACCAGCACGATCCAGGTCGAGGAGAAGCAGCTAGCGTTTTCGATCGAGCTGCTAAATTTAGAAGGGCTGCCGCGCCAGCCTTTCAAGAACCTCGGCGAGGTGTTCAAAGGATCGGGCCTGGTTGCCTCGCCGACCGAGGAGCGCGCTCGCTTCGTTTACGCCCTGAGCGAAGAATTGTCGCGCACGATCAGCGATATCGACGGCGTCATATCCGCGCGTGTCCACGTTGTTTTGCCGAAAAATGATCTGTTGCGCCAGGACACGATGCCGTCCTCTGCGTCGGTGTTCATTCGACATAACTCCAATGCAAAGCTCTCGGCTCTGCTGCCGCAGATCAAGATGCTGGTCGCCAACAGTATCGAGGGCCTATCCTATGACAAGGTGGCGGTGGTCTTTGTACCGGTTGAACGGGCTCCGCTTGAACGGCCGTCGCCCTTGCCAGCTGCTTCCGCTCAGTCGAGCAAATCCATTTCAGCCCCGCTACTTGCGGCCGGTGTCGGCGTGGCCGGCGCTGCGCTCGGCCTTCTCTGCTACATATTCCTTGGTTCTCGTATGCGTCAGGGTGCCCAGCCAGCGCGCGCGCTAGCCAGACTGGGCACCCCTTCGAGCACGCCGGCTATCCAAGCTCCCGGTAAAAAGATCGCCTCCGACAGGGCATAGGGGTGTGCAAATGCCTATACCGCTGCGATCCGCCGAATCTCATACTTGGTCCGAATCGTCCTGTGAAGGACTGCGCGAGCTCGCTGCCTCGACCCATCTGAGCCAATTTGCTGCCCGTCTTGACGCGCGGCTGTCGGCTTCGACTTTGCTCCGGCTACAGAAGAGCGCGAGGCTGCAGGTAAGACTGGCCGAAATGCTGCTTGGTAATGGAATGGACGCGAGCAGCAGCAACTGGGGAAGAGATCTTCTGCTCGGCCATGATCCGAATAGGGCTGCTTTGCTTGCCGGCAGTATCTGGCATGCTCGCTCGCTCCTAAAGCTCGTCTCAAAGCAGGATCTCGCAATTCTGCTTGGACGTATCGGGGCAGAAGCGCACGCTTTCGGTATCCGGCACTTGGCCAGCGCGGTCGCAACCACCGCTACTGCTGATCCGGAACAACTTTCGCAACAGATTGAACACGATGGCCATGCCTGCCTAGGTGCTTGGCTCGACGAAGCCTCTTCGCTTGACCGCACGCGCATTTTGCTACGCTCGCCCATAGGCACTGCTGTCGAGAATCCAGCGGCCGAACACCGCAATGCCGCGGGCCCGTTGCTTTCCTTGGTGATAACCCATTTGTCGAGGGAGACGCCACGGCATGACGGCTGATGACCCAGCGCTGCCGGTGGCCCCCCAGATACGTCCGCTCGGGCCATTTATACGGGCTGCCGAGCTCGGGATCTGGTGCGATGCCGTCGAAGCGCGCGCGGCCGCCGAGCGGCATCTTCAACGCGTTCGCGGCTGGGGACGGACAGCTTATCAGCGGGAACGGGCGCGCGGCCGAGCGGATGGCTTCAAGAGCGGCGCCGAAGAAATGTCTCGGCTGATCGCGCAGGCTGCTTCCACGCTTGCGCAGCGAAAAGCTATTCTGGAGCAGGAATTGCCCCAGCTTGTCATGGAGATCGTAAGCGATCTGCTGGGCGCGTTTGATCCAGGCGAGATGTTGGTGAGGACCGTTCGTCATGCGATCGAGCAAAAATATGGTAGCGCGGAAGTGTGCCTTCATGTCTCTCCTTTGAAAGCTGATGCGCTGGCGCGCGAGTTCGCTGCCTGGGATGGACAGGAGGGCCGGCCGAAAGTGCGGATTGACCCGGATCCGGCTCTAACGACGGACCAGTGCGTGTTGTGGAGCGAATTTGGCAATGTCGATCTTGGACTTGCTGCGCAGCTCCGGGCTCTGCGCCTTGGTTTGGGTTTGCCTTCAAAGGAAGACGAGCCATGACAACATCGGCGACCGATGCGGTCGCAGAGAGGAATCTGCACGCCGCGCTATCGTCTTTGAAATCTACAGCAAAGCAGATCGACACGCGTGCTGTACGAGGGCGGATCACACGGGCGGTCGGCACCTTGCTTCATGCCGTCTTGCCAGAGGCGCGCATAGGGGAGCTTTGCCTGTTGCGGGATTCCCGCACCGGGTGGTCGCTCGAGGCCGAGGTGATCGGCCTACTGCAAGATGGGGTATTGCTCACTCCTATCGGTGACATGGCGGGCTTATCCAGCCGAGCAGAAGTGGTCCCGACCGGGCGAATGCATGAAGTTCCGGTCGGCCCCGACTTGCTTGGCCGGGTGATCGACAGCTTCGGCCGTCCGATCGACGGAAAGGGTCCAATCAAGGCCGCTCAAACTCGTCCGCTGCGCGGTAAGGCTCCAAACCCAATGACAAGGCGCGCTATCGAGCGGCCATTCCCACTCGGCGTCCGTGTCTTGGATGGGCTTCTGACATGTGGCGAGGGGCAGCGGATCGGCATCTACGGAGACCCAGGGTGCGGTAAGTCGACGCTTCTGTCGCAGATTGTAAAAGGCGCGGCTGCCGATGCCACCGTAGTCGCGTTGATCGGCGAGCGCGGTCGTGAAGTGCGCGAATTCATCGAGCAGCACCTCGGTGAGGCGGCGCTTCGCCGCACCGTCGTTGTGGTTGAGACCTCCGACCGCTCGGCAATGGAACGAGCGCAATGCGCTCACATGGCGACAGCACTCGCCGAATATTTTCGTGATGAAGGACTTCGCGTCGTCCTGATGATGGATTCATTGACGCGCTTTAGCCGCGCCATGCGCGAAATCGGCCTTGCGGCAGGAGAGCCGCCGACGCGGCGCGGCTTTCCGCCGTCGGTTTTTGCGATGCTTCCTGCCCTCTTAGAGCGTGCCGGCATGGGCGAGCGCGGCTCAATCACGGCCTTCTATACCGTGCTTGTCGAAGGCGACGGCTCGGGTGATCCAATCGCCGAAGAGTCGCGAGGCATTCTTGATGGCCACGTTGTTCTCTCACGCGTTTTGGCAGCGCGCGAGCATTTTCCCGCCATTGACGTGTTGTCGAGCCGCAGCCGCGTGATGAATGCAGTCGTCTCTGTGTCGCATCGCAAGGCAGCTTCCTTCTTCCGTGATCTGCTCTCGCGCTACGCCGAGGCCGAGTTCTTGGTGAAGGTTGGCGAATATAAGCAAGGCAGTGATCCTCTGACAGATCGGGCAATTAATTCGATCGAGGAGTTGCGGAAATTTCTGCGTCAGAGCGGAGACGAGGCATCAAGCTTTGAGGAGACGTTCACATGGATGTCACGTCTGACCGCGTGAATCGTGTCTATGCCTCGAAATTGCGGCTCGTGAAGGATATGAGACAGCGGAGCGCCCTTCGTGAGGTGTCCAACATGGAAGCCAAGCTTCGCACCGCCCTCCAAGCGGTGGAACAAGCTGTCCAGGATCTGGCGACGGCCGAGAAAAACCGAGCGGCGCTCGAAGGAGAGCTTTACCGAGAGCTGGCATCGTTTGATTCGCTGTCTGTCGAGGAGCTCGATCGTCGCTGTCACATCGTCACTGAACGGCTCAAAGCTGAGGTCGCACGAGCACGCGGAAGGCTTGAGGAAGTGCGCGACGCTCAAGAGCAGGCCAAGACGTCGGTCCTCGACGCACGGACCATTTTGACCAAGTGCTCGGCGGCGAGTTACAAATGGCAGCAAATTGAGGGCGACGTTCAGCGCGCGAGTGATTCCCATTCGGAAGCGGAAGCCGAGATAGAGGCCGACGACGAGGTCTTGCTTCGGTATCGCAGTAGTACGCGTACCCACACGGCTAGCGACTGAATCTGATGGCTTCTTCTCTTATGCTAGCGAAAGCGCCTCGTCTTGTAGACGGGCCTGCGAGCATGGCTCCGGGCGACGAATCGGAGTTTGAACCGGGGCTAACCCTGTCGCATGCCGTCGTCTCCTGGCTCAACGAGATCGCCGCTTCCCGCAAGCCTCTGCAAACCCGTCTCGGCGATAAGTCGCTATCGGTGCAGATGGCACGGCTTGTCTGGGACGCCGAGCCGTGTGCCGTATCGATGCTCAACTGCTCTTGGGTTCTCGGACATGAAACGATCATCTTATCGTTGCCCCGTCCGCTCATAGAGGGGCTGATCGCGACAGTGCAGAGCGAGCTTGGCCTACCTTCGGAGCCAACTCGTTCGCTCCTCGTCGAACTTGCACTCGATCCGTTGCTCGATCAGCTAGAGAGTCTGACACAACAAAGCTTGCGGCTGATCTGCGTGAGCGAAGCAACGGCTCAGGGTCCTTATCTGGAGCTCGAAATCACCTACGGCCCATTCAAAGGCAAAGCGCGCCTGTTCCTGTTCTCACCTCTCGATGGTTCAGTTCCACCCGCGTTTCGCGCGTTAGGCGGACTGCTCAGTCAGCTGCCGCGAGAGGCACGCCAGCTTCCTCCAGAATTGCCTGTCATCGTTAAGGGAGAGATCGGCTCGCTCCGTGCTACGGTCGCGCTGCTAGGCAAAGCAAATGCAGGAGACGCTCTATTGCCGGACGTATTACCCTTCGCCCGTGGCCAAGCCATCCTCAAGGCGGGAACCTTATGGGCCCCGGCACATATTGCAGACGATCGCTTGATCGCGCGAGGGGCATTCCGCCTCCAACCATATCCCCTTGAGTGTACACATATGATGACCAAATCCGAAAAGAGCCGCCCACCCTCTGAAAACGATCTCGACAACATCGAGATCACGCTGGTTTTCGAATGCGGCCGGTGGACTGTCGCACTCGGGGCCTTGAGAAATATCAGCGAAGGACATGTGTTCGAACTTGGCCGGCCGTTCGACGGACCGGTCGATATCCTTGCCAACGGCCACCGCATCGGCCGCGGCGACATCGTACGCATCGGCGAGGAGCTCGGCATCCGGCTGCGCGGCAAGTTGGCGGTCAATGACTGACATTCAACCGGGAATTCTTGGACTCCTTGCGCTCACAGCTGGCCTTGGCCTGCTCGCGTTCGTTGTCGTAACAAGCACAGCGTTTATAAAGGTATCCGTCGTGCTCTTCCTCGTTCGCAACGCGCTCGGGACTCAATCTATCCCACCGAACCTCGTTCTATATGGCGCGGCACTGATCCTGACGGTTTTCATTGGCGCGCCGGTGATTGAACAGACCTATAATCGCATTTCTGCGCCACAACTCCGCTACCAAACGGTCGATGATTGGGTGAGCGCCGCAAAGGAGGGGCAGGAGCCGCTGCGCGATTATCTCAAGAAGTTCACCGCTGACGAGCAGCGCCGGTTCTTCCTGGCTTCAACCGAACAGGTCTGGCCCGAGGACATGCGCGGCAACGTGAGCGCCGATGATTTGGTCATTCTGGTGCCATCTTTTCTAATTTCAGAACTCAAGCGTGGCTTCGAAATTGGTTTTCTTCTCTATCTGCCCTTTATCACCATAGATCTGATCGTGACGACCATCTTGATGGCCATGGGTATGTCGATGGTTTCGCCGACGGTGATATCCGTGCCTTTCAAGCTGTTTCTATTCGTCTCAATCGACGGCTGGTCACGGCTCATGCACGGGCTGGTGCTCAGTTACACAACACCGGGAGGCTGAACATGGATGAGGCGAGCATTCTCACTCATATGAGCCGTTCACTTGTGCTCTTCATGATCTGGGTTCTACCACCGCTCATCGCTGCGGTCGTTGTCGGCCTGGTTGTCGGCATCATCCAAGCGGCAACGCAGCTTCAGGATCAAACCTTGCCACTGACTGTGAAGCTTCTTGTCGTTGTCGCGGTGATCGCGTTGTTCTCTCCGGTGCTCAGCGCCGCGTTGATCAAGGAAGCAGAGCAGGCATTTACCGACTTTCCCGCACTCACGGCAAGCATTAGCCGACGGTAGATGAACCTCCCTTCACCCGCCGAGACGCAAGCTCTGATCCAGGAGGCGATCGAGCTCGTCCTTGCAGGTGGCCTCGCAGCAGCCCGGGCCCTTGGCATTATGCTGGTCCTTCCTGTATTTACGCGGCCGCGCATTAGCGGGCTGGTCCGTGGCTGCGTGACCTTTGCGATGGGACTGCCATGCCTGTTGCAGATCAGGCACGGCTTGCAGTCGCTGGATCAGGGCTCCCGGCTGATCAGTGTCACGCTCCTCGGTTTGAAAGAGGTGTTCGTCGGCCTGCTCATCGGCCTTTTGCTCAGTATTCCGCTATGGAGCATCCAAGCAGTGGGTGAGCTCATCGACACCCAACGGGGAATTACGAACCCTGTTGCTTCTGATGATCCCGCGACGCGCGGCCAAGCTTCGGCGACAGCGGTGTTACTCGGTACCACCGCGATTGCGATTTTCGTTCTAGCCGGGGGATTGGAGAACGTGATTACGGGCCTTTATGGCAGTTATCTGATCTGGCCCGTATATCGGCTGATGCCTAGTCTGACCGCGCAAGGCGCGATGGAATGTCTGCGGCTTCTCGATCACATCATGCATACGACGCTACTGGTCTCTGGCCCGGTGTTGGCATTCCTGCTGCTGCTTGATGTATCGGTGATGATACTTGGGCGGTTTGCACCGCAAATCAAACTGAACGATGTCTCTCCCACCATGAAGAACCTGGCCTATGGGATCATCATGGTAAGTTACGCCACCTTCCTCGTCGAATATATGGGATCGGAGATCAGTCAGTCCAACACCGTGCTCAAGTTGTTCGAGAAGCTCCTGAAATGAGTGGCTCGAGCGAAGAGAAGAAGCTCCCTCCCACTCCCAAGAAGCTAAAAGATGCGCGCAAGAAAGGGCAGAGCCCGCGCAGCGCCGATTTGGTCAGCGCAGTCAGCGTTTGCGCCGGTTTCGGCTGCCTCTGGTTAAGAGCGGCCCCCATCGAGATCAAGTGGCATGAAACGATGCGGCTCATCGACAAACTGCAGGCTCAGCCGTTCACTAGCGCGGTCCAGCAGGCGCTGGGCGGCTTGATCGACCTATTTTTTTCGGCCGTTGCTCCATTCCTCGGGGCCGGTGTTGCCGCTGGTATTCTAGCGGGAGTCTTGGCCAATGGTGGATTAAACGTCTCTTTCGAGTCCTTAAAGCCGAAATTCGAGAAATTGGATCCCATCAAGGGGCTCAAGCGGATTGCGTCTAAGCGGTCGCTCATTGAACTCTCGAAGTCGCTTCTTAAGGTGGGCATTCTTGGCGCCAGCTTTCTGCTCACGGTTGTCGCTAGTTGGAAGGCGCTGGTGTACTTGCCGGTCTGCGGTATGGGGTGTCTCAGTTTCGTGTTCACTGAGATCAAATTGCTGACGGAAATTGCTGCTGGTGCTTTTCTGTTCGGCGGATTGGCAGATCTCCTTATCCAGCGCTGGTTGTTCTTGCAGGACATGCGCATGACGGAGACCGAGGCCAAGCGCGAATCGAAGGAACAGCAGGGCAATCCGCAGGTCAAACGCGAACACCGTCGCCTTCGTCAGGAGACAGCGAACGAGCCTCCACTTGGCGTCCATCGTGCCACATTGATACTGACAGGGCAGGCGATCTTGATTGGCCTCCGCTACGTTCGTAGCGAGACCGGCGTGCCGATCGTGGTTTGCCGTGGTGAGGGCGAACTTGCCTCACGATTGCTTGCCGAGGCGCAGTCGCTGCACCTCAGCATTGTCCAGGACCCGGCCCTGGCGCGTCAGCTCATCCGGAGTGCGAAGCTGGGCAACGCTGTTCCTTCGAAGTGCTTCGAAGGGGTTGCGAAAGCACTCTATTCCGCCGGGCTTGTCTAGATATCGCGTATGGCAGAAATCATTGCGCCATCCGACGTGCACTATCGAGGCGACTGTACATCCCTCGTCGCCGGTGACGCGGCTTCTGGCGACGCCCTGTTGCCAATTCCAGCTTCCATGTCGCTCTTGTTGCGCTGTCCCATGGACCCATATGTGGCAACAGGAACGGCGGCACGATCGCCTGTTGTTGCCATGACAGCTCTATTGTCCAGCAGGTCGCCCGGATCGTTGACCATGACTCCCAGATTGTTGCGGATTGAGCAGCCAAGGGTTTGGTCGAACGAATTGTCGTTGACTGAAGGAGCAATGATGGCAAGCGACGGACAGACGGGAGGACGTGCTTCATAGACAGTAGCCTGGATTCGCACCGCGAAGCCAAGAGGCCGGTCGAGGCGAGGGCCGAACAGGCGGATGTTGTAAGGGGCAAGGCCCATTGCGCGGGCCTCGCTGGCTACCTGCGCGGCGAGCCGGGGCGAGCCGATGATATCGAGATGGATCGCATCAAACCGACCGCGACTGTTGTTGGCAATGAACTCTCTCAGTCGATACCGCTCGAGCCCACGGAGGCTCTGCAGCACCAAGACGCTGTTCTGCTGCTGCACCATGGTTCCTTGTTCAGACGGAAAGGTGTTGATCGTAGCAGTGCTTGTGCAGCCGCCTAGGCTCGTCATCAGAACGAACAGATGCGGCAGGGCTCGTACAGTCATTCGACGATCCTCATTCGATAATAAAACCGGCGCCGCCTGTCGCGCCTGGTACACTGGTGCGCGGAGCGTCGCGGCCCCGCGGCGGCCTTGCCAACGTGTTCGTTAAGATGCGCCCCATATCTGAGGGTGGTCCGATGCGATCGGTCGGAGCGCTCATCCGGTTCGCGTTGGATGCGGGCCGCACGATGTAAGGCGTGACAATAATAACGAGCTCCGTCTCCTGCTTTTGAAAGGACGAAGAGCGAAACAGCGCACCGAGAATGGGCACGTCGCCCAACCAGGGAAAAGTACTGATATCCGTGCTGAAGTTACGCCTGATTAGCCCGCCTATTGCAAAGCTTTGTCCGCTCCCAAGCTCGATAACGGTCTCCGCCCGTCTTGTAGAGAGGGCCGGCACGGCCATACCGTTCAATTTGACCTCACCTTCCTTCGAAATCTCGCTGACCTCAGGCTTCACGCGGACATTGATTTGATTGTTGTTAAGAACGGTCGGGACGAACTCGAGGCTCACTCCAAAATGACGAAATTGGATCGAAACCTGTCGGTTGTCCTGCATGACCGGAATTGGGAATTCGCCGCCGGCCAGGAAGCTCGCGGACTCACCGGACATTGCGGTGAGATTCGGTTCAGCGAGTACGGAAGCGAGGTGCTCGCTGGCTAGCGCGTCGAGAACAGCGCCGACGTTGATATTACCAGCGCTGAGGCCGATCCCTACCTTGCCGCCGCCGCTCGCCGTGCCGGAAGCAGCACCTTTGCCGCTGCTAAAGCCGAAAACGAAAGTGCCATTCTGGCCCAAAGCGGAGAGGTTGATGCCGAGCTCCTTCATAGCGCTGCGCGAGACTTCCGCCACGCGCACGCTCAGATTGACCTGTAACGACCCGGCGACCTGAATCTTATTGACGACCAGCGCACCCGCACCGAGAAACTGCTCCGTAACCCTCACGGCAGTGGCGACGACATCGGCATTGGGAGCCATACCGCTAAGGATCGCGCCACGCGGGGTATAGCTGACTTGGATCGGATAGTCACCGACCTGGGCCTTGAGCATGGCACGCAGATCCTCGATCGGCTGTGTTACGACGACACGAAACTCGGCGAGAGCCTCCCCGTTGTCGTTCAAAGCGAACAGGCTGGTCCGTCCGGACTTCTTGCCAAAGACGAAGATGGTCGTGTTCGACGGCGCCTGATAATCCGCGATCGTCGGGTCGGCAACAAAGATGCTCGCGGCCGGCCCAGGCAGATGAATTGTCTTGCCGAGCGAGGAGGAAAGGTCCAGCGTTCCATTAATGCTGCTAGGAGCCGCATGCGGCGGCCCCTCTCTAGCATCCCGCGTCGTCTGAGCTGCGGCAGTTAGTGGTGATAGGAAAGCGACCGCGCACAGGAGGTGGGAAAGAGAAGGATAAACGACAGACCACAGGGCACTGGCGACGATCGAGCGTCGATCGCTGCCACTCTCATTATTAAGAGCGATCTTCAAGGGAGTCTTTGCTTTCAACTTCGATCGACTAGGCGGCCGATGCCACGCTATTCAATTCAAGGATATAACCGATGCCGCGTGCGGTCGTGATCCGTAGGGTCGCACCCGACTGACTCAAATGACGGCGTAAGCGATAGATCGCGACTTCAAGCGCATTGGTCGAGACCTCGTTGTCAAACGCATAGAGGCTATCCTCTAGCGACAGCCGCGGCACGGTACGGCCAGCGCGGCTGAGGAGATGCTCAAGAATGCACAATTCGCGGCGCGCAATCCTGAGCGGCCGACCACCAACTGAAGCTTGCCGGGCGATCGGATCGAACTTCAGATTGCCAAATGTGACCACGGGGGCTGTCATTTGCGTTGACCGCCTCAGAATGGCTCGCATCCGGGCGATGAGTTCATCAGTAGATACAGGCTTGGGTAGGAAATCGTCTGCACCACCATTGAAAATGGCGATCCGTCGACCGAGGTCATTGAGGCTGCTCATCACTATTGCAGGCATCAAATGTCCGTCGCGTCTCAACCGCTTCAGCCAGTCCAAGCCGTTTCCATCTGGTAGAGCCAACTCGAGCAGGAGAATGTCGTAGTTGGCGTAGCCCAGAGCGGTCGCCGCATCATCCAGAGTGGGTGCCAGATCAACGGCGAAACCGCAATCCGAGAGCGCGCTTTGGACAGCGCGCGCTAGGTCCTCATCATGATCAACCACTAGCGTTCGCATTTCATTGCCCCTTCTCAAGTCATGCCAAAATATCGAGCAGATCACCGTCGATGATGAAGCCGAGCGAGACTGAGTTGTCCCGAGTCAACGTAAACGTCCGGAGACGGGATCGATGAAGAAGAGCAATGTTGCCAACGGCCGGCCTCATCTGCGGATTAGAAATTTCGGCCGTCTGCTGTGGATCGCATGCGCGCTTGGCAACTCTTAGCGTGGTGTGGATGCCGGGAGGTTGGCTGGAATGAGTCAAAGCATCGAGGGCTGTGGCAGCACCCCGCCGCAACTGCGCGCCAATCGCGGCAATGCTTCCGGTCATTGGTCGGGCGATGGCCTCGCCAGCAGGCGCAGCTGAACGCAAAGCACCAGAGCGAATGGCTGGATTTGCATCCGAACTGATACGAGACATCAACATTTTGAGCTCCCGTGTTGGCCAGAGCCTGCGGTGAGGCTTGCTATGCCGTCGACCCTTCGAGGTCGCTTAGTCATGACAAAATGGAACTTCGAACGCGTGCAGGCGCCTCGCGTCCCGCAGTCGGCCGCTCTTTCAGAAGCCACTAACGCGGGACGAACTAACCAATGCGCCCCCGAGCTAGGAAAACACGCCTCGGTCGGGGCGGTGGCGTATTTGGGGAGGGCCAGAATTCTCGACCTTCAGCCAGATCCGACGCGGCGCCCAGGCGGCAGCCGATCGGGCACACCAAATAGTGGCGAGTCCGTTCCCGTAGAGGCGTTGTCAGACATGTGGTCTGGGTGGTTCCGCCGCCTGCATTCCACCTCTGGCGATGAATGCCGGCGGATGTCGAGGTTGTACAGAGCTTCGTTGCCCGCCCGGCAACAGGGACGCGAAGACAGCGGGTCCTGCTCTCTAGCTCCTGCTGTTGTAGCCTCAACTGAGCCGGCGCTGGTCGCGTGTCAGGCGCATAGGCTACGTTGCCAACACGGGTGCGGGTGGACTGATCGAGGAGCGTGAGGGAGTCGAGCGGCGTGAACCTAGGGTTTGGAGACATTCGCAATTCTTGCTACCTGTCATAAAGTGTTGTCGCGACGCATTGTCGCGACTCGTGTCGGAAACCTTACAATCTGACGCTACGTGCGATTCAAGTCCCTTATCGAGTTCGTTGATGAATATCTTTAAAGCTCGCAGGCCGGCTGAGGCGGCCAGCACAGGAACTTGGAGAAAAGCAACGCGATGCCTCAGAACAGCAAGGCATTTTCGGGGAGCCAGAGGGCTCTCAACGGTGCCGAGAGTCGTTTTTAGTTGTCGTCTGGACGGAACCCCGACGCTGTCATGATGCGCGATAGCTTCAGTACGGCTCACTCCAGGGTCGCAATTGCGAGATGAATATGAATAACTTTTGCGATCATCATGTTGCGTCCTACGACCTCAGCAACAACATCGCGCGCGCCAATTCATTTCAATTCGCTCCAAACTTGGGCATAAGTCAAAAAGCAAGCTTCGGGCTGCATCAATTGCTGATGCTTAAAAGGCCGAGCCCATTTGTTCGACGTCTTTGCAGTCGCATACGCTGACCGCCATCGGCGCACCGACGCAATGAAGAACCCGTGCGCATCGCACTGATGCGCAGTGCGTTCGGCCAGCCTCTGCAGGATCTCCAATGCCCGACCGAGCCTCGCCGCTGGCAGGCTATCGGTCTGCTGGTGGAGGGCTGAGAATTCGAGCGGCTCGACGTTACAGGTCTGAGACATTTCGCAACCTATCTGTCAGGTAGTGTCGCGACCTGCGTCGGAATCCCTACAATTGGCTGCGTACATTCAAGTCCTTCCGGGCTCGTTGCGATCCTAAGGCTCGCAGGCCTCTTGATGAACCCGATGGTAGAAGACTTGGAGAGAAGGGACTACGAGGTCTCGAAGCAGCAAGTGTTGCGCGAGCCCAGAGGCATTCACTTCCGATCAGATTCACAGTTCATCCTCTGTTAGGACGACGGAGCCCCCGGTTGCTCAATCCGCGCTCGGGTGGGGAGGGCACGAGCTGAAAACCGACGCCATTGTCGATCGTAGCAAGCGCCCCGAGGCGGGCGACAGCCTTCGATAGATCCCCGCAATCTACTCACCCGTATCGGCGGGCAGTGCGCAACTCGCTCGCTGCTCTTGTCACCCCAACCCTCTCTTCCACACAAGCGGGAAACACGTGCGAGACTGGTCAATTTCATGTTCCGAAACTCCAATTTTCCTGGCGATTTCGATCGCATAAAATGTCAGTAGTCATACTACGATCGATGCGGCGCTTTGTATGCTTTTGTTCGCAACGGTAATGAGGATCTCTCGCGAATGTGATCGCCCGCTACCCGAGATTCTAGCGATCGTCGGAAAGCTTCGACTGCAACCAATGGGCCGATTCAGGTATCGCCACATCAGTTTCGGTGACCCGGCCAGCGCCAAGCAAAATCGTCCTAAACCTCGATCGCCGATCAAATGCTACTTGGGATATCAGAACGAAACTGCGGCTTCTCGCTTACTCCTCTAGTAGCTCAAGATGACCGAGATTGTTTGGTCTGCAGCGAGTTCGGAATGGGCCTGTCACCCGCTCAGCAATACCAACGTAGTCATGTGAAGTTCTGTCGTTCCACCTAAAGACTCTTTTATCTCATTCCACGCCCGGCCGGATCAACCAGCGAGCCAAGCTTGTTATCTGCTGTCCAGTGGTATTGCCTCTGTTTCTTCAGTTTAGCGCGGCGACCCTTGCTGCGACTCCGGGAGGACTCTGCGCGGACTGAATGAAGATAGCTTTGCCCGCTCATTGGAAGTAGGTCGTCGTCGGTTACGAGAAAGAACTCTTCTCCACACTCGCCAAGAGCGACCAGAACTCGGTCGCAAACCTTGGCCTTTCTCGGTCAACACGTATGCGTTGTATGGGCTGCCATCGGAAGTGGGGACGACTTTAAAGACCCCGTATCGTACGAGGTCTCGGAGCCTCGCGGAGAGTATGTTCTTGGCCAATCCGAGGCTCTTCTGGAATTCGCCGAACCTGTTCAGTCCCTCGAATGCGTCGCGTACTATGAGGAGCGACCACCCATCACCGACCACATCTAGCATTCTCGCGACAGCGCAGCCGGCCTTTCTGTGGCTGGTTCGCCTTACCATCCGATCCGACCCTTGCTTGCGCCTCACCATGTGAGCTCACGGATAGCGGCGCGATTCATGATCGAGCAAACTCCAGTGCGGCAGGCCGGAGGAAGACAGCGTCCGTTCGACCAAATCTTGTATCCGATTGTCCATGCCGACCCGACACGGCGGCAGATTGGCCAGTCGAGGCCTCCACTGGCCACGCGGCCACCTATTGCAGCAACACGATGACAACGCGCTGGTTCTGGTGGACGATGTAGGACAAGCTCTTGCCGATATCGATGCCGATTGCGGTGGGCGAAGCCTCGAGCTTCCGTGATATGGCGTGCTCCTTGTCTTCGGTGCCCCCTGCCAGGATTCGCTGCTGGCAGGGCGGGAGCACGGCCGGACCATTCCATTAGCGAGGCGTTCGCATGGACGTCCGCGTAGCGTCGGAATGACCAGGCGCTCTTTGATATCGCAGCCGGGATCGATCATTCTGTCAATGGTAAGGCCGTTAAGGACTACACCTGCAGAGCGAGCGGGCGCCCAACGTTCAGTGGCGATTCAGCACGGCACGCCAAGGTGCGCCGGAAGGCCTGACAGTTTGGATATTGGGTCACGGCCTTGCGATTGCGGACCCATCTGTCAGGCCAGCAGGCGGCATGCGCTCGAAGCCCGCCGAATGTGGGCGCTTTCGCAGTGAAATGCGCGCATTTTTTTAAGCGAGGCATTCATTTAGTTAACGATCGCTTTCGGAGTCAGGCATGTGCGTCAGATACTCGTAGATGGCACCCAGTTCGTCATCGTCCATCTTGCCGAACGTACGCCAATTCATCTTTTCGTCGAATTCGTGTCCGCTCGGGTCTTTGCCCGTGCGGAGAGTGGCGATGAACTCTTCCCGGCTCCAATCCGCGACCAGGCTCAATCCTGGCCCGACCGGCGCCCATTGATCTTGGACACCGCCGGTCAACTGCTGACCGTGGCATTCCCGGCAGTCATAATAGGACAGGATGTATTCGCCGTACTGGATGGTCGGTGCTTTGGGCGGCGCCGTGACGACGCCGATCTTGACTGGTTTGCCGGACGGAAACTGGCCGATTCCCACCATGACAAGGCCGAGAAGATTGAGCTCCTCGGCTGGCTGCGGCGTGGCCGCACCAGCCGCCGGGAGCCGGCGGATATAGGCGATTAGCGCGCGGATGTCCTCATCACTCAGATTGCCGGCATTGGTACGCGATGTCATGATCATGAGACGACGGCCTTCGGCGTCGATGCCATTGCGAATGGCCCGGAAAATCTGCCCATCCGACCACTTTTTCAAGGGCCCCGCCGGTGTGAGATTGCACGATATAAACGCGCCCAGAGATAGACCGGCAGATGCTTGCCGTATCTTTGCCTCCCGTGAAAGTCCCGGTCGGTGAATGACAGCCTCCGCAGAAACTGTCGGCAATGGCCCGGCCGCGCTGAATCTGTGCGTCGCTTCCCCCGACCCGCAGCTCCGGCACCGGCGCACGGCGCGAATAATACTGTTTGTAGTGTCCTACAGAGGTGGCGACGCAGGTCAGGAACAGGACGCCGGCGATGACCCCGGTCAACCCCGCCCCAAGCCATCGCGATATTTCCTTCACCTGCCGAAGGCGGAGGCTGAGGCAAGCGAAGAGGACACTGCCAGCGAGCAGCACCGCAAGCAAAACGAGATTATGCATGTCGTTTATCGGGCCGTGATTTGCTCAGAGACGAACCTGTCCCGCGGACGAGGATTACTGAAGCGCTGCCGCCATTCTGAGCTGGGCGGCCTAAACAGGTTGTTGAACTCGGCTGCTCTGGTTCGTGGATGGAGGCGCTACTCGTTTTCGATTCCATAGTGACGACCGCTCATTTGAGCGCGCGAGGCGCTGCGATTGCGATCGTCGAAAGCTAGTGCGGCATGGGACCGTACGACAGAATGCATTCAGCCGAATATTGTGTCCGATTGTCCGTGCCGTAGAACGAACAGATGGACATTCTCGGCGACCTACTCGATCCCATCGCTCCGCAGCTGGATCAATCGCTTGGCCCTGCGAAAAAGTTGGGGGTAGATGTAAGGCCGGCTCAACAATCCTCAGGCGAACCAGGACTAACCGACGCAGTGACAGGCCGCCTCAGGGTCAAGACGCGACCTCGCGAGGAGGCCGCTTTTGGCGCGCAAAACGGACGCCTGAGCTGATGGCCAGGTCGGGCGAAAGGTCAAAAGTAGTCCCCCATGTCATCCTCAGAGGCTCCGTAGCGGGCCGATGGCGTGACGGTAATTAGCATCCACCCTGAAAGCCACCTATGGGGTGGGAAATGCACCTGATTTCTTTGCCCATTTCAACAAGTCCTTGAAATCACAGCAGATGCGACCGCCCTCCGAGCGCACCAACGACATAAGTCATTAATGCGAAAAGCCATTCGCGAAGACTTATTCCCACGTTGTTACCCAAGAGCGAGTGCTATTGCTTGTCCGCACAAATTCCCCTGTTTGATCTCGCGCGTCCTGATCAAGGGTATTTTCTTGTGGTCGCACCACCGTTTGGACCAACGCCCCGCAAGAGAGAACCATTCATTGCTCACGAGAGGACAGTAGCGTAGCCCAGAGTGAAAATCGGCGGGTTTGCCCATTATGCGGTTCGCGAGCTCCATCAGAGGACTAGAAGAGTAGCGGTGCTGTCGGCACCTCGCCCGACCAAATGTTTGTTGGCCGGGTACTCAGATGTTAGCTGAGACGTGCGCTTCCGGATGAGATTTGCCGCCCCGCGGTTGGACGGAGCAGGCTGTAATCGCAAATTTCAAACGATGGAGGCGGTCCTTCGCGGCGTGTGACCGCTCAAAATGCGAGCTGACGGGAAGGGCAGTTCGTGGGCGCAAACCGGACATTCGGCCGAACCCGCACGTCGTAAAAGGGCCGACCCGATGGCGTCCGCTTCCCATTGGCAGGGACGGAAAGCGGACCCCGCTCTAGTTTCGCCTCTCGGGGAGCGAATGCTCGAGGAAGAAACGCAGCATTTCCCTCGTTGCATCCGGTCCGTCCGGATCTGTAGGAGCCGGCGGGGCTGCCTCCCGACCATGCGTGTCCGGCTCCGTGGATTTCCCAGTGCTCCAGGCGTCCGCCGGCATCGGTATGGACGGTGCGGGTGTAGTCATGTCCTCCCGGTACCCGTCCTCGATGCACCCTCTCTTTCGTGCTCGTGCCGCCGATGGACTGCCGGACGATTCGATCGCCATTGTTCGAACGCACCGTGGTGTCGCGATCGCCGTGGAAGACAATCGTCGGGATGGGCGGGCCGTCGCCCGGCATTGCCTCGGGCCCGCCGCCTTGCCGCATGGCGAGCAGCGCGGAGGGAAGGTCCGTGGCGGCCCCGCAGGCCAGTCCGGAATGTATGCCGATCGCCGCGTACAGATCGCCGTAGGTGGATCCCATAACGGCGGGCCGCGGCCCCGGCCGACAGTCCGCCGACGTAGACGCGCCGTGGATCGACCGCATGATCGCGCATGACCTGGCGAGTGATGCCAGCGATGAGCGAGCGTTCGCCTCCGCCCCGCTGCTGGTCGGCGGGACGAAACCAATTCCAGCATTTCGCCTGGTTCGCTTCGGCCCGCTGCGCAGGATATCCACCACAGCGATGACGCATATTCTTTGCGGAAGTTTCGCAACAGCAACTGCGCTAACCAATGAGCTTGTCGCCTTGGCAGATGAGAAGGGGGCTTCGTTCTGGAAGGCATATGGAATGATGCACCAAGGTTGCGTATTGGCCATGACCGGCAAAGCCCCGAAGGCGGACCAAATGTTTACTTCCGGGTTCAATGCGCTGCGGGCAACGGGAACTACACTGTATATGCCGTGTCACTTATCATTGTTGGCGGTGGCCTATGCCAAACTTGGACGAAGCAATGACGCTTGGCGCTGCCTTGGCGAAGCAACAACGACAATGGAAACAGGCGGAGAACGTTGGTTCGAAGCAGAAATCCACCGGACCGCTGGAGAAATCGAGCTGATGGAGCCGGAGCTGGACGCGGCGAAAGCAGAAGCGTATTTCGAGCGTGCGCGCGCGGTCGCCCGCAAGCAACGAGCAAAGTCCTGGGAACTGCGTGCGGCTATGAGCATGGCGCGGCTCAGGCGTGGTCAAGGGAAGCGGAATGAGGCCCGAGAACTCCTCGCTCCAATCTACGGTTGGTTCACCGAGGGCTTTGACACGTTGGACTTGAAGCAGGCCAAGGCCTTACTCTACGAGCTAGCATAAGACTTGTGGCGCAAGCGCCTCGGGCGCGCCGACAAGGTGATCGAATAACCCCCATTTGCTGCGGTGCATGAGTCCGGTATTGGCCCAGGCCGTGTGAAAATCGCGCAACTTGGGGCGCACCGGCGCATTTCGCGGCCGCCGAACTTCTGATTGGATGGAACCGACCTCTCATCTCAGTGGCAACCAGGAGCTTCATATAGGCGCTGCCGGCCTCACGCCCGCATCGCTTCCAGCAATCCGCCTACGCCCACGATCGTCATCACGCGCTTCATGTTGTAGGCGGGCCCTGAGCTGCCAGAAGCGATGAGCCCAGCAATGTGTCAATCGGCTCGCAAATTTTGCATGCCGAATGACACGTTCCGAACGGCGGTTGTGCGAAGACGTGCACCTGAACCTTGCTTACCGCTGGTTCTGTCGGCTCAGGTTGGACGGCGAGGTGCCGGACCACTCGACGTTCTCCAAAAACAGGCATGGCCGCTTCCGCGGCTGCGATCTGTTGCGAAAGCTGTTCGAGACCGTGGTCCAGCGCTGCATGGCAGAAGGAGCAGCTTTTGCAGTCGATGCAAGCTCGATTGCCGCCAACCAACAAGCAGCGCGCAGTTGCCGGGTCTGACGATGTTATGGGAGCTATGCCCGAACGCGCCGCTCTGTTCGAGAGTACTTCGACACCCTGAATGAGGCCGCTTGGGGCGCGGCGAGTGACACGGTACCAAAGTTCACCTCTAAGTCGGACCCGGCCGCGCAATGGACAGGCGCTCACAAGGGGCATGCCTTCTTCGCCTGCGCCAACAACTACCTCATCGACCTGAAGGCAGCGATTATCATGGATGTCGAGGCGACGCGCGCCATCCGACAGGCCGAGGTCGGGGCGGCACGCACAATGATCGAGCGCAGTGAAGAGCGCCTTGAGCTCTGTTGCGAACGCGTTGTCGCCGACAGTGCCTATGGAACGGTAGAGATGCTGGGCTGGCTGGTCGACGAGCAAGGCGATCGAACCGCACATTCCGGCATTCGACAAATCGGCCCGTACCGACGGCACGTTCTCGCGCGACGACTTCGCCTATGATCAGCAAAGCGACGTCTACATCTGCCCGGCTGGCAAAGTGCTGGCCTCCACCGGGACCTTGGTGAATGATGGAGCGACACTGCTGTACCGGGCCAGCAAACATGTTTGCGATGACTGCGAACTGAAGTCGCGGTGTTGTCCGAAGATGCCCTCCCGCAAGGTCCCGCGTTCAATCCATGAAAAGGCTCGAGACGTGGCGCGCGAGATCGCCAGAACTGATGCCTATGTCAGATCTCGGCGCGAACGGAAGAAAATCGAGATGCTCTTTGCCCATCTCAAGCGCATTCTCCGCCTCGACCGGCTCAGGCTAAGAGGTCCCTTGGGCGCTCGCGACGAGTTCCTCCTCGCTGCCACAGCGCAGAATTTACGTAAGCTCGCAAAGCTGATCCCGCTGCCAACGCTCCAGCACGCTTAGGCACAATCAACCACCCGTGCGCCCAGCGCGTTCTCCGAACCTGAATTATCACTTCGCGGACTTCTTCAACACAATCGTGCCGCCGGCGGCAATGACTGGAATTCCAACGGCGTCACGCACTGGTGGGATTAGTACGAACGTGCCGAGCTGACCGCGAATGTGACCCCCGGCCTCATGGCCCTGCGCGACGATCAGATCAAAGCCTGCCGCCTCGGCGATCTGCGCGTCTTCCGTACTGCCTACAACTTGGATGGCGACCGCACCCGCCGCCTTCACCTGCTCAACATAGCGAGACGCATCGCCCCAAAGGAAAGAGATAATGGGGACTCCTTTGGCGAGCGCCACCGCCAACTGGTCTTCAAAAGGAAAGCCGAGAACGAAGTTGACGCCAAATGGCGCTGTCGTGCGCTCCCTGATGGTTCTAATGGCGATGCGTAACTCCTCAGTCGATCGCCACGTCCCGGCAATCTGACCAATGCTACCCGCGTTGCATACCGCGACCGCGAGATCAGGACTTGCGATCGAACCAATCGGGGCCTGAAAGAGCAGTCGCTGGCTCGTGAGCCAATGAGGTGAGCGTGTCATCTCTTGGATTCTTCAGCCGATGCCGCAATGGTCAGAAACTTCATCAGCCCGAACAGATCATAATAAAAACATCTGAGCGCGACGCAGCTGCTCCTTTTCGATGGCATAGTCGGCGAGCGTCTCGGTCTCGAACGCCACTCCATCCGGGCTCAAGCATTTCCACACGTAGTTGACGATCACCCGTCCAGTGGTGCTGGTCGCAATCACGCGAGCATCCATGCGGCGACGCTCTTCGGTAGGCTGCAGCGGAAACCAAATGGATGCAAACCTCTCCTGCATTTTCGGAATGGTCGCTCCAGTAAAGAAGCCGCCATACGGCAGACCTGGCTGCCAGTGAAACTCGATTTCCGGATGATAGAGGTTCTGCAGCAAGCCACGATCGCAGGATCGTAAGCATCAGGTCTGCATTTGCCTGTTCCTGAGGGGCGCATTGCCTCATCAAGAATGTTACCGGAGAACTGACCGTCAGGATTGGGGCGGCGACACCGAATCGGATCGGTGTCACCGATGGCAGGACGGATCAGCATGGGTGCTCGGCGCGAGCTCACGGCCGGCGGTGGTAGAGCGCTATCGATTGGCAGGGCGGGCAGATAAGGGGCGCATACTCGACGAGCTTTGCGCGGTGACCGGCTGGCATCGCAAGCACGCGGTCCGGGCTTTTGCCAGCCATGTCGCAATTTCGCCGGAGGCCAGGCGGCAGCGAAGGCCGACCTACGGCGCCAAGATCAGGGATGCGCTGGTGGCCTTGTGGGAGGTCTCGGATCGAATCTGCGGCAAGCGGCTGAA
>NZ_JBUYEN020000074.1:0-27931 GCF_055229415.2 Bradyrhizobium sp. Leo114 | reverse complement strand
AACGAAACGGCTTCATTCGCCGTCAGCCCGGCGTTCCCCGAAGCATCGAGATTCTCCTGCCACCCGAAAACTTGCCGATCCTCGAATGGCTCGGTATCAAAACGTCAAAATCACTGTGATGAACCACTAGTTCAACACCGATCGGGACATCCCCGATTGACCCGAGGTCACCACGACCACCGTCCCAGCGGGATATCGCCGGCCCGGCGGACCGGACCAGGAGCTTGCAAGAGAAGTTCAGGCTGGCTTCGTCTGCCCCATTCGAACGATGTGCCGTCGACCCAGATGCAGTGCAAAATCACGGCGATCTTGCGGGCAATGGCGACCTTTGCCTTCCTCATGCCGATCCGCTTTGCGAGCTTCATGCCCCAGGCCTTGAGGGAAGACCATTTCTTTGTTCGATAAAGCAGGACCGTCGCGGCCTCGAACAGGTGGGTTCGGAGAAGCCTGTCGCCCCATCGAGATATCTTGCCATTGGTGTCAGTTTCGCCGGATTGGTTGCGCCGCGGTGTCGCGCCAGCCCGAGACCAGCGTGAAGCCGCCGGCCTTCAGCAGGGCCAGCATCCGGTCGCGGGCGATTTCGCCGATCTGCTTCTCGCTCCGGCATCGCGGCGAGAAGATTTCCGGGGCGTTGATATCAGCGATCCTGATCTTGTCGCGCCCGAACCAGAATGTGTCCCCGTCGACGACGCAGTTCACGCGGATCGGCCCGTCGCAGCGCGTGAAACGGGCGCTCAGCATATCGCCCTCCCGAGGCGCCGGGATGACCGACGTCGTGGTCTCGTACCGATCCGGCAGATCCGGCGAATGCCGCGAGGGGACACCGATGGCGACCGCCAGGATCGCAATGATCGCCATTGGTTGGCTCCCACAACAAGAAAGCGCGGCGCCGTCATGCGTTTTCTTCCGGTTGGAATCGGTTCTTTCCGACGCAAGCCCTCATGTCGTCACGCCGGAACCAGAGGGCGCGGCCGCACCGGAGCGGTGCGTTGCCGGCAGTGAACACGATCTGTTCGTCGGCGCGCATACGCAGCACTTCGTGCGGCTGGATCAGCGGCCCCGCGGCCAGCTGCTTCGAGCGCGTCCGCGATGAACCTGACGCCTGCGACGAGCGGCTGACCTGGTCGATCTCGACCGTGGTCGTGCCGCATCGCTTCGAGATGTAGTCGGCGGTTTCCGGGTCGTTCACGGCCGCGAAGGCGATCCAGCTCGCGCTCTCGAACCACTTGCTCGCCGCGTCGCGGCCGCCATAGGTTTCGCGCATCTGACCGATCGACTGGAACAACAAGAGGAGCGTGATGCCGTATTTGCGGCCGGCGTCGCGGGCGGTCTCCAGGATCCGCATGAAGCCGAGGCGCGCCACTTCGTCGAGCAGGAACAAGGCCGGTCCCGTCACCTCTCCATTGCGGTTGTAGATCGCGTTCATGAAGGAGCCGATGATGACGCGGGCGAGTCCGGCATGGGTCTCCAGCGTCTTCAGGTCGAGATTGATGAACACGTCGGTTGCGCCACCGGCGAGATCGTCGCTGACGAAGGTTGAGCCGGACACGAGCGCGGCATAGTTCGGATAGGAAAGCCAGTGGGTTTCCTTCACGGCGTTGGCATAAACGCCGCTGAATGTCTCCGGCGTCATGTTGACGAAGACGGCAACGTTCTCCTTCACGAAGGCCGATTCCGAATTGTCGTAGATCGCCTGCAGGCGCGCCCGCAGCTTGGGCTCCGGTTCGGAGAGATTGGCGCGGACCTGGCGAAGCGTCTGGTTCTTGTCTTCCGTATGCCCTGACAGGCAGACGTCGGCGATCAGCGCGGTGAGAAGCTGCAGCGCCGAGGCGCGGAAGAAATCGTCCCGCACGCCGCGCACGCCGCCGCTGTCGCTCATGATCCAGGAGGCGACGGCGGCGATGTCCTCCTCCTTCGAGCCGCCGAACTGGCCGATCCAATCGAGCGCGTTGAAGCCGGTTCCTGGCTCTCGTGGATCGAGCACATGGACCGTGCGCCCCGCTGCTCGCCGGTGGTCGATCACCATCGGCGCGACCTCGTTGGAGGGGTCGAGCACCACGAGCGCGCCGCCCCATTTGAGCGCGGTCGGGATCGTCACCGACGTCGTCTTGAAGCCGCCCGATCCGGCGAAAACGATGCCGTGCGAGGAGCCGAAGGAGGCGTCGAAGCAGAGTAGCGGCGCGCGGCCGCCGTGCCCCCAACTCTCACGGTCCATGGCGCGAAACGGTTGCGTTGCCGCGCTGTCTTTGTCGACACGATAGCGTTCACCGACGAGGATGCCGCCGGCGTCGGGAAAGAGCCGTGAGGCCTCCTGCATGGTCATCCAGTCCGCATCGCCGTGCAGTGCGCGCCGACCGCGAACGCGCTTTGGCATCGGCGTGGTGAAGGCGGCGTTGCCCTTCACGGCAACGCGTACGGCGAAGATGCCGGCGACCAATATCGCGCATGCGGCGACAATGATCGCCGGTTCGACCTGCGCCAGCGGCGACCGGCCGGATGCGGCCGGGATGGGAACCCCGGAAAGGCGCATTGCCTCGCGCGCGACAGCGATGGAAATCGCCAATGCGCATCCCGCGAGGACGCTCCGCGCCGCGGTACGGATGTTCGCGGAGCCTGCGGTGGCGAACAGGAAGATGACGCCGATCCCTGCTGCCGCGATATAGGGCATGGCAATCCCGGCGCGGGCGACCAGGAGGCGCTGCGCCTCCGTCTTGCCGAGGCCGGCGAGACTATACTCGATGCCGGTCAATCCAATGACCGTGCCGAGCATCAGCGCCACCGGCACGATCAGCAGAAGGAGCCTACTCGCCGTCACGGCCGAACGCCTCCACCCCGATCGCGGCAAGCCGAGCCCGCTCGGCTACGCCGGTTCTCAGCCGACGGCGAAGTTCGATCAGCGCGCCGAGCAGCACCGCGCGCTTCTCGTAGCGCAGCCCCGCCTTTGCGATCAGGCCGCCGAGCTCGATCTTCTCGCGCGTGTCCTTCTTGCGGGCTTCGGAGGATGATGCCTGCCGCATGCGCTCATACCTCGCCAGCGCCATTCGCATGCGCACCAGACGCGACCTTCGCGGCGGGAGCGCTCGTATCGCCTCCGGCCTCGGCTCCCTTCCTTCCGGTCGCCTTTCCGGCTTTCCCGCGAAACCGGCCGGCGAGATCCTCGAACGCGGCCAGAAGCTCGCTTTCCTCGATCTCGATGTCACCGAGTCCGGCCCTGAGCGCGATGCGCCCGATCCGCTCGGCCTCGCGTGTCTCTGCGGCCTTCAACTGTTCCTGCAGGCGAGTGATTTCCTCGCGGATCTTCGACGACGGTTTCTTCATTTCCGGTTGAGCCTTCGTGCTGGGCAGTGTTGCTGGACTGCGCGGAGCATTTCCGAAGTCGCCGGCCCAGGCGACTCATAAAAAAGCTAGTCGGCAAAGCCGACGTCGCCTGAAATCATCCCGGCCGCTCGATGAGAGCGGTCCAAGGGCGCAGTAATACGTCGCATCCGCGACGTCCTGCTTTCTCACCTGCCGGGGGCGCCTGCCCCCGGCGCGGCCCTGCCGCCGCTCCCGACGAGCATTCGTGTTCCACCTCGTCCGGGAGATCGCGCCGCTTTGGCCATCACGCATTTCACGCCCCAGCTCATTTCGCGCGGTTCCGGCCGCAGCGCCGTGCTGTCGGCAGCCTACCGGCACTGCGCGCGCATGGAGCATCGGGCGGAGGGGCGGACCGTCGACTATTCCGCCAAGCGGGGCCTGCGGCACGAGGAATTCCTGTTGCCGCCGGATGCCCCACAATGGGCGCGTGCATTGATTGCCGACCGCTCGGTCGCCGGCGCCGCCGAGGCGTTCTGGAACGCAATCGAGGCTTTCGAGAAGCGGTCAGATGCGCAGCTCGCCAAGGAATTCATCATCGCCCTGCCGGTCGAACTCACCATCGACCAGAACATCACCTTGGTGCGGGAGTTCGTCGCAACCCAGGTCCTCGCGCGCGGGCAGGTCGCCGACTGGGTTTTCCATGACGAGCCCGGCAATCCGCACATCCATCTGATGACAACGCTTAGGCCGCTCGGTGAGGACGCATTTGGGCCGAAGAAGGTGCCGGTTATCGGCGATGAAGGCGTGCCTTTGCGCAACGATTCCGGCAAGATCGTGTACCGACTCTGGTCGGGCGAGAAGGCCGAGTTCCTCGCGCAGCGCGAAGGCTGGCTCAACCTTCAGAACAAGCATCTGGCGCTCGCCGGACTCGATGTTCGCGTCGACGGCCGTTCCTATGCCGCGCGCGGAATCGATCTTGTCCCGACGACGCATATTGGCGTGGCCACGACGGCGATCGACCGGAAAGGAGAAACGGCGGGGTGGTCGCCGAAGCTCGAACGCGTGGCGCTCCACGAGGAGCGGAGGGCCGACAATCGCCAGCGGATTTTGCGGCGTCCTGAGATCGTGCTGGACCTCGTCACGCGCGAGACGAGCGTCTTCACCGAGCGTGACATCGCCAGGGTGTTGCACCGCTATGTCGACGATGCCGGCACCTTCCAGCACCTGATGGCGCGCATCTTCCAGAGTCCGGATGTGTTGCGGCTGGAGGGTGAGCGCACCGCCCTTGCGACCGGAATCCGCGAGCCCGCCAAATACACGACGCGCGAACTCATCAAGCTCGAAGCCGAGATGGCGCATCGCGCCGTCTGGCTTGCCGACCGATCCTCGCATGGCGTCCGGGAGAAAGTACTGGCGGCGACCTTCGAGCGCCATGATCGTCTGTCGGAAGAGCAGCGCGTCGCGATCGCCCATGTCGCCGGTGAGGGGCGGATCGCGGCCGTGGTCGGGCGCGCCGGCGCCGGCAAGACCACCATGATGAAGGCGGCGCGCGAAGTGTGGGAAGCGGCCGGCTATCGTGTGGTCGGCGGCGCGCTTGCGGGTAAAGCTGCGGAGGGCCTGGAGAAGGAAGCGGGCATCGCCTCACGCACGCTGGCTTCGTGGGAGCTTGCCTGGTCGAACGGGCGCGAGCAACTCGACGACAAGACCATCCTTGTCCTCGACGAGGCCGGCATGGTGTCGTCGCGGCAGATGGCGCTGTTCGTCGAAGCGGTTGTGAAGACCGGCGCAAAACTGGTGGTCGTCGGCGACCCCGATCAGCTTCAACCGATCGAGGCCGGCGCGGCGTTCCGCGCCATCGCGGAGCGCACCGGCTATGCCGAACTCGAAACCATCTATCGCCAGCGCAAGCAATGGATGCGCGATGCCTCGCTCGATCTCGCGCGGGGCCGCGTTGCCGAGGCGCTGCAGGCCTATGGCGCGAACGGCAAGCTCGAAGCGCGCAAGTACAAAGTGCAAGCTGTCGCGGCGCTGATCGAGGACTGGAACCGGGATTATGATCCGGCGAAGTCGATGCTGATCCTTGCGCATCTTCGGCGCGATGTCCGTGTCCTCAACGAGATGGCGCGGGCGAAGCTGATCGAGCGTGGCATTGTCGAAGACGGCCATGCCTTCCGCACCGAGGACGGTCTGCGCAGCTTCGCAACCGGCGACCAGATCGTCTTCCTGAAGAATGAAGGATCGCTCGGCGTGAAAAACGGCATGATCGCCCATGTCGTCGAGGCGCGCCGGGCTGGTTCGCGGCGATGATCGGCGAGGGTGAAGCACGGCGCCGCGTCGAGGTCGATCAGCGCTTCTATGCCAACGTCGACCACGGTTATGCGACCACGATCCACAAGAGCCAGGGCGCGACCGTCGACCGGGTGAAGCTGCTCGCCACGCTCTCGCTCGACCGGCATCTTGCCTATGTCGCGCTGACCCGCCATCGCGAGGATGTCGCTCTCTACTACGGGGCGATTTCATTCGGGAAGGCCGGTGGGCTCACCAAGATCCTGTCGCAGAGCCGGGCGAAGGAAACCACACTCGACTATGTGCGCGGCCCTTCCTATCGCGCCGCGCTGCGCTTTGCTGAAGCGCGCGGTCTCCATCTCATGAGTGTCGCCCGCACCCTCGTCGCCGACAAGGTCCGCTGGACCGTCCGGCAGAGCTCGAGGCTCGCCGATCTCGGATCGCGGCTCCTCGCGCTCGGCACCCGGCTCGGCCTCGGCGCCGCCCGGAAACCGAGAATCCCCAACAGCGCAAAGGGAGCAAAGCCGATGGTCGCCGGCATCACCACATTCGCCAGATCGATCGACCAGGTTGTCGAGGACAAGCTCACCGCCAATCCCGGCCTGAAGAAGCAGTGGGAGGAGGTCTCGACCCGCTTCCGCCTCGTCTTCGCCGATCCGGAAGCCTCGTTCCGCAAGGTCGATGTCGACAGCATGCTGAAGGACAAGGCGGCTGCACAATCCACCCTGTCGAAACTCGCGGAGAAGCCCGACAGCTTCGGCGCGCTGAACGGCAGAACCGGCCTTCTGGCCAGCCGTGCCGACAAAGAGGACAGGCAGAGGGCGGACCTCAACGTGCCCGCGCTCGCCCGCGATCTCGAACGTTTCTTGCGCCTGCGCTCGGAGGCGGAACGTCGCTATGAGGCCGAAGAGCGCGCCGCCCGGCTGAACGTCGCCGTCGACATTCCGGCGCTGCCGCCATCGGCGAAGCAGACACTCGAGCGCATCCGCGACGCCATCGATCGGAACAATCTGCCGGCGGCCCTGGAGTTCGCGCTCGAGGACAAGATGATCGGGGCGGAGCTGGAAGGTTTTGCGCGTGCCGTGTCCGAGCGGTATGGCGAACGCAGCTTCGTCGGCCTCGCGGCAAAGGACACTGATGGCAAGACCTTCGAGGTGTTCTCGGACGGGATGAACGCTGCGCAGAAGGAGGAGCTCAAGGCTGCCTGGCCTGATCTGCGAACCGCGCAACAACTCGCGGCACAGCAGCGGAGCGCGGAGGCCCTGAAGGAAGCCGAAACACGTCGTCAGACGCAGTCGAAAGGTCTGTCGCTGCAATGATCTCGATCATCGACCGGAGAGTGGAGTCACAAATCGCGGAGGCCGCGACCGGAAAGAAAACGTCCCTTCAGCGTCGGCGAGCATCCGCGATCATGGGGGCCGGCGGCGTGGCGATGATTGCGATCGCCGGCATCGCCTGGCTCGGCGGCTTGCGCCTCAACCTGACGCCAAGCGAGCCGCTCGGGCTGTGGCGGATCGTGCCGATCGATCGGCAAGTCGTCGCCGGCGATCTCGCGTTCGTCTGTCCGCCGCCTGGGCCGGTTTCCGTCTTCGGCCTCGAGCGCGGATACTTTCGGCAGGGATCGTGCTCCGGCGGCGCCGCGCCGCTCATCAAAGCCGTCGTCGCGGTCTCGAGTGCCCACATCGAGATCGGCGCCGCCGTCATGATCGACGGCGTGCTGCTGCCCCGTTCACGCCTTGGCCCCGTCGACGGCCGGGGACGACCGCTTTCGCCTTGGGCGGGTATTGTCGTTCCGCCCGGCCATCTCTTTCTCCACTCCCCTTTCGCAGGTTCCTGTGACTCCCGGTACTTTGGGCCGGTCCCGGAGGCCGGTCTCCTCGGCCTGGCGCGGCCGATCCTCACCGTCGATCCCTGATCGCCGGCGCACCGCCTTTCTCGCCGTCGCGGCGGCGCTTGGCTGGTCAGGCGATACGGTCCTCTATCGCGCCCGCATGCCTGTGCCCGTGTCGAGCTGGCAGCCCTGGCGGACATGGCTCGGGGAGAGCGGCGGTGCGCGAGCGACCTTCTTCGCAGATCCCGTCGTCGACATCGCCGGCCGCCGGGTAGCGTCGCTGATCTGCTACGAGCAGCTTCTGATCTGGCCGGTCCTGCAATCGATGCTGCACCGGCCGGATACGATCGTCGCCATCGCCAATGGCTGGTGGGCGACCGGCGCCTCCGTCCCCGCGATCCAGCGCGCCGCCGTCGAGGCCTGGGCTCGGCTGTTCGGTCTTCCCCTCGTCACCGCTTTCAACAGCTGAACAGGAATTCGCCCATGGCCATCGATGCCGATCTCATCCAAAAATGTGCTGATCCCGCCCTGACGCCCGCGATCGTCGAAAAATTCTTGCACGCCGCCGGGTCGCCCGATCCGCTCACGGTGACGGTGCGCAATGGCGACCGCATCATCCTGGTGCCGCCGGTCAAGACGCCCGAAGAAGCGCTTGAGCTTGCCCGCAGCCATATCGGTCGAGCCGTCGTGCGCGTCGGCATCACGCAGTATCCGGCCGGTCTCGGCGTGAAGGATCCCTCCGAGATGTCGCCGGATCTGTTCGACGCTTGCAGGAACATCCGCACGGGCACGGCCCTGTTCGGCAAGGTCTGGCGGATCGTCTGGAAATGGTATGGCAATCCGACCGATGATAGCGTCAGGGCGCAGGTGTTCGACGATGCCGTCGAGGCCTGGAAGCGTGGGCAATTTGAGGGGACGGCGGTGTTCACCGCTCCCGATCCTGGCGGACCGAAGCCGCCGGAGCCGACGTGGGAGGAGGCGCCTCAGCCGGCTGCGGTGGCGCCATCTCCGCAGGAGCCCGCGGCCAGCGATCCCAACAAGTCGGGCATCCGCATCTACCTGTCCGGCGTTGGCGGGCGCACTCCGTGAATGTGGTGGACTCGACGCATCCAGCGGGGGCTATGCTGCCGCGATGTCGGTTTGGCTGAAATCATTGCCCTTGAACAAGAGCGGCTCGCCCGTCGCCTTCGCCAGGGCGTAGGAACAGCAGTCGCCATAGTTCACGCCGGCTGTGTGCCGATCCTCCCAAAATCGAGGGAGGCCTGCCGGGCAAGCTCACCGTGCTCGACCGTCACCGGCGCGATCATGATGCCGGCGCGACGGAAGAAGGCTTCCGCCTGTCGCATCCCTTCCGGGCCGAACTGGTTCTCGATCACGATCGACAGTTCGACGTAGTTTGCGACGCTGATGCGGCAGGTGTCGGCATCGTCGATGAGACGCGCAAAGGCTTCCGCTTAGAATCTGACTCAAAATTCATGACTTGACGTTGGCCGATCTGGCGATGCGGCGCACCAGTTGTCGAGTTGACGCAATAAGGAGCCATGCTTCAGCCGAGGTGACGGAGGCCTCCCAATCTTTGGCGAGACGTCGGCAGCGGTTGAGCCGTGCCAACGTGCGTTCGACGACCCAGCGTCGGGCAACAATAACGAAGCCTTTTGCGTCATCCGGGCGTTTAACAATTTCAATCGTGGGCCCGTCGATTTTCCGGAGCGCGTTTTCAAGCTTTTCGCCGGCGTAGCCGCCGTCAGCAAACAAGTGTGCAATAGTCGGGTAGCTCGCACACGCCAAAGTGACGACGGCCGGCGCGCCGTCCCGATCCTGAACATTGGCCGGGTGCACGATGGCGCTCAGCAAATTTCCTTCTGTATCGGTGACGATGTGGCGCTTGCGACCTTTGATCTTCTTGCCCGCATCAAAGCCGCGTGGCCCTCCGCTCTCGGTCGTCTTGACCGATTGACTGTCGATGATCGCCGCCGTTGGTTGCGGCTCCCGTCCAGCAAGCCTACGCGCGACTTCAACCAAGGCTTCATTGATCAAATCCAACACCCCGCTGTCGCGCAGGCCATAAAAATAGTACTGGACCGTCGTGAAGGGAGGAAAATCCTTTGGCAAAAGCGCCCATTGGCATCCCGTCGTCGCAATGTACTGGATCGCATCCCATACCGATCGCATGCAGGTCTTGCGCGGTCGCCCGACCTTGCTCGGCCCTGGCATCAACAGCTCGATCAAGGCCCATTCCGCATCCGTACAATCGCTTGCATAGCGGAGCGCTCGTCTGTCATGCTGACAGCGGGTGATTTCGGTCCAGGTCATCTGCTTCTCCGATGGCTTCGAACACCTTCGAAGAATCCACAACCAGTTGAAATCACCCAACTTTAATTTCCGGTCGGGCTCTTAAGAAGATGAGACCCTCCTTCCTCTCGCCATGGCCCCTCTCGGTCATGCTCCCGGCGACTCGCTCTCGCAGATCGCCGCGCCAGTCGCCGCGTGTTCACCCCCCTCGGTCACGCCAGTGGTCGATCCGTTCGGGTCGGCGCCCCCGAACATCCTGGCGGTCTCGAATAGACTGCAGGATGAGATCCAACAACTCTTCGCGCGTTCGGATCCGGTCCCTCAGAAGATGCCGCACGCCGCGCTCCTCATCGAGACGGCTGTCGCTCCATCCCTTAGCCAAGGCGGAGCTTGTTGTCGGGTGAATTGCAGTTGCAGATACAGCAATTGCGACAACTGCGCCGGCAACCTGGGGCAGCCGCGTCATTGCGCCTCCTTATCGTAATGAGGACAAGGCCCGAAGACGGACCTGTTTCGCAGCCGCTCAGCGCAGCTGACCATTACTTCTATCCGTGCCCTGCAGCCGCGGCATTGATACACATCAATCGCTCGTTATTCGATCGGGCGTCCAAGTTGGCCCTTATCAAGCACACGATTCACCGGATTCCGATCGCTGCAGCTGGGCGGCTCTGTGGTCCTGCGGAACGTATATGACGGTCGCCGCCCTGTCCGCTTGCGCGCATGAGGGAAGGCTGATCAACCGCCCCGCCGGTCCGATCGCGATGGGAGACTCGTAACGCTTGTTTCTGGGACTTATCTGCAACGTCGACGCTTTTCGGAGGCGAAATATCTAAAATCATCTTCAAGTTTGATCTCGGGTTCGCCTACCAGCAATGACGCTGTCCCAATGCATCCACTCTGCTTTCTCTTTGTCGCCGCGATGCTGCCCGAATCGGAAGGCTATTGACGCGCTCACAACGCTCCTTGCGTTGTACCTGGCGAAGCTCGCTCCATCCCTTCAGCCCCCAACCCCAGGGTGGAGCGAGTGTCCAGCAGTGCAGCGTCTGTCCTTCGCTGGTCGATCATTTGCACAGCGGTATCATTTGCGCCTGCCAGGACGTTGATAATCGCGGCCCACACAGCCTGCCCGTCGCCAACGAACGCAGCGATTGTAGCAGGTAGTGTATGGGCCGGAGGCGTCAGGTAGATCGCGCCATGGTGCCCCGGATCGTAAGACCCAGAAGATGCCGTTGAGTGCACGGCGGTCATTCACCCGCGGTACGCCGCCGGCTTGTTCGGCAACCTTGGCTTGATGGCAGCCCACTCCGTAAGCCTCCGGCGAGGCTTTCAATTACCCACAAATTCTACTCCGACCATGGCGCCGAGCGCGATGTCAGTGAGGCGTGACAGCCCGCGCCACATGACGGTATTGCCAGGCGGCGGATCGCTGGCGCGGGCGAGATAACCGCCGAGCCGGGCGATCTTGATCAGATAGTGCGAGAGCGTTTTCTGTCTCGCTTTTGGTTTGTCGTTGACGAGGCGATCGAGCACGCCGATTTCAGTCGCAGGCAACGCGAGGGTTGGCGGTGCGTCTGGGGCGGAACGGTTGAGCATCGTCATCCAGAAGACCCGCCAACTCAGGATGCAAAAGAGCGAGATCAGATTGGTCAGACGCTGGGCGGTCCTGAAATGGACCCCGGTTTTGAGACCAGAGGCTAAGTTGGAAAAGGGCCGCTCCGTTTGATAGACGGAGCGCATGATGACGACGAAGACACGACGCAAGATCGACGCGGCACTGAAGGCAAAGATCGCGCTGGAAGCCGTGCGGGAGCAGGCGACGGTGGCCGATCTGGCCCAGCGCTATGAGGTTCACCCGAACCAGATCTATGCCTGGAAGAAGCAACTGCTGGACCAGGCGGCCCGGGCTTTGGACGCGGGTGTCGGGCGGGAGAGCGAGGACGCGCGCGAACGCGAGATCGAGAAGCTGCACGCCAAGATCGGACAACTGACAGTCGAGCGCGATTTTTTAGCACGGAGGTCCGGAAGATGAGCACGCCGGACCGTCGAGGAATGCTCGATCGCGCCGACCAGGCGCTGTCGATCCGCCGGCAATGCATGTTGCTTGGCATCGCGCGCTCCGGGGTCTACCGGCCGCCACGGCCGGCCAAGACAACGACCTTGCCCTGATGCAGCGGATCGACGAGCTGTTCACCGCCTGGCCATTCCTGGGCTCGCGGCGAATGACCGCGATGCTGAAGGCTGAGGGGCTTCAGGTCAATCGCAAGCGCGTGCAGCGGTTGATGCGCAAGATGGGCATCGCGGCGCTGGGACCAAGGCCGAACACTACGAGGCCGGCGCCGGGCCACAAGATCTATCCCTATCTGCTGCGCAACATGACGATCGACCGGCCGAACCAGGTGTGGGCGGCCGACATCACGTATTTGCCCATCGGCCGTGGCTTTCTCTATCTCGTCGCCATCATCGGCTGGGCGAGCCGTGCGGTTCTGGCGTGGCGGTTGTCGAACACGATGGACGTCTCGTTCTGCGTGGCGGCGCTGGAAGAGGCGCTGGCGAAGTATGGCACGCCGGAGATATTCAACACCGACCAGGGCAGCCAGTTCACCAGTGCGGCCTTCACCGGCGCGTTGGCGGGCGCTAGGGATCAGGATCTCCATGGATGGCCGCGGTCGTTGGATCGACAACGTCTTCATCGAGCGGCTGTGGCGGTCGCTCAAGCATGAGGACATCTATCTCAAGGGCTATGCCGACGGCCGCGAGGCCAAGGCAGGGGTCGCGAGCTGGATTGCCTTCTACAACGATCGTCGCCTTCATCAGGCCCTCGGCTATCGCACGCCGATGGCAGTCTGGCGCGAGCGGATGCACGCCGACAAGGCTGTGGACATGGTGGACAACGCTGCCGCGTTGACCACATGCCCACAGCAACTGCAGCAGACAGAATCTCTGGCTGCGTGATAGAAAAGGATCAGGAGCGATCAGTTTCCAACTAACAAGCCGGTTCAACCGGTCCCGCTCCGCGGGTCCATTTCAGTGGCGCCGCGATGTGGGGGCCCGCCTGGCAGGCGGCGGTCAGCGAGCAGGTGCCAGCCCAAGCTCTGCCAGCCGCCGTCGCGCTCAATGGAATCAGTTACAACATTGCACGGAGCGTAGGTCCGGCAATCGGTGGCATCATTGTGGCCACTGCAGGGACCTTTGCGGCGTTCGCACTCAATGCCGTGTCCTATCTGCCGCTCATCGCCGCGCTCTATCTGTGGAAGCGCGCGACTGAGCGCTCGCGCCTGCCACCAGAACGGCTCGACCGCGCGATTCTTTTAGGCGTCCGGTACATTGCGAACTCACCCCCGATCATGCTCGTGTTGATCCGCACGATCATTGTGGGCTTGATCAGTGGAGTGATTCTCGCGCTCTTGCCGCTGGTAGCGCGCGATCTCCTCCTTGGCAGCGCACCAACATACGGTCTGATGCTAGGCGCCTTTGGCGCGGGAGCTGTCATCGGAGCGGCAAATATCGGGTTGGTGCGCAAGCACTTGAGCGCTGAAGCAGCGATGCGATGCTGCGCGCTCGCTATGGGCACGGGCATTGCTGTTATGGCATTCAGCCGAAATCCAGTGATCGCCGGACTGGGACTGGTGGTGGCTGGTGCTGGGTGGACCCTCTGTTGGACTCTGTTGAACGTTGGCGTACAGCTTTCTGCGCCCCGCTGGGTCGCAGCACGGTCTCTGGCAGCCTATCAAGCGGCCTCAGCCGATGGGCTGGCGCTCGGCAGCTGGGCTTGGGGGCATTTGGCGGAGGTCGCTGGTGTCGAAACTGCCCTCCTCGTTGCCGCCGCGTTGATGGTTGCATCGCCACTGGTCGGCCTGCGGCTACGGATGCCGCCCGTGAGGGCGCGTGTGGAAGAGGGAAGCCTCCTTGAGGACCCAAAGGTGCTGGTGCCCATCACCGGGCGCGACGGACCTGTTGTGATCGAGATCGAATATCGGGTTGTGCAGAGAAACGCGCCTGGGTTTCGGGAGGTTATACAGCAACTTCGGCTCGTCCGGCAGCGTAACGGCGCCTACGGCTGGTCGATCGCGCGAAACATGGCGGATCCAGATGTGTGGATCGAGCGCTATCACTTCCACACATGGCACGACTACCTGCGCCAGCGCAACCGCTCCACTCAGGCTGAGCGAGCACTGGAAGGCCGCGTCATAAAAGAGTACCACGTCGGTCCAGGCGAGGTGCGTGTGCGCCGCACGATCGAGCGTTCGTTCGGATGAACTCCAGTGGCTCAACTGGAGTTGAGCACAGGCTACTCGCGGATGGGGAGCGCTGCCACTATTAGATCGTGGCGCCTTTCCGACCGAGGTCATTGCTATCCGCAAAGGCCTATTTCGGCTTGCTGACGCCAATGCCCGTCAGATCGATCCTGATGCCTGCCCTGTTGGGATCATCCGGCTTCTTGTCCTGTCGGGTCCCATCGTCCGGACGGCTCGTAGGCCTCGCCGCGTCACCATCCGCGGGTTTGTCGCCAGCCTCCGACCCCGCGTTGCGGGCTGGCAGGGCGCCGGGATCGGGCTCGTCGAATACATATTTCCCGTCGAAATACCCGGTTTTCCACGCGTCGATCGCATCGCCGAACGCCTCGTCGACCGGCGCGCCATACCATTTCGTGACGATGCGATAAACCTTGCCGAACAGTGCGGTGCCCATCCTGATATTGGCGCAGGTATCGACCAGATCGGCCTTGAGTTCGGCGACATCGGTGACGCCGAGCCCGACCGGATATTGGGTCACGCCGACGCGGACCATCGCCTGGCCGACGTAACGGCGGACCAGCTCCACGGCATCATCCGGCGTCTTGGGCGGCGTCACCAGAATGACGCGGTTGCCGGTCCGGACGGTGACGGCGAGCGGATCGGATGCCCCGGCCGCGCGGATGAATTTCTCGATGATCGCGGGCTTCAGACCCGAATCGGCGCATTGATGAATGGTGGTGGCATCGATCATGCTGATCCCCTTCAGGTGTTGAACGAGAGCACGAGCGGCAGGGCGAACAGGCGCGCCCAGGCTTGTGTGCTGGCTCTCTGAATCGCGAGGACGTTGGTGCCGGCGGTCCACCAGTCGTTGCCGATCGCGACAAGCACGTCGGGCGACTGGAGCATCGACTGCAGGACGGGCCAGACGAGCAGTTGCTCGTAACAGATCAAGGGCGCGATGCGCCGGCTGACGGACTCGACGACGGGATTGCCGAAGAAGCTGGCCTTTGCCCCGCAAGCGAGCCAGGGTTGCCACATCGAGACCGGCACTGGCATGCGTTCGCCATAGAGCTGGCGTGCGCGGCCGGCGGCGATCTCCACCATGGCGTTGTCATAGCCTTCGCGATCGACGATCGCGGTACCGGCGATCACCGTCATCTCGGTGTTGCGCAGACCGTCCATCCAGAAGCCGCTCGTGGTCGGCGTCCACAGCCCGGCCGCACTCTCGGGAAGCAAGACAACGCGCGCGCCGGCCGCGCCCGCTTCGCAAACGCGCTGGAGAAGCGCCTCGGATTGATCGAGGTCCAGAGCCCGGCCGAGCGCGCTCCCAAGCCTGGTATCGAGGCCAGCCCATCCGGATGGTTGTGACGGCGCGATCCAGTGCGCGGCCGACCAGCTGGCCGCGGCGATCGCCGCGACGGGCCACTTGCCAGTCGTCATGGTGAGCAGGATCGCTCCGGTCGCGCCCAGTCCCCACCATCCCCAGCCGGGAAACAGAACGCCGGCCGCCGTGATCGGCTGCGCCCATCCAACGACCCCGAAAGGCGGCAGGCTCATCAAGACCGCCCGGAGCCCAAACCAAAGCGCCCTCTCCCATCCCGGCCGGCTTTGCCAAAGCGTGGCGTGAACAAGGACGAAGATGGCCGCCGCGCCGCTCCACAAGGCGATGCCGACGCCGAGATCAGTGCCGTAGAAATTGACGACGCCCCGCGGCAGCCCGCGCGATGCCGCAAGGAAATAGGCGGCGCTCACCACCGCTGAGATCGACCGTGACGGCGCGAACGCCCACAACGTCGGGAAGGCGCAGGCGAGCGGCAGGGCGAGCGCGTGACCGCACCAGGCAGCAGCCCCGACTGCAACCGCGGCGACAGCCATCGCGGCACCGCGACAGACGCTAGGGACCGAAGGTGAAGACGGGTCGGGCGAGGCCGAGAACGCCCGATGACGGGATCGGGCCGAAGTAGCGGGAATCATAGGAGCCTGCGAAATCAGAGTGGAGATAGGCGTCCCCCGCGGGGATGACGCCGCCGGCAAACGGCGCGAGAGGACGGCCGGCGGCATCGGTATGCCGGACATCGGAATCGGGGAGCTGACGGCCGTCGATCGAGACCTGATCAGCCACATCAACGTGTTGGCCGCCGACGGCGGCGATGGTCTTGACGAGTGGGCCTAAGCCACCGGCGCAAAGTCCGCGCCGGATGTAACCGCGCGCGAACGCGCGTTCGAACTCGGCTGTGACCGGCGGGCAGATGAAGACGAGATCGCCGGCGGCGGCCGGCCGATCCAGCGGCTCGATCCGCCACAGGCCGCGCGGATAGCTCGGCGTCATGTTGACGCGCAGCCCGGCGCACCAGCCGGCACCCGCCACGGCCAATAGGAGGCTGGAGCCGACCGCCAGGATGACCAGAAGGGAGCGCCGAATGGTCATTTCAGGGTCTGTCCCCGGCTCTGGGTCAGACGCTGCGCCTCGGCCTGTTTGAGCGCCTGCGCGGTGCGCTCCTGGGCGGCGAGCTGCTGTGCCGCACGCATGGCGGGCCAGGCTGCTTTCAGCTGCTCGCGCCGCGCCGGATCCATGCCGGCCGCCGCCTTCTCGAGGGTCTGCCCGTTGGGTTCTTCGGCGGCATTCGGCAGGAATGTGCGATCGCCAAAGCGCTCGGCGATGGCCTTGTTGAAACCGTCAATCTCCGCTTTCACCATCCGGTCGGCGAGCGCGAACTCGAGCGCGCTCGGGAGGTAATTGCGGTCGATGGCATCCCGTACGCGCTCGAGCACGCGATGCGCCTCGCGCGACACAGCGGGGATGTCGATCGCGACGCGATGCCGGTTCGCGCGTTCCTCGGCTTCATGCTTGTGCTCGGCCTCGACGCGCAGACGCAAGTAACGCTCGATGTCGCGCTTGAGCGCTGGCACATTGGCCTCGGCGCGTTGGCGCTTCTGCTTGTCGGCCTTGCCCGCCATCAGACCGGTCTTGCCGCGCAGCGCCCCGAAGGATTGCGGGCTCGTGGCGAGACGGGCGATCGTCGAAGTTGCCGCGGCGGAATCCTTTAGCATGGCGTCGAAGTTCGTCGCGCGGAACGCGCGCTCGGGATCGGCAAAGACGAGGCGGAAGCGGGTGGACACATCCTCCCACTGCTTCTTGATGGCGGGGTCGGCGAGGATCCTGTCCTCGACGGTGTCGATGAGGGATTTGGGGAACGTCGTCACCCCGGCGACCATGAGATTCGCCTCCTTGTGTGCGGTGCTGATGATGGGTCTACGGCCATTGACGAGGCCGAGTTTTTCGCCGAGCGCACGCAGCCGACGGCCGAGGTCGGCAAGGCGCTGCTTCTGGCTAACCGTCCAGCGCAGACGATCGTTCACGAGCGTGCGCGCCACCTTGACGATATGCAGTCCACGGTTCGCGGCAAAACGCGGCGCATCGCGATAGAGGCTGCCGCGTTCGTAATCGAGGGTGGTCTCCTTGGCCCGGCGCTGCGACAGGATCGGGATCAGGCCACCGGCCTTCTGGAACGAACGCCGGCCATAGTAGAGCGCCACATCCTCGCGATGGCGGGTCAGCGCGACATAGGTCAGGTGCTTGTCGAGGGACAGCGTTGCCAGCACCTTGACCCGGTCGACCGTCGCTCCTTGCGCCTTATGCACGGTCGTCGCATAGCCGTGGTCGATATTGCGATAGAAGCGCTGATCGACCTCGACGCGGCGGCGGCCCTCGCCCTCACCGATCTCGGCGACCAGGCGCGCCGGCTCGGCTTCCACGACCTTGCCGATCATGCCGTTCTTGACGCCAAGCAAGCCCTCGTTCTTCAGGAAGACGATCTGGTCGCCCGGCGCAAACCGGCGCTCGCCGTCCTCGGTCCGGAAGGCATGTCCCTCTTCGACGAGACCGCGCTCGACGAGTTTAGCCCGCGCCATTTCGTTCAGCGCGCGGACGTCGCGGCGCAGATGCGCCAGGATCAATGTTGACTTGGACGGATCGTAGTCGCGATTCCAATCGGCGATGAGATTGTCGATTGCCTGCGCCTTCAACTCCGGGCCGAACAGACGTCCGTGGTGACCATAGGCAGACAGGGCCTGCACCGTCCGGCCACGGGCAAGATCGAGCGAGGCGTCGCGCATCCATTGCTGGCGCTGGCGATAGATCGTCTCGAGCTCGGCATAGCCGATGCGTTCGACAATCGCGCGAAACGCCGCCCCCGCTTCGATCGGCTGGAGCTGCTCCGGATCGCCGACCAGGACGAGCTTCGCCCCCGCCTTTGACGCTGTTTCGACGAACAGCGCCATCTGCCGCGAGGCGACCATGCCGGCCTCGTCCAGGACAAAAACCGTTCGATCATCGAGGCCGTCCCGACCGCTCTTCCATCGCAATTCCCAGGAGGCGAGCGTGCGGGATTCGATGCCCGCGTCCTTCTCCAATCCCTCGGCCGCCTTGCCCGCCAAGGCGCCGCCAACCACGCGATAGCCTGCGGCCTCCCACACTTCGCGTGCGGCCCGCATCATCGTGGTTTTGCCTGCCCCAGCACGGCCGACAACCGCCGCAATCCTCTCTCCGGATGCCAACTGCTCGATGGCGGAGCGCTGCTCGGCCGAGAGGTTGGCGTGCCGCGCGGAGACGGCCGCGATGACCGGTGCCTTCACCGCGAAAGCCGTGCTGCCTGAGAGATGGACCGCGCGCCGTGCCATCTCCGCTTCGAGCCGGATCAGCTCGCGGGTCGTGTATTTTGCCGGCGCCCGCGCGCCCGTGGCGAAGTCGATCGACTCGCCTTCCAGCCGCAGCGCATCGGGGCTTTGCAGCACCCGCGCCATCAAGTGCTGGAATGTTCCGGCATCGTCGACATAGCGATGCAGGAGCTTGCCGACATCCCGCTCATCGAACACACTCTTTTCCCGCGAAATCATGTCGAGCACGATCTCCGGACGGCGCTGGATGCGCTTCAACGTCTCGGCCCGGTTCTCGTCGAAGACACGCAGCCGTTCGAGGTTGGGATCGCGTCCCTCGCGCTCCGCCCGGCGCTGGATGGCCTTGGCCGCGACGCCGATATGGGTGGTCGGCACGACGTCGATCCCGCGCTCGGCGTAGGACCGCCCATCGACCCGTATCTCGTGCCCGTTCAGGGCGAGATGCTGGTTTTGCAGGTCGAGCCAGCCATTGCGCTGCTCGAGGAACTCCTGTTTGTCGCCGGCCCAAAGACGATAGGCGATCTTGCCGGATTTCAGGCGCAGCGGCTGCCCGTCGTCTCCGATGGCCGCGACCCGCTTCGGCCCGAACCCGGTTTCCGTGAGAGGCCGCAGCGTCGTCATGAGGTGGACATGCGGATTGCCCGGCTCGTCATGATAGACCCAGTCCGCGACCTGCCCGCGCGACAGCACCTGCTCGATCACGAACTGGCGCATCAGCGTGATGTTCTGCTCGCTCGTCAGCTCGACGGGCAGCGCGATGATGAACTCCTTGGCGAACTGCGCATCCGCCCGCTTCTCGAAGGCCTCGACCTTGTTCCAGAAGGCCTCCGAGGCACCCGCAACGGAGCGATCGGCGATCATCGTCCGAAGCCAGGCGGGCGCGTCGGCCGGAACCAGGACTTCCTCGTGGATCATCCCGCGTTTGTTGGAATAGTCGACGGTGCGGCCCTCGGCCCCGAACTCCATCTTCGCGCAATGCCGGTAGGCCGCGGCCAGCACGGCGCTGCGGCCATCGCCGCGTCCGATGAGCTGGGGCGTGAAATGGGTGATGGCCACGGCTGGAGCGATCCTTAAGACGAGTGAACATGCCGTTCGTCGGGATCGGCCCGCGCATTTGGGGCGGAAGCAGGACGTCGCGTCAGCGACGTATTACTGCGCCCTTGGAAGCCGCTCCTTCGGAACGGCGGGATGATCTTCCAAAGCGTCGGCTTCGCCGACCCCGTTAATTACCCGGGTCGCGCTTCGCGCTCACCCCGGCTTTCCTGTCGGCTTCGCGCAGAACTGACAGGAAAGGTCTTCCGGAATGAAAAAGCCCTCGCGGCAGATCAGGGACGAAATCGCTCGGCTCCAGGACCAGCTAAAGCAGGCTGAAACGCGGGAGGCCGAGCGCATCGGGCGCATCGCGCTGAAGGCCGGGATGGGAGCAATCGAGATCGAGGAAGGCGCGCTGCTGTCGGCCTTCGAGGAGATCGCCGGCCGGTTTCGCAAGGGCAGCGGCCGAACCGCAAAGGCGGCCGCGGCCGTCGCGTCTGGCGCGTCTTCGGGCGTGGCTGAACAGGGCTGAACGCATGCGCCGGTCCGATGCCACAAACGCCCGCAAGAAGGACACGCGGGAGAAGATCGAGCTCGGCGGCCTGATCGCCAAGGCCGGGCTGCGCTACGAGAAGCGTGCGCTGCTGCTGGGATTGCTGATCGATGCCGCCGACCGTCTCCGCGGCAACGAGGCAGAACGCGAGCGCCTGACGGCGATCGGCGCGAAGGCGTTCGGTCATGAGAGCAAGTAAGATCGCCCTGGCGATCACGCCGGCCGTGCTGATGGCAGGCTTGTGCCTCGTCTTCACCGGCATCGAAGCGTGGCTTTCGAAGTTCGGGACAACCCCGAACGCGCGGCTGGCGCTCGGCCGGATCGGCATCACCCTGCCTTACGTGATCGCCGCGGCGATCGGCGTGATCTTCCTGTTCGCGGCGGCTGGTGCGACGGCGATTCGCTCGGCCGGTTGGAGCGTCGTGTTCGGCGGCCTGCTTGTGGTCGCGATCGCCGCCTCGCGCGAGATTGCGCGCCTCCACTCCTTCGCCAATGCCCTGCCGGCTGGAAACCGGCTTCTCGCTTATGCCGATCCCTCGACCATCATCGGAGCGATCATCGCTGCGTTCGCGGCCGTGTTCGGGCTGCGGGTGGCCATGAAGGGCAACGCCGCCTTCGCAGCCACAGCGCCGCGCCGCATTCGCGGCCAACGCGCCATCCATGGCGAGTCGGACTGGATGACGATGACCGAGGCTGCGCGGCTGTTCCCGGAGGCGGGTGGCATCGTGGTCGGGGAGCGCTATCGCGTCGATCGGGATGCGGTGGCCGACCAGTCCTTCCGCGCCGATGACGCCGAGGCATGGGGCGACGGCGGCAAGTCTGCTTTGCTCTGTTTCGATGCGTCCTTCGGCTCGTCGCACGGCATCGTGTTCGCCGGTTCCGGCGGCTTCAAGACAACATCCGTCACGGTGCCGACAGCGCTCAAATGGGGCAGCGGACTGGTCGTCCTCGACCCCTCTAACGAGGTCGCACCGATAGTCACGAGACACCGGCACGGGGCGGGTCGCCAGGTCTTCGTGCTCGACCCGCGCTCCTCGGCAATTGGCTTCAATGCGCTCGACTGGATCGGCCAGCACGGCGCAACCAAGGAAGAGGACATTGCCGCCGTCGCGTCATGGGTCATGACCGACAATCCGCGCCAGGGCTCGGCGCGGGACGACTTCTTTCGTGCCTCGGCGTTGCAGCTGCTGACGGCGTTGACCGCCGATGTCTGCCTGTCCGGTCACACGGAGAAGAAGGACCAGCACCTGCGCCAGGTCCGGGCCAACCTGTCCGAGCCGGAGCCGAAGCTGCGCCAGCGGCTTCAATCGATCTACGACAACTCGGAATCCGCCTTCGTGAAGGAGAATGTCGCGCCCTTCATCGCCATGACGCCGGAGACCTTCAGCGGCGTCTACGCCAACGCCGTGAAGGAAACCCACTGGCTCTCCTATGCCAACTATGCCGCGCTGGTGTCCGGGTCGAGCTTCACGACGGCCGAGCTCTCGGAGGGCCGGACGGACGTCTTCATCAATCTCGACCTGAAGACACTGGAGAACCACGCCGGCCTCGCCCGCGTCATCATCGGCGCGCTGCTTAACGCCATCTACAATCGCAATGGCGAAGTGACCGGCCGCACGCTGTTCCTGCTCGATGAGGTCGCCCGCCTCGGGTACTTACGCATTCTCGAAACTGCGCGCGACGCGGGTCGTAAATACGGCATCACCCTGCTGATGCTCTACCAGTCGATCGGCCAGATGCGCGAGGCCTATGGCGGCTGTGATGCCACCAGCAAGTGGTTCGAGAGTGCGTCCTGGATCTCGTTCTCGGCGATCAACGATCCCGAGACGGCGGACTACATCTCCAAGCGCTGCGGTGACACGACGGTCGAGGTTGATCAGCTGAGCCGGTCCTCGCAGATGTCGGGTTCCTCCCGGACGCGGTCCAAGCAGCTCGCGCGCCGGGCGCTCATGCTGCCGCATGAGGTGCTACGTATGCGGACGGACGAGCAGATCATCTTCACCGCCGGCAATCCGCCGCTACGCTGCGGCCGCGCCATCTGGTTCCGGCGCACCGACATGCGGGCGTGCGTCGGCGAGAACAGGTTCCATCGGAGAGAAGCTGGGTGAGCACCCAGAACCTAGCGTCGGGTTACCTGTTGCCTTATCTGGCAGCTTTTCCGGGAGCGGATCATGATAGAACGGAAAGGGACCGCGAGAACGCCGCGCGAACATTTCTGGCGAACCGCAGAAGACGAACTAGCATTACAGTTGCAATTGATTGAGGGTTCTGAATCCATGGGTGACCATGATTCGGGATCTGATGATTGGTGGTGCGTCGGTTGAAGATACGCTGACGCTGTGGGCTTCCTCGTTGCGAGATGCCAAGCAACGCATCCGTCCGCTGTTTACGCAGGAGCGGGTCGCGGCCTCGGCGGGGCAGTTTCTGGACGGACTGTTGGGCAACGAGCCGCGCAAGACGGGTTGGATGCGGGCGGAGGCGGCCGGCGATGCCGGCCCGTGGCGCCAGCAGGCGATTCTGGGCCGGGGGCAGTGGGATGCCGACGCGCTGCGCGACATTGTGCGTGAGTACGCACTGGAGACGCTTGGTGATGAGGACGCAGTCCTGGTCATTGAAACAGGGCAAGGCCTCGTGCGGGGTCGCACGCCAGTACACTGGCTCGGCGGGCAAGATCACCAATTGCCAGATCGGAGTGTTCGCCGCCTATGTGTCACGGCATGGCCATGCCTTCATCGACCGGGCGCTCTACCTGCCAAAAGAATGGACGGACGAACCCGCTCGCCTGAAGGCAGCGCATGTCCCGAGCGATGTGAGCTTTGCGACGAAACCCAAGATCGCGCGTCAGATGATCACTCGCGCGACCACGGCCAACGTGCCGTTCTCGTTCGTGGCGGCGGACAGCGTGTATGGCACTGGAGAGATCGAAACCCTGCTGCGCAAGGCGGGCAAAGGCTATGTCCTGGGTGTTGCGTCCAATCATGTGTTCCGCTCCTGGGGCAAGCAGCGGCCTGTCGCCGGCACCGCCGCCGCGATCGCGCGGAGCCTTCCCAAAAAGGCCTGGCGCCGCCTGTCGTCCGGCGGAGGGACCAAAGGTCCGCGCTGGCACGACTGGGCCTATCTCGAGCTGGCCGATCTCGAAGCCAGTGAATAAGCCCGCTGCATAAGCCGTCGCCAGCACGACGCGATTGCGCATCCCTGTAACCGCGTCCAGGAAGCGCTCGATCTCTTCGGCACCAAGGACGAGCGGGAGCTTGTCGGGCTTCTGGCCACCGATGATCCGCTCGAATGCTTCCGTCTGCCCGAGTGTGACGCCGTAGAAGAACCGCAGCGCGCAGGCCACCTGATTGATGTGGGACCACGAACGCTTTTGGCCGATGAGATGCAGTTGATAGGCCGGACCTGCTCGAAACTCAGCCGGTCCGGTCGGCTAAACTTTGCGATCGCATAGATATAGGATTGCTGAGTCGACGGCGACAGATTGCGGACCGTCATGTCCTCGATCATGCGTTGGCGAAGAGGGCTCATCGTAGCCATCTGGGTCTCCTGTCTTGAGAGGGGTGGTGCGAAGACCAACATCCTCTCAGACAGGACACCTCAGTTCAGCAGGCTCCTCCCCACTCCCGCGTAGCGGGTTCGTTCAATGAGTGATCACGATGGCCTGGAATTGGTGATCACCATCGTCTGGAACACGCAGCGGCCCAACGAGGCCCAGCTTCCGGCAAAAATCAACGCGGTTGCCCGTTGGCTCGTTGTGGATCCGTCTGAGGCTCGTCAGCTTCTCAACAGCTAACGTTCCTAGCATGAGACGTGGACGGCGGGCCAACGCAAAGCCTTCAAAGGGGCTCTTGGCTTGCTCGGAATGCAAATCGCAAGCGTTACATAACTGACGGACGGCGTGTGGAAGAAGCACTCAGGGTAAGCTGACCCGACGCGTGATGTCGGTCGGGCCTTGCGTCCGACAAGGCGGCGACCAGTAAGGCTGAAGGCGCTCGGACCGGGTCGTGCGACGATTGCCGTTCGGTGGCTTTGTTCTGGTTGTCGACTTTGACCTTTGCCTCTCTCAGGTTGGATGCTCTGCGGCCCGTGCATCCGAGCTTAGCTTTGGGTTGGCCATGAAGATTTATCTCATCTAGGGAGATTAGTGTGGAAACGAACGATATTGGATGGCTTAATACGGACGGTTGGATGCAGGAGTACGCGGCCCTGCAAAAGCAGCAGCGGGCGAGACAACAGTCGGACAACATGTCTGAACATCCGGCGGGCTTTGAGCAGCAGCTGGCCGAGCTACAACTCAGGTCCTCTGATGAGAGCTCCGGTGACCCTAGTTCGTCTGATGCTAGTTCGGCTGATAATCACGCTGCACAGGCGCATGGAAGAACCCAGCGCGCTAATGTCGGGGGTTCGGTGCCATCGCGGTCCAACCTGCGGGATAACTGGTTCAGCAGCACGCACTACAGCGTAGACCTCCCTCGCGCTCACCTCGGCGGCTCGGCTGCGGAGGCATCGCGGTCTGACTTGCGTGACAGGCTGTTCAGCAGCACTCGCTACACCGCGCTGTCGGAAGCGCAGCCTGCGGCCCGGACGAAGAACAGCAAAAGCCGGGGACTGTGGTCGCGTGTTAAGTCAGCGGTCGGCAAAGTCTTTGGGGGGAGTCGTCGCGAGAAGTCGTCTGGGGGCGCGGCGTCGTACGTGGTGGTCCATTCAGAGCTTCGCATGGATTTCGCCAAGCGGCGCCGCGCGATTGAGCCCTTTGAGTCAGACACGGTGCTTATTTCCAGGATTATGAGGGCGTCCGTCGGCAGCAGCACGTTCAACACCGCTCAGAGGCATGCATCTCATTTACGCAACTTCAGTGCCTGGCTTAACGAGCACCAGAGAGGTTCAATTGCCGACCGGCTGAACCAGCATGGGTTGGAGGACGATGCGCGGGACTATGCGCAGGACGTGGACCCCGCTGGAAGCAAAAACATCAAAGATCAAATCATTGAGGCGTTGGAAAATCTCCGGCACGCCGATCTCCCGCCAGCTGAGATCACAGATGACGAGAGGCTTATTTCCGAGTTCAAAGAGGCGGGCAAATCCGCCGGCGGCGGCCGCACTACTGTTAGTCGGTGGGCGGGAAATCTGTATAAATTCCACACCTGGCTTCGAGCCAAGACCTTGACGCTGTCCAGCTTGCTTGACCGTCCTGATGAGTTGACACGACTTGCGACACGCTATGTGGAGGAGGGTGGCAAAAAAGATGTCCATCCGGCGTTGACAGCGCTTCAGGAGTTCCACATCGCGAAAGCCGAGGGACGCCCCGCAAATTTCAATCTTCACCCACAACAGCGCTTGGCTGGCCCTCCTACCGAAGACACGGCGCTCATGGAGAGGTTCAAGGCAGCAGCCATGCAGGCCGGGGCTCACGAACCCACGATTGAGCGCAATCTGGTACATTTAAAAAAATTCGCCAACTGGCTCCGTGAAAACAACAAGGAGCCATTGGCTCCCCGCTTTCGAGATGAGGCGCTGGCGGACGATATCGATGAGTATAAAGCGCAAGGTAACGACCCTAAAAACCGTCTTCATTCGTCGCTGACGAATCTCCGGAGGCTTGGGTCGGGGGAAGAAAACATCCAACAGATCGGGCCCGGCCCGCGTCTCATGGGACCCCGCCTCCTAAGCCCCCATCCCGAAGACGCCGGCGTCATCGAGAATATGTTCGTTCAAGCCCTGCGTAACCTTGGAGACTCGACTTCCGAGCAGAGGCAGCCTTTTCACGAAACGGCTAGCCGCCTTCGGGGTTTCAGTGACTGGCTCCGAAGGGAGGATAGGAGCAGCATAGTTGGCCGACTCAGGGGGACTGGGCAGCAGCACGCGTTGGACGAAGATGTTAAGAATTTCAGGAGGACCAAAGCTTCGGCAAAGGTGCATGAAAAAGATTTGACGATGCTTCGGAACTACCTACAACTCGTCGAGGCAAACAAAGCGTTGGGTGTATCCCTTCCTCAGCAAACGGTAGGCCCGTTTGGGCAGGCCGACTTGCAGGAACCGGCTGGCTCGAACTCAACCTGGTCCTGGATGCGAGATTTGCCGACGCCGCCGTCCGAAAGTGAGTGGCCGCCGATGGTAGGCCCGTTTGGGCAGGCCGGCTTGCAGGAGCCGGCTGGGTCGAGCTCAAGCTGGTCCGTGCAACCGCCGTCCTACTTCGACTTTCCAACGCCGAGGGGCGAGCCGGCTTGGTCCTCAGACGTCTATCGCGATCTCGATTCTTTCACTGGTCTGCCGTCCACACCGCAGGAGCTGCGTGACGATGCTCAGTCAGTACCGGTGGGTGGCGCCGCCGCCAAACCGCCATTCTTCAGCGGACCATCAGACGCGCCAGCTCGGTCGTCAGACATCTACCGCGGTCTCGCCCCTTTCGTTGATCTGCCGTCCACGCCGCAGGAGATGCGTGACGATGCTCAGTCAGCGCCGGTGATCAGCCCTGCGGGTAGACCCGCGTTCTACGTCGGGCCATCAGGCGTGCTTGAGGAGCTCGAGGATATAGGACATCTCGTCGGCAAGAATTGGCAGCATGGCTCCCGGCCGGTCTCGGATTCACTGCTCGATGTCCTGGATAACAATGGGGTCCTGCCGACCCAGTTCAGCGGCCCAAGGCAGGTCTCCATCAACGGTGAGACCTACTCGATCACATTGGGGCCGCGAGGAGACCGCGATGCGCAATTCGTCCATCATCCCCGCCCCTCCCTCGCCCCGGCTGCCCAGATCGGCACTTCGGTTACCGGTGCCTCTTCCGGCGACCGCAGCGGACGCGTGCTGGGCCCCATCCAGTGGCTGGGTGACGAGCATATCCAGCGGGACTATGAGCTCCTGACGCAGCAGTTGCAGGAAAGCAATCCGGATCTCGCCGCCCGGACGCGGTTCGTGGATCCCCTGATAGCCCAAATGTTGCGGTCAGACTCCAACGAGGTCGCGCAACAGGCATTGGGGTGGCTTAGCCATCATACAGCCGACTTCCTGTTCCTGCCGGTAAACAATGCCGGCGCGGCGATAGAGGAGCGCGGCAGTCACTGGTCGCTGCTGCTGGTTGATCAACGTGATCGCGAAAATCCGGTTGCCTATCATTACGACTCTTATCTGCCGGGACCCAATACCGGGTTCGCAGTGATGCTAGCACGACGGCTCCGCGCCACCCCGCAACAGGCCCCCATAAGACAGCAGAGCAACGGCTATGATTGCGGCGTCTTTGTCCTGGACGGCACCCGGGAGCTGGTCAGGCGATTGGCGGCAACACGGCAGCCGGACCTGAACCTCAACAACCTCGTCATCGATCGGCGGGCCTTACAGGACCGACTAGGGGCCGATGTCGGCTTCAACTGAACAGGGCGCGCGCAGCTGGTTGAAATGCGACTCGCCGATTGAAGGTCCGCAATCGGCGTGTTCGCAGAGCATCATGGTGTCTCACATGAGGAACTGAAGCCGGCGCTACGGCTGTTTTGGGAGCCGTCGAAGGAGCCCGACAGGCGATTTCGGAGCTAACGTCCCCGATATCCTTACAGCCGGCATCAAGCTGTCCGGTTGTCAAGCGACGTCCGGATTTAACGCGCTCTCATCCTGATTGATGTGGTGGAACGGCCCGCTCCGACAGCATCATCGTGCTAAAACGTGGTCGTTATTCGAACGCCACAAGGAGGAACCGTTCCATGAAACAGATTAGCACCATCGGGTTGGATTTGGCGAAGC
>NZ_JBUYEN020000073.1:0-29542 GCF_055229415.2 Bradyrhizobium sp. Leo114 | reverse complement strand
CCAGCCCCACCTCCATCGACATACGACCGCTCTCCACAAGACCGCCTCCCGCCAGGGAATCAGTCTTCGCCGATCTTCGCAACAAAGATGTGTGCATTAGATAGCCGGTCACCGGGGAGAGCACGAAATAAGCCGTAAACCATCGCGCAGGGAAAGCCGGAATGCTTCGGTTGAACCTGTGGTCCTACCCCCGTGCTTTTTGTTGCACGGGACCCATGGGTGCAACCAGCACCCGGCTTTCCCTGCGCCCTCTGATATCGAGGAGGGTGGAAAGTGACGCAGAGCTCGGGCAGCGAATGCCGCGAGAACGCGAACTCACGTCCTCACGCTGTTTGAAAGTTGAATCAGAATCCATCCCCGTCATTGCGAGCGCAGCGAAGCAATCCATCGCGCCACTTGCGGAGAAATGGATTGCTTCGCTGCGCTCTACCCATCCTACGGAATCGCTGTTTGACATTTGAATCAGAACTCTCCGCACGTCATTGCGAGCAAAGCGAAGCAATCCATCGCGCCGCTTGCCGAGGCATGGATTGCTTCGCTTTGCTCGCAATGACGGCAGGAGAAAGCGCTGGCCCTCGCGACGCCGTGCCTTACTTCATCGCCCCGAAGCGGTTGTCGAAGGAGTTCGGCTGCACGATCGGCTGCGAGCCGGAGAGCTGTGTGTCCCTGGTGGCCGGTGCGGCGGTGGCCGGCGCATCGGTGACGGTCGGCTTGAGCGCCGGCTTGGCGGCAGCGAGCTTGGTTTCGGTGGGCCTCGGTGCGACGCGAACGACCGATTGCGACTTGGTCTGAGCAGGCTTGATCTCAGCAGCCTTGGCCTCAGCAGTCTTGGCCTCAGTAGCTTTGGGCTTCGCGGCGGCGGCCGGTGCAGAGGGCGGCACGCTGGTGGCGGCGGCGTTGGCGTCGGCCGTGGCGCCGATCCCGACCTTGCGGGCGATGCTGGAGAAGAGGCCTTCCGACTGCTCACCCGACTGCGTGGCGGAAGCGACGCGGGCCGATGACGTCGCCGACGTCGTCGACACCGCCACCACCGGCTCTTCCGGCTGCGCCAGGTTCGGCTTCGGCGGATTGACGGTGGACGGGATCGTGCCGGGCGCGCGCGCCAGCGACAGTGATTGCAGGCTCTGGCTGTCGCCACCCTCGGAGAGGCCGGTGCTGCCCTCCGGCAGCTTGGAGGCGAAGATCTTGTTCATGCCGCCGTCGATGCCGGTGTTCATCCGCGCCACCGGCGTGCCCTTGGAGATCAGCTTGGCAACCTCGGTCGCCTCTTCCTGCTGCTTCTGGCGGACCGCTTCGGCGATCTGGTCGGGAATCACATAGGCCGGGCATTTGGCGGACGCATCAAACACCGGATCGCGGGTGGCGCCCGGCGGCTTGGCGGCGTCGAAGACATATTTCTTCTCGCAGAAGTCGACCTTCGGCTCCTGCTTCGTCACTTCGAAATGATCGTAGCCTTCCTTGATCATCTTCCAGAAAGGCATGTTCGGATTGTTGCGGTGCTTGGCCATGTTCACCGGCGTCATCCGGAACGGATAGGCCTGCAACTGGAATGCCTTCTGGCCGCCAAAGAACGACTCGCGCCCGAGCGAATAGATCTCCGCGATTTGCTCGTCGGTCATCGCGTAGCAGCCGCGCGAGGAGCAGTCGCCATGCACCATCAACTGTGAGCCGGTGCGGCCGAGCGCCTTGTCGAAGGCGTTGGGGTAGCCGGTGTTGAAGGAGAGGTAGTAGGCCGATTGCGGGTTCATCTGGCCCGGGCTGATCGTATAGAAGCCCTCCGGCGCCTGGCGGTCGCCCTCGCGGATCTTCGGACCGAGATCGCCGGACCAGCGGCAGATCGGATAGGTCTTCAAGAGCGCGAACCTGCCGGAGCGGTCCTGCTTCCAGACTTCGAGCTCGGCTTCCTGCTTGAACAGGCGGATCAGGATCGGCGACTGCAGATCCATGTCCTTTTCCGTGATTGCCGCGACCAGCTTCGGCGGCACCGGCTGGTTGGCCTTGGCATTCGATGCGAGTGAGATGTCGTCGCTATTGCAACCGGCGAGCAATACAGCGGCCGCAAGGGCAGCCGAGGCCAGAAGCGCGCGAACCAGCGTGCGGTGATTCAAGTCCAAGCTCCACACCCACCGGGCATTTCGGGCAACCCCAAATCAACCCTTTATGCCTTGAAGCGATCGTTAAAATACTAACCTTTGGACTTCCCACCCGCAACCTGAACGGGGCCCGGCGGGCCGGAACCATGACAGGCATGGTCAAGCAAGAGTTAAAGACCGGCCCCGGGGCCGAATTGCGGCCAAACCGGCCGACCTGGAGCAAAATGCCGCGATTGCCGGTTAGCTAGGCGAGCTTGCGGCCGATATCGAGAAACTTCTGGCGGCGCTGCTTGCGGATCGCGTCCGCATCAAGATTTCGTAGGTCGTTGAAAGCCTGGGCGATGGCATCGCCGGTGGATGCGATCATGGCGGCGGGATCGCGGTGGGCGCCGCCCGGCGGCTCCTTCAGGATCTCGTCGATCACGCCGAATCGCAGCATGTCCTGGGCGGTGATCTTCATGCTGTTGGCGGCTTCCTGCGCCTTGGTGCCGTCCCGCCACAGGATCGAGGATGCCGCCTCCGGCGAGATCACGCTGTAGATCGCGTGCTCCATCATCAGGACGCGGTTGGCCGTGGTGATCGCGATCGCGCCGCCCGACATGCCCTCGCCGGTGATGATCGCGACATTGGGCACCCCCAGTGACAGGCAGGCGTCAGTCGAGCGCGCGATGGCTTCGGCCTGTCCGCGCTCCTCGGCGCCGATGCCGGGATAAGCGCCGGCCGAATCGACCAGGGAGAGTACCGGGATGCCGAAACGGTCGGCCATTTCCATCAGCCGGACCGCCTTGCGGTAGCCTTCGGGGCGGGCCATGCCGAAATTGTGCTTGATCCGGCTCTCGGTGGAGGCGCCCTTTTCCTGGCCGATCACGCAGATGCTCTCGCCGCGGAAGCGGCCGAAGCCGCCGAGCAGGGCTTCGTCGTCGGCGAATTTGCGGTCGCCGGCCAGCGGCGTGAATTCGGTGATGAGCGCGCTGACGAAATCGGTGAAATGCGGTCGCTGCGGGTGCCGCGCCACCAGCGTCTTCTGCCAGGGCGTCAGGTTGGCATAGAGGTCGGCCAGCGCCTGGCCGGCCTTCTCCTCGATCCGCGCGATCTCGTCGCCGATGTCGCTGCCGGACGCTGCCAGCGCGCGCAATTCGTCGATCTTGGATTCAAGCTCGGCGACGGGTTTTTCGAAGTCGAGGTAACTGCGCATCTGATCCGGCATTACGGCAATATAGGAAGGAACCTGGCGGGCGGCGAAGCGGGTCTGGGGTCTGGAAGAGAAGTTTTGTATCTTCAACAAGTTAACACGCAGCCAAAGCCGAGGCGCGTGGGCTGACCGCAAGCGGTGACGCTCTTTCCTGTGAGAAGCCGCCGAAGTCAAGGCGTAACCCATAGCCCGGCCTGGAAGCGTAATCCGGGGATCGACCGGGCTAAGCCTTCTCCGCCAGCGGATGCAGGTCGCGCACCAGGCTCTTCAGCCGCTCCTCGACCACATGGGTATAGATCTGGGTGGTGGAGATGTCGGTATGGCCGAGCAGGGTCTGGACGATGCGCAGGTCGGCGCCGTTGTGCAGGAGGTGGCTGGCAAAGGCATGCCGCAGCACGTGCGGGGAGACGAGCCGCGGCGCCAAGCCGGAAGCGGCCGCCAACTCCTTGAGGTCGCGAGCAAAATGCTGCCGGGTCAAGTGGCCGCTCTCGCCGAAGGAGGGAAACAGCCATTTCGACGGCGCCGCCTTCTTCTCCGGCTTCATGACTTGCACCGCAGCGAGATAGTCGGCCATCGCCTGGCGCGAGGCCTCGTTCAGCGGCACCAGCCGCTCCTTGTTGCCCTTGCCTCGCACCACGATCATGCGGGCATCGCGCCGCGCCGCCGATAGCGGTAGCGAGACCAGTTCGGAGACGCGTAGGCCAGTGGCGTACAGCACCTCCAAGAGGCAATGCAGCCGGAGCGCGCGCAGCCGCTGCGCCGGTGTCGCGTCGATTTGCGTGAGTTCCTTGGCCCGCGTCAGCATGCGGTCGACGTCGGCGATCGACAGCACCTTGGGCAGGCTGCGGCCGCGCTTCGGGCCAGAGAGGATCGCGGCAGGATCGTCGCTGCGGATGCGCTCGTTGAGCAGGAATCGGAACAGATGCCGCATCGACGAGAGCCGGCGGGCGACGCTGGTTGATTTGAAACCGCGGGTGTCGAGGTCGGCGAGGTAGTCGCGCAGCGTCTGGGTGTCGGCGCCGGCAAAGCTCTTGCCGGCATGGGTGAGGAATTCGGAGAGGTCTTCGAGGTCGCGGCGATAGGCGTCGAGCGTGTTTTCGCCCGCGCCCTGTTCGGCCGCGAGCATGTCGAGGAACAGGCTGATCAGCCCGGCATCTGATGTGCTGGAACGTGTCTTGGAACGCATCCCTGACCATAGCGGCTATTTCTTGAGGAACTTATCCGGCGGGATCGTCACCGTCATTTCCCGCGATTTCGGGGTCACAAAATTCGCCAGTGCGAAAATGATCCCGTAGCCGATACCGCCGATCACGGCGAGGACCGTCAGGAAGCGGAACAGGCTCGGCATATCGAAGGCTCGGGCGGCGAATTAACCATTGGCATCATCCATCATGTTCCCTCAGCCGTTGCAAGGCTCTGGCAACGGTATTGGCGGGGGTAGTATAGGTGACCGGAACGCCGCAAATTCGCCGAGAGACCGAGCTTTAGATGCCAGACAGCGCCGCACCGCTCCCTGTGCTCCCGACCCTGGAGGCCGACATCCTGGCCGTGCTGGGGTCGAGGACGATCGTGCTGGTGGGCATGATGGGCGCCGGCAAATCGACCATCGGCCGGCGGTTGGCCGCGCGGCTGAGGCTGCCTTTCACCGATGCCGACACCGAGATCGAGGCGGCGGCGGGCATGCCGATCCCGGAGATTTTCGAAACCCATGGCGAGGCCTATTTCAGGGATGGCGAGGCGCGGGTGATCGCCCGCCTGCTTAGCGACGGGCCGGCGGTGCTCGCCACCGGCGGCGGTGCGTTCATGCGCGAGGAGACCCGCAACTGCATTCGTGCCAAGGCGATCTCGCTCTGGCTGCGCGCCGACGCCGATGTCATCATGCGCAGGGTGCGGCGCCGCGCCGACCGCCCGCTGTTGCAGACCGCCGATCCCGAGGGGACGGTCAACCGTCTGCTCGGCGAGCGCGAGCCGGTCTACCGGAGCGCCGATCTGACGATTTCGTCGCGCGACGTGCCGCATGACCGGATCGTCGAGGAGTGCTTAGAGGCGCTGCATGCCTATCTCTGTGGCAACGGCACGGCACAACCGGCAACCAACGGAATTAGCCTCCCATCATGACTGCGCCATTGAAACACTCTGATCCCATCACCGTCGATGTCGCACTCGGCGACCGCGCCTATGACATCGTGATCGGGCGCGAGATGCTGCCGTCGCTTGGCGCACGGATCGCTGCGCTCCGCCCGGGTGCGCGCACCGCCATCGTCACCGACCGCACGGTGGCGAAACATTGGCTGGAACGGGCCGAGGCGTCGCTTGCCGCGGCTGGCGTCCCGACTTCGCGCATCATCGTCGAGGAAGGCGAGGGCTCGAAGAGCTATGCCGGTCTGACAGAGGTCAGCGAAGCGCTGATCGCGGCCAAGATCGAGCGCAACGATCTCGTCATCGCGCTCGGCGGCGGCGTGGTCGGCGATCTCGCGGGCTTTGCTGCTGCCATCCTGCGCCGCGGCGTCGATTTCGTGCAGGTGCCGACCTCGCTGCTGGCGCAGGTCGATTCATCGGTCGGCGGCAAGACCGGGATCAACTCGCCGCAGGGCAAGAACCTGATCGGGGCGTTCCACCAGCCGGTGCTGGTCGTCGCCGACACGTCCGTGCTCGATACGCTGTCGCCGCGCCAGTTCCGCGCTGGCTATGCGGAGGTTGCCAAATATGGCGTGCTCGGCGATGAGGCCTTTTTCGCCTGGCTGGAAGCCAATCACGCCGACATCTTTTCCGGCGGCGCGGCGCGCGAGCACGCGATCGCAACCTCGTGCCGCGCCAAAGCTGCGATCGTCTCGCGCGACGAACGCGAAACCGGAGAACGCGCGCTGCTTAATCTCGGCCACACCTTCGGTCACGCGCTGGAAGCGGCGACGGGCTTTTCCGACCGGCTGTTCCACGGCGAAGGCGTGGCCATCGGCATGACGCTGGCGGCGGAGTTCTCTGCTTCTCTCGGCATGATTGCGCAAGCGGATGCGGCGCGCGTGAAACGCCACCTCACTGCGGTAGGGTTGCCGACCCGGCTGCAGGATATCGGCGGCTTCGTCCAGGAAGGACTGGCTGATGCCGACACACTGATGGCGCTGATGGCGCAGGACAAGAAGGTCAAGCGCGGCAAGCTGACCTTCATTCTGCTGGAGGCCGTCGGCCGCGCCGTGATCGCGCGCGACGTCGAGCCTGCGCCGGTGCGTGACTTTCTGAAGGCAAAACTGGCCGAGAATTAAAAACGCTCTTCGGATGACGTAGCTTGACCTGGGTTTCGTTCTCAATCGTCGTCGTCTGCCTGTTGGTCTCCGCCTTTTTCGCGGCGAGCGAGACCGCGCTGACCGGCGCTTCGCGCGCCAGCATGTTGCGGCTGTCCAAGCAGGGCAATCGCGAGGCTGGCGTGGTCTCCAGCCTGTTCAACATGCGCGAGCGGCTGATCGGCGCGCTGCTGCTCGGCAACAACATCGCCAATATCGGCGCCTCGGCGCTCGCAACCGGCATCCTCACCGCGTGGTTCGGCGACGTCGGTGTGCTCTATGCGACCGCGGTGATGACGGTGATGGTCGTGATCTTCGCCGAGGTGCTGCCCAAGACCATCGCAATCAACGCGCCCGACCGGATATCGCTCCTGGTGGCGCGGCCGATGAAGGTCACGGTCTATCTGCTCGGACCGTTCCTGACGGTGATCGAGGTCATCGTGCTCGCCTTGATGAAACTCTTCGGCATCAAGGTCGGTGCCAACCAGGCCATCCTGTCGCCGACCGAGCGACTGCGCGGCGCCGTCGATTTGTTGCATCACGAGGGCAAGGTCGAGAAGCAGGACCGCGACATGCTCGGCGGGCTCCTCGATCTGCGCGAATTGCAGGTGTCGGACGTGATGGTCCACCGCACCGAAATGACCATGATCAACGCCGATCTGCCGCCGGAGGAACTGGTGCGCGAGGTGCTCGCCACCGAATACACCCGCATTCCGCTGTGGCGTGACAAGCCGGAGAACATCATCGGGGTGCTGCACGCCAAGGATTTGCTGCGCGCGATCCGCGCCGCCGACGGCGACACGTCGAACATCGACGTCGCCACCATCGCGTTGCCGCCGTGGTTCGTGCCGGAGATGCGGCCCGTCTCCGAGCAGCTCAAGGCGTTTCGCCGCCGCAAGACGCATTTCGCCCTCGTCGTCGACGAATACGGCGAAGTCGAAGGTCTGGTGACACTGGAAGACATCCTGGAGGAGATCGTCGGAGACATTTCCGACGAGCACGACGTAGTGGTCGCGGGTGTTCGTGCCCAGCCCGACGGCTCCGTAGTGGTCGACGGCTCGGTGCCGATCCGCGATCTCAACCGTGCGATGGACTGGCATTTGCCGGACGAGGAAGCCACGACCGTGGCGGGTCTCGTGATCCATGAAGCGCGCTCGATCCCCGAGCGCGGCCAAAGCTTCACCTTCCACGGCTTCCGCTTCCGCGTCCTGCGTCGCGAGCGCAACCGCATCACGGCGCTACGCATCACCGCGCTGCCGCGCGAAGCCGAGGCCGAGGAGCCCAGGCCGAAGCGTGCCGGGACGGCGTTCTAGCACAGGCGCGTCGATTCTCCGGCATGGCCGGGCTTGTCCCGGCCATCCACGCCTTTCTCGCGGCAGCCAAGAACGTGGATGCCCGGCACAAGGCCGGGCATGACGGGCTTGGATGTTGGCGCCCTATTCAATGTCTATGGTGACCCCGGAAAGCTTCCAGGTGCCGTCGGCGGGGATGAAGGCGAGCTGATACTTCACCTGCTTCGGCGTGGTCTCGAAATGGCCTTTCAGGCGCAGCACGCCCTTCTCGTCGATCTTCGCCTCCTCGTCGGCAATGACAGGCTTTGCCACCACGGCGTCGAACACCGCGTGCTTGTCGACGAGATCCTTGAAGACGGCCTGCAGCTTCTCCGGCGGAAACTGCTCGGCGAACGGCTTTGACATCTTGGCGTGTAGGACGGTGAAATTATTGGCGGCGACGGCATCGCTCAGCGTCACCAAAATGCTTTTCACGAGCACTTCCTGAACGAGCGGGCTCGGCATGGCCTGTGCTGCAGCCGGTACGGGCGCAGAGAGCGCCAGCATTGCCATCACGGCCGCGGCCAATCGCAGATGTGCCCAGTGAACCATCTGACAGCCCCTCGCTACAGGTGGCGATGGTGCAATGAGCCTGCCCAATTCCAATGGAACTGTCCATCGCCCAGGCCGCTATCTCTGATAAAGGAAAACAACCGTGGCGTCTTGCGCGACGTTGATCAAAACCGCAGTTCGGTCGTGTTCTTCAGCTAAATTTCCAGGCGGCGCCCCTCAGCGCGGTCGTTCCGCTGGAGCTTGCGCATGGATCGCGAGCGCATGCACGCCATCCGCGAGTTCCTGGGCGAGTGCCGCATTAATCATGCGATGGCGTTCGATCCGGCTCTTCCCTTCGAACGCTTGAGATACAATATAAACACGGAAATGCGTCTCGCCGCCTGGCCGATGCCCCGCGTGGCCCTCATGCAGATGTGATTCATCTTGGACCTCGAGGCTTTCGGGCAAGAAAGCTTCACGCAACTTGTTTATAATAACGTCTCTTGTGCTCATGGCGGCGGCAATAGTTCGAAGGCTGCATTTCGTCAATGGCACATCCGAAGCAGAGGTATTCGCAATGTCAAGACTTGAAGCTTTTTGCATTGCGTAGTCAAAGTCAGTCATGGCGATCGATTCATCAAAATTCTTCGACTCCATTCGCATCAAGCCGACGAAGGTGAGTGCGAAGCGCCAGGCGCAGGCTGGTCAGGAAGCCATCACCTGCGAATGGGCCGGCTGTCAGAACAAGGGTTCGCACCGCGCGCCGAAGGGCCGCGAGAACTCGCGCGAGTATTGGCATTTCTGCCTCGATCATGTTCGCGAGTACAACCAGTCTTACAATTTCTTCCAGGGTATGAATCCTGAGGCGGTGGCACGCTACCAGAAGGATGCGCTGACCGGCCATCGCCCGACCTGGAAGATGGGCGCCAACACCAGCGCCAAGCATGGCAAGGGCAGCGCCGAGGACGATCTCGGCGGCGCCGCCGATCCCTTCAATGTGTTCTCCGAACTCAATGGCCGCGCCGGCTGGCGGCCGGGCCCGGGCGCGAAGGCCAAGACCGAGACGCGCACGGTGATGAATGCCGAGCGCAAGGCGCTGCAGGTCATGGGCCTCACCGCCGAGGCGACGCTGGAAGACGTCAAGGCGAAGTACAAGGCGCTGGTGAAGCAGCACCATCCCGACGCCAACGGTGGCGATCGTTCCACCGAAGACCGCCTGATCGAGATCATCAAGGCGTATAACTATCTCAAGACCGTGGTCCGCGAGGCTTAGCGCGGAGCCGTAGCCCGGATGGGGCCAACGGGTCGCGCGAACGCGCGCCCCGTTGGCTCCGAGCTACGGGGACTCATTCACACCTTCGGCATCGGCCCCACATAAGACGAGCTTGGCCGGATCAGCCGGCCGGTGCGCTGCTGTTCGCGCGCATGCGCGGTCCATCCCGCCGCGCGCGCCACCGCGAAGATCGGCGTGAAGGCCTGCCGCGGAATGGAAAGCGCGTCGAGCAGGATCGCGGTGAAGAACTCGACATTCGTTTCCAGCGGCCGGTTCGGATTTTTCCGCCGCAACGCCTCGCGGATATAGGCCTCGACCTCGCCGGCGAACGGCAGGTCGGCGCCTTCGGCGGCCAGCCGCTCAATCGCATCTTTCAGCACATCGGCGCGCGGATCGCGTACGCGATAGACACGATGGCCGAATCCCATCAGCCGCTCGCCGCGCGCCAGCGCCGCATCGACCCAGGGCTTGATGCGTTCGCGCGTCCCGATCGCATCGAGCATCTCAAGCACCGGCTCCGGCGCGCCGCCATGGAGCGGGCCGGTCAGCGCGCAATAGCCGGCCGTGACGGCCGCGAACAGGTCGGCTTGCGTCGAGGCCACCACGCGCGTCGTGAAGGTGGACGCGTTCATGCCGTGATCAGAGACCGTGACGAGATAGGCATCCAGCGCCGCGACCTCGCGCGGTTCGGGCTTGCGGCTCAGCAGCATCGTCAGCGTATCCGCAGCGTGGCTGACATTCGGATCGGGCGCGAGCGGATCGTGGCCCTTAGCCCGCTGCACCAGCGCGCCGGCGATCACCGCAAAGGCGCCGACGATCGTCGCTTCGTGCTCGAGCCCGTTTTCGGCGCGCAAGCCAGCGACTGCGGCGCGGAAGCCGTCCACAATCGACATGCCGCGGGTCGCCGGCAGCACGTCGGGCAATCGGGCGAAGGCGCGCTCGCGCGCGGCCCCAAGCTTGGCGCGCACATTGGCCTCGCTGAGCGTGCTTCCGGTCGCCGCATTCCATAATCGTGCGGTGACGCCCTCGAAGCTCGATGTCGAGGCGAGCACGCTGACATGCTCGCCGGCGATGATCAGTTCGCCGCGCTCGCCGTCGACATGGCTGAGCACGGTTTCGGCGGCGGCAATGCCGTCCAGCCCAATCGGGCTTTTGGTCACCTGAATATTCATGGCGGATCTCCTTTCGTGATCAGGAGAAAGTCGATCCTCTCGACAGATTGATCAATCTTGATTAGCTTAATCAATATGAAAAAATCCGATGGCCTTTATCTCTCCGCCCGCGAGGCGGCGGCCGAGCTCGCGATCTCGCCGGCTACGCTCTACGCCTATGTCAGTCGGGGCCTGATCCGCTCCGAGCCTTCGGCGGATTCCCGCAGCCACCGCTACCGGGCCGAGGACATCCGCGAGTTGAAGGAGCGCCGCACCCCGTCGCCGGAGCCGCGCGGCCTGCGCAGCTTCGATGCCGATTTGCCGGTGATGGATTCGGCGATCGCAACCATCACCGAGGACGGGCCGATCTATCGCGGCGTGAACTGCGTCGATCTTGCCGAGAAGGATACGCTCGAGCACACGGCGACGCTGTTGTGGGATGTCACGGGCGTCGATCCCTTTGCGCCGAACAACTGCCCGTTTGTCTCTGGGGAGATGCGCGCCATCGCCGAGGCCGCGCACCGCGCCGCGCCGATTGACCGCGCCATTGCCGTGCTGGCGCTCGCCGCAAGCGCCGATCCCCGCGCCTTCACCCGCGCGCCCGACGGCCGCGCGATGGTCGGCGCGCGCATCGTCCGGCTATTGGTTGCGACCATGCTGAACCGCGAACCCTCGTCCGAACCGCTGCATGTGCAGATCGCCGGCGCCTGGGCATGCGGCAACAAGCATGCCGCCGACCTGATCCGCCGCACGCTGGTGCTGCTCGCCGATCACGAATTGAACGCTTCGACCTTCACGGCGCGCTGTGCCGCTTCGACCGGGCTCAATCTCTATGACGCGGTGATCGCCGGCCTGGCGGCGCTCAAGGGTCCGAAACACGGCGGCGCCGGCGTATTGGCATCGCGGCTGGTGAAGACCTTGGTCGATCAGGATGTCGAGCCGGTGATCCGCGAGCGCGTCGCGCTCGGCGAGCGCTTCGCCGGTTTTGGCCATGGCGTCTACCGGCGCGGCGATCCCCGCGCGCAGTCGCTGTTGGATGCGCTCGCGCGCGCCGGCGCCGCGCGCAAATTCACCAGGGAGGTTCCAGAGCGGATCGCGGAGGCGACCGGCGAGTTCGTCAATATCGACTATGCGCTGGCCGTGCTGGTGCACAGCCTGCGGCTTCCGCTCGGCAGCGAGCTCGCGCTGTTTGCGATGGCACGCAGCGTCGGCTGGATCGCGCATGCCAGCGAGCAATTGCAGCACGGCCGGCTGATTCGCCCGCGCGCACGATATGTCGGGCCGGCGCCCGGACGCAGCGCGGCGGCCAAGAGTATCTGATGTAGCCCCGGCGGAGCCAACGGGGCGCGCGCGACCCGTTGGCTCCGCCCGGGCTGCAGGCTACGTGTGCGGCTTCGCGGCCGGCTCGATCACGCCGCGCCGGCGGCGGATGATCCAGGTCGCAAGCGCCACGACCACGGCGCCGGCGATCACCGTCAGCATCCAGATATGCTTGCCGGCATGATGGTGGTGATATGGCAGCCCGCCATACTCGTGCAGCGCAGAGACCGCGAGCACGCCCGGCAGCACGTGCACGGGTGCCCAGAGCAGGACCGCGGGGATATTGACGCTGTAGAAGCGCGCCGGCGGCATATCCAGCGCGCCGGCGGTGAGTGGCACGAAGGCACGGAACGGCGGCACGAAGCGCGCAAAGAACACCGCGAGTATGCCCCAGCGATGGAAAAACGCCTCGCTCTGCTCGACCACGCGCGGATAGCCCGACAGTGGCCATGCAGCCAGGATCTCGCGCTGGCGGCGATGGCCGATCCAGTAGGCGGAGCCGTCGCCGAGCAGGGCACCTGCGGCGGCGGCGGCCAGCACCGGCCACAGCTTCAGCTCGCCGCCGGGGATCAGCGCCCCCATCGCCACAATGATCGTTGAGCCGGGCACCAGCGACCCCGCTACCGGGACCGCTTCCAGAAAGGCGGCGACAAACAGCGTCAGATAGGCAAGCCACGCATGGGCCGAAACGAAGGTGATCAGGGGGTCGAGGAATGTGGTCACAAAATTCCCGCAGCTCAGGTCTTGCCTGACCTTGAGAGCTAACAACTCGCCCCCGGCCTGGAAAGGGATCGCGGCGGGCCCTCGCGGCAAAGTGCGGCGGGATTCGCAGGGCAGCCCTCCAAAAACCGCGTCCAGCACCTATCTTTATGAAAGAACAACGGAACTTTGATCGCGCCGCGGGCTTCTGCCGGCGGTTGCAGTCTGCTAGGCTTGTGCATAGCACCCAATCCGCAGCCAAACGAATAATCTGGTTTCGGGATTCCCGGGACCTCGGAGGACGAATGACGACCGCCGCCCAGACCACATTGGAAGACACCGCCGGCTTGCCCGACATGAAAGTATCGGTCCGGCAGGTGTTCGGCATCGATAGCGACCTTGAGGTGCCGGCCTATGCGGAAGTCGACCCGCACGTGCCGGAGGTTGATGCGGATTACCGCTTCGACCGCGCCACCACGCTAGCGATCCTCGCCGGCTTCGCCAGGAACCGCCGTGTGATGGTCACCGGCTATCACGGCACCGGCAAGTCGACCCATATCGAGCAGGTTGCAGCGCGGCTCAACTGGCCCTGCGTACGCGTCAATCTCGACAGCCACATCAGCCGTATCGACCTGGTCGGCAAGGACTCGATCGTGGTCCGGGACGGCAAGCAGGTCACCGAATTTCGCGACGGCATCCTGCCCTGGGCGCTGCAGCACAATGTCGCGCTGGTGTTCGACGAGTATGATGCCGGCCGGCCCGACGTGATGTTCGTGATCCAGCGCGTGCTGGAAGTCTCGGGACGGCTGACGCTGCTCGACCAGAACAAGGTGATCAAGCCGCATCCGGCGTTCCGTCTGTTCGCGACGGCCAACACGATCGGCCTTGGCGACACGTCGGGGCTCTATCACGGCACCCAGCAGATCAACCAGGGCCAGATGGACCGCTGGTCGATCGTCACCACGTTGAACTACCTCGCCCATGACGAGGAAGTCGAGATCGTGCTCGCCAAGGCGAAGCACTACCGTAGCCAGGAAGGCCGTGACATCGTCAACAAGATGGTGCGGCTCGCCGATCTCACCCGCAACGCCTTCGCCAATGGCGATCTGTCGACGGTGATGAGCCCGCGCACGGTGATCACCTGGGCGGAAAACTCCGAGATCTTCGGCGATATCGGCTTTGCCTTCCGCGTCACCTTCCTCAACAAGTGCGACGAGCTCGAGCGGCCATTGGTGGCGGAATTCTACCAGCGCTGCTTCAATGCGGAGCTGCCCGAATCCGCCGTCAACGTCGCGCTCAGCTAAGGACCAAGGATGCTGTCCCGGACAAGCGAAGCGCGATCCGGGGCCTATGACGTGAGGACGTGGTGGGTGCGAAGATTGGGGCCGCCGTCGCGCTCAACAACCACTTTCTGCGGTTATGGGTCCCCGCCTTCGCGGGGACGACGGTGAGATCGAGATGACTACGTCGAACTCCAAATTCCGCAACACGAAGGAAGCGCCGACTGAGCCGTTCAAGCGCGCGGTGACGTCGTGCCTGAAGGCGATCGCGAAAACGCCGGAGCTCGAAGTCTCCTTCGCCGCCGAGCGACCGGGGCTTGCGCCCGGTAAGGCGCGACTGCCGGAGCCGGCGCGCAAATTGACCAAGCGTGACGCTGCGATCGTGCGCGGACACGCGGACTCCATCGCGCTGAAGCTCGCCTGTCACGATCCCAAGGTGCATCGCAAGCTGATCCCGGGCAATCCGCAGGCGCGCGGCGTGTTCGAGGCGGTCGAGCAGGCGCGCGTCGAGGCGATCGGCTCGCGGCGGATGGCGGGCGTTGCGAAAAACCTCAACGCGATGCTCGACGATCATTTTCACCGCGGCAAGTATGACGAGATCACCGACCGCGCCGATGCGCCGCTGGCGGATGCGCTGGCGATGCTGGTGCGCGAGCGGCTGACTGGACTGGCGCCGCCTCAGGCTGCGCGCAAGATGGTCGACCTTTGGCGCCCGCTGCTGGAAGACAAGATCGGCACGCGGCTCGATAAACTGGCGCGCTTCACCGAGGACCAGGCCAGGTTCGGCGACCTCGTGCATGATCTGTTGTCGGCGCTCGACCTCGGCGACGAGCGCGACATGGACTCCGACGAGGACGACAACCAGGATGAAAATCCGGATGGCGAGAGCGATCAGTCCGGCGCCGAAGGCTCGCCTGATTCCGATGCCGCGCAGGAGATGAGCGCCGACCAGGCGCAGACGACCTCGGAAGAGATGTCCGAGAGTGCGATGGAAAGCGCGCAGGCGTCCACCAGCGACACTTTCGACGACGGCGAGCTCGGCGACGATGAGACGCCGGGCGAGGCGACGCGGCCGAATACGCGTGGCGGCAATGAGCCGCGCGGTCCCGAATACCACGCGTTTGCACCGAAATTCGACGAGATCGTCGCCGCCGAAGACCTTTGCGACCATGACGAGCTGGAGCGTCTGCGCTCCTATCTCGACAAGCAGCTCGCGCATCTGCAAGGCATCGTCGCGCGGCTGGCCAATCGGTTGCAGCGCCGCCTGATGGCGCAGCAGAACCGCGCCTGGGAATTCGACCTCGAAGAAGGGATACTCGATCCCGCGCGCCTGTCGCGCGTCGTCACCGATCCCTATCACCCGCTGTCGTTCATGCGCGAGAAGGAAGCGACCTTCCGCGACACCGTGGTGACGCTGCTGCTCGACAATTCCGGCTCGATGCGCGGCCGTCCGATCACGGTCGCCGCCACCTGCGCCGATATCCTGGCACGCACGCTGGAGCGCTGCGGCGTCAAGGTCGAGATCCTCGGCTTCACGACGCGCGCCTGGAAAGGCGGGCAGTCCCGCGAAGCCTGGCTCGCCGCCGGCAAGCCGGCGAATCCCGGCCGGCTCAACGATCTCCGTCACATCATCTACAAGTCAGCCGATGCGCCGTGGCGGCGGGCGCGGAAGAATCTTGGCCTGATGATGCGCGAAGGCCTGCTCAAGGAGAACATCGACGGCGAGGCGTTGGACTGGGCGCACAAGCGCCTGCTGGCACGTTCCGAGCAGCGCAAGATCCTGATGATGATCTCCGACGGCGCGCCGGTCGATGATTCCACGCTGTCGGTCAATCCCGGCAACTACCTCGAGCGGCATCTGCGCCACATCATCGAGGAGATCGAGACCCGCTCGCCGGTCGAATTGATCGCGATCGGCATCGGCCACGACGTCACGCGCTACTATCGCCGCGCCGTCACCATCGTCGATGCCGAAGAACTCGGCGGCGCCATCACAGAGAAGCTCGCCGAACTCTTCAGCGAGACTCACGGCCCGGCGCCCGTCGCTGACCGCCGGCCGAGGCGGCTGCATTCTTAGTGATTCTCTCGATGATGCCGCGAGCTCCGATCCACCTCTCCCCTAGGGAGAGGTCGCGCCGAAGGCGCGGGTGAGGGGTTCAGGTCCCTCGATAGACCGTAACCCCTCACCCGATTTGCTGGCGCAAATCGACCTCTCCCTACGGGAGAGGTGAAAACGGTAGCGGATTCCAAATCCATGTCCCCGACGCTCTCCCGCCGTCGTTTTCTCGCTAGCGCCGCGGCGGGGCTTTCGGCCGCCGCATTGCCGCATCTGGCGCTCGCTCAAACTGCTATTGAGCCGCCGACGAAGCCGATCCTGCCGAGCGAGTCCACGGTGGCGGCGCCGGTCTCGATCGACGTCAATGCGCGGCCGCTGTCGTCCTTCGACATCCGCGATCGCGCGCATGTCAGGTTCGGCGCGCTGGAATATCGCAGCGGGTTGGTGCTGACTTCCTCCTTTCGCGGCTTCGGCGGCCTGTCGGCGTTGCGGGTCGACGCCAAGGGCGAACGCTTCATCGCCGTCAGCGACCACGGTAGCTGGTTCACCGGCCGCATCGTCTACAAAGGCCGCGAGATGACGGGACTTGCCGATGTCGAAGCGGCGCCGCTGCTCGGCCCCGACGGCAGGCCGATCACCGCGCGCGGCTGGTACGATTCTGAATCAATGGCGCTGGACGGCTCATTCGTCTATGTCGGGCTCGAGCGCGTCAACCAGGTGCTGCGCTTCGATTTCTCCAAGGGATTCACGCGCGCACGCGGCGAGGTGGTGTCGCTGCCGCCGGCCGCCAAACGGCTCCCGAACAACAAGGGGCTGGAGGCGCTGCTGATGGTGCCGCAAGGCCTGCCGCTGGCGGGAACCTTGATCGCGATCTCCGAGCGCGGGCTCGATGCGCAGGGCAACATCATCGGCTTCCTGGTCGGCGGCAAGACGCCGGGACAGTTTTCCGTTCGCCGCACCGACAATTTCGACATCAGCGACGCTGTGCTGCTGCCCTCCGGCGACCTGCTGCTGCTCGAGCGCAAATTCTCCTGGGTTGACGGCGTCGGCATTGGTATCCGCCGCATCGCACTTGCGTCCGTAATGCCGGGTGCCGTCCTCGACGGTCCTTCGGTCTTCAACGCCGGTCTCGGCAACGAGATCGACAACATGGAAGGCATCGACGCCCACACCACGGCCGAAGGCGACACCGTGATCACCATGATCTCCGACGATAATTTCTCGATGATCCAGCGCACGCTGCTGCTGCAGTTCACGCTGGTGGAATAGAGGATTGGTCTCGGGGTTGGCAAACACACTGGCCCGCTCTGACGGAACGGTTCTTGCAACGCTGGGGCGTCAATCGAAACCGAGAGCCATGATGCGCAAGTTCCTCCTCCTCGTTCTCACCGTCACGAGCCTGGTTGCCACCGCTGCAGAGGCGGAGACCTGGCCCTCGCGCCTGATCAAGGCGACGATCCCGTTCGGCGCGGGCAGTGCCACCGATGTGGTGCCGCGCCTGGTGTTCGATCGGCTCTCGGCAGAGCTCGGCCAGCCCTTCGTGATCGAGAATCGTGCCGGCGCTGGCGGCACGCTCGGCACCGGCCTCGTCGCCAAGGCGGAGCCTGACGGCTACAACGTGCTCGCGCATTCCTCGGCGCTGACCATTGCGCCGGCAATCTTCCCGAATCTCTCTTTCGACGCGACCAAAGACCTTTCATCCGTGCTGATGATCGGCTCCAGTGCCAATGTCATGATCGTGCCGAAGGAGCGGCCCTGGAAAACCATCCGGGATTTCATTGCCGACGCCAAGGCGAAGCCCGGCTCGATCTCCTTTGGTTCGGTCGGCGTCGGCAGCGCCGTGCATATCAGCGCGGAAAAATTCCTCCTCGCCGCCGGCATCGAAGGCACCCACGTGCCTTATCGCGGCGGCCCCGAAGTGATTGCCGACATCCTGGGCGGGCGCATCGATCTCTATTTCTGCCCGCTCGCGACCGCGCTGCCCCTGATCCGCGACGGCCAGGTGAAGGCGCTGTTGGTGTCGACGCCGAAGCGCGCCGCCGATTTGCCCGATGTGCCGTCTCCGTCGGAGATCGGTTTGACCGGCGCCGACAGCATGAGCTGGTTCGGGATCTTCGTGCCGGCGAAAACGGCGCGTGAGATCATCGAGAAATTTCATGCGGCAGGGATGAAGGTGTTGAACGATCCGGCAACGCAGGCAAGCCTCAAGAAACTTGGTGTCGAGCCGATGCCGATGACACCAGCCCAGATGGACGATTTCATCAAGCGCGAGACCGTCGCTAACCTGCAGTTGATCAAGGCGGCCGGAATCAATCAGTAACCGGCAGGTTGAGGCGGGGCCGGGGCGTGGTTAGATAAGAAGGCAGTTTCCCTCCTATCCGGATCCCCCACATGAGCGCCCTGTTTTCCCCGATCGAGCTGCGCGGCCTGAAATTGCCCAACCGGATCATGGTATCGCCGATGTGCCAATATTCGGCAGACAACGGCGAGGCCAATGATTGGCATTTCACCCATATCAACATGCTGGCGCTGTCGGGCGCGGCGATGTTCTGCATCGAAGCCACGCATGTGGAGGCCATCGGGCGCATCACGCCCGGCTGCCTTGGACTTTATAATGACGCCACTGAGGCCGCGCTGAAACCGATCCTGGCCTCGGTGCGCAAACATTCGAAAGCAGCGGTCGCGATGCAGCTTGCGCATGCCGGCCGCAAGGGGTCGAGCCATCGGCCCTGGGACGGCGGGCAGTTGATCCCGCTGTCCGAAGGCGGCTGGCGGACCGTGGCGCCATCGGCAGTGCCGCACAAGGAAGGCGAGGCGGCGCCGCTCGCGCTGGACGAGGCCGGGCTCAAGCGCATCCGCGACGATTTTGTGACGGCCGCCAAGCGTGCCGACCGGCTCGGCATCGACGCGCTCGAACTGCATGGCGCGCACGGCTATTTGATGCATCAGTTCTTGTCGCCGATCTCGAACAAGCGCACCGACCAGTATGGCGGTTCGCTCGAAAACCGCATGCGCTTTCCGCTTGAAGTGTTCGACGCGGTGCGTGCCGCATTTCCGGATCGCAAGCCCGTCGGCATCAGGGTGTCGGCGACCGACTGGGTCGAGGGCGGCTGGGACATCGCGCAGACGATCGAATTCGCCAAGGAATTGAAGAAGCGCGGCGTCGACTGGATCGATGTTTCCTCCGGTGGCGTTTCGCCATTGCAAAAGATCCCGCTGGGTCCGGGATATCAGGTGCCGTTCGCGCAGGCTGTGAAAGAAGCAACTGGCGTCACCACCATGGCAGTCGGGCTGATCACGGAAGCGAAGCAGGCCGAAGAGATCGTCGCTTCCGGCAAGGCCGACATGGTCGCCCTTGCGCGCGGCATGCTCTACGACCCCCGCTGGGGCTGGCACGCTGCCGCCGAACTCGGCGGACAGGTTGACGCACCGCCGCAGTATTGGCGTTCGCAACCGTCGACGCACAAAGCGCTCTTCGGCACGACCACGTTCGGCGCACGGTAAATCATCACCGTTATTGCGAGCGAAAGTGAAACGGCTATCCCGCTCTGCAACGACGAAAGCCACTATTCCGCCGTAACCGAGGTAGGTACTCTCGCTTGTGCATGAGATGCGACGGCAAAGTCGCACCAGAAAACAAGCGAGAGGAAAGCCATGGAACTAGGATATTTCGCGATGCCCTCGCATCCGCCGGAGTGCGGATTGAAGGAGGGCCACGACTGGGACCTGCAGGTGCTCAGGTGGCTGGATGAACTCGGCTATCAGGAAGCGTGGATCGGCGAGCACCACACCGCGCCCTGGGAGCCGCATCCGTCTCCGGACCTGTTGGTCGCGCAGGCATTGCTGCAGACCAAGAACATCCGCATCGGCCCCGGCGGCTTCCTGCTGCCCTATCACCATCCGGCCGAACTCGCCAATCGCGTCGCGATGCTCGATCATCTCTCCGATGGGCGGCTCAATTTCGGCGTCGCTGCAAGCGGCCTGCCGAGCGACTGGGCGATGTTCAATGTCGACGGCATGTCGGGCCAGAACCGCGACATGACGCGCGAAGCGCTCGAGATCATCCTGAAGCTTTGGAGCGACGATGCTCCGTGGACATACAAGGGCAAATACTGGACGGTGACGAAGCCGGACACGATGTTCGATTTCCTCAAGCCCCACCTCAAGCCGAAGCAGGCGCCGCATCCGCCGATCGGCGTCGCTGGCCTCTCCAAGAACTCCGATACGCTGAAGCTCGCGGGCGAGCGCGGCTTCATCCCGATGAGCCTCAACCTCAACCCGGCCTATGTCGGCAGCCACTGGGATTCGGTGGAGGCGGGCGCAGCGAAGACCGGCCGCAAGCCGAGCAGGCAGGATTGGCGATTGGTGCGCGAAGTCTTTGTCGCCGACACCGACGAGGAAGCCTGGCGGCTGTCGACCGGCGACATGATGGGACGGATGATGGGCGAGTACTTCCTGCCGCTACTCGGTCACTTCGGCTTCAAGGACTATCTGAAAGCCACGCCCGACGTGCCGGACAGCGACGTGAACGTCGAATATTGCGCCCGGCACAACTGGATCGTCGGCTCGCCCGCGACCGTGACCGAAAAGATCGAGAGGATCTATCAAGAGGTCGGCGGCTTCGGCGTGTTGCTCGTGTTCGGCTTCGACTACAAGCACAAGCCGGAAGCCTGGCACCACTCGCTGCAGCTGTTGAAGCAGGAAGTGCTGCCGCGGCTGAAGCATCTCGGCAGCGAGTTCGGCCGCGCCGCGTAGCGGCGTAGGGTGGGCAAAGCGACTACACCCACCGCAGCTCACCACAAGTGACGATGAAAGCGTGCCCACCATCACGAGCGGAGTGCTTGATGGTGGGCACGCGGAGCCTGTCATCGGGCGCGCGTTCGCGCGACCCGTTGGCTTTGCCCACCCGACGAGTCTGCAGAAAATCGATAATCGCGGTAATTAATCGCTGCTATCAGCGCAATTTGCGGTGAACGCGGGCTGCCGGACATGTGCAGCGCCACATGCGAACGGTATCTTTCACGCTATCCGAAAGAGGCGTAGCCTGATCATCATCATGGGGGATCGGCACGATGCGGTCCCGCGTACAAAAGTTCGCCCATGTTCTCGAGCGCCTTGGCCTTGCCATGGCGGGAGCCGCGAGCGGCCTGTTCGTGGCGGCCCTTGTCGGGTCAGGCATCGCTGCCTTTACGTCGCAGGGATTTCTTCTGCTCATGATGATCTGCGGCGCAATCGGCTTCTATGTCGGCATCGACACGCCGCCACTGCCATTCCAGTCGCCGGGCGACGAATCCCCGCGCGGAAGTATCGACGCGGCGGAATTCCTGAGCGCCGTCGGAACGTTTCTTGCGGCGTTGGTCGCCTTCGTCTCGGTCGTCGCCATCGTGATTCGCGTCGAGCCGCATATCGCCTGGACGGTTGCGGTCATGATCGGATGGGTGTTCGGCGTCGCCATGCAGATTGTCGCCGGCACGATCGCGCGCATGCGCTAGTCGAAGCTGGGCCTTCGATGGATTAATTGCAAGAAAAATCAGTGGCTTATCTCGTGGGTCGAGCGGTTTCCTGCCGACCGGCCATCTGATTTTTCGAGCCTGCGAGGAAATTTCTTGAGCATCGCTCATTTTCGGGCTATAAGTGTGAGCGTTGCTCAAAATGATCCGGAGGCCGCTCACATGGAAACGCTTGTCCTGCAACTGACCCGGCAACTGACCGCGACCTTCTTCGAGGATGTTCTCAAGTCCGTCCTGGAATTTGGCAGGTCGATCGCCCGCGGCATCACCGCGCCGATCAATCGTATTGCCAACGCCTGCGACGTTGCCGGCGTGCTCGAACGCCGCCGGTTCGCAGCACAGATGCGGCGTCGTGCGCGGCAAATGCAGCGTCCGCGCGGGCGTTGGCCGTTCGGTTCGCTCAGCGAACTCACCTGAGACGGTCCAATTCGTCTCGATTGCGGAGCGGGTTCCTAACCAAGAAATCACCATGCTCCGCATGTCGCCGGCGGACGTGGCCGCCCCATAGCCAGGCACAAGGTCTCATACATGTTTGACGTGCATGGTCGGCCGAATGCCGCAACTTGCGACGTCGAACCGCGAGGCAATCAAGAACACTAATAGCAACGGCATCGCTGCTTAACTTTCGCTTTTCCTGACCCCGATAACCCCAAAACGAATTTTACAAGGCCAAGGTTTTCCGGCCGAACTGCCCAGGAACCGATTATGATCAAACTGTTGATGTCGTCGCGCCGTTTCGCGCCATTGTTCTGGGCGCAGTTCTTCTCGGCGCTCAACGACAACGTCCTGAAGAACGCGCTGGTCATCATCCTGCTCTATGGCGCCACCACCGGCGAGAATGCATCGCTGGTAACCGTTGCCGGCGCCGTTTTCATCTTTCCCTTCTTCGTATTGTCGGCGCTCGGCGGCGAGCTCGCGGACAAGTATGTGAAGTCGGTCGTCGCGCGGCGGCTGAAATTCCTCGAGATCTTTGCCGCCTGTTTTGCGGCGGCCGGCTTCTTCCTGCATTCGGTGCCGCTTCTGTTCGCCGCGCTGGCGCTGTTTGGCACGGTCGCGGCGCTGTTCGGTCCAGTGAAATACGCTGTTCTGCCCGACCAGCTTTCGGTCGGCGAGCTTGCCACCGGCAACGCGCTGGTCGAAGGCGCAACCTTCCTGGCAATCCTGATCGGCACCATCGCCGGCGGCCTGTTCGTCGCGGGCGCGAGCCACATGGGCTGGATCTCGCTTGCCGTGGTCGGCCTGTCCGTTCTGTCCTGGGCTTTCGCCGCGCGCATTCCCGCCAGCACGCAGTCCGCGCCCGAACTCGCCATCACCACCAATCCCTGGACGTCCACGGTGCGGCTGCTCAAGTCGCTCCATGCTGAGCCGCGTCTGTGGGACGGCATGGTGATCGTCTCCTGGTTCTGGCTCGCCGGCGCGGTCGTGCTGTCACTGCTGCCCGCGCTGATCAAGGAAGGCGTTGGAGGCACCGAAGGCGTCGTCACGCTGTGCCTCGCGACCTTCGCGATCGGCATCGCCGCCGGCTCGCTCATTGCGGCCCAGCTCAGCCATGTGAAGCCCAATCTCGCGCTGGTGCCGATCGGCGCCATCATCATGGGCGTGGTCGGCCTCGATCTCGCCGCGGCGATTGGCGCGACCGTGCCGGGCAACGGCGTGACCGCGGCGGCGTTCGCGACCTCGCTCAGTGGAGTGCATATGCTGGTCGGCTTCTTCCTGTTCGCCATCGGCGGCGGCCTGTTCGTGGTGCCGGCGTTCGCGGCGGTGCAGGCCTGGACCGCGCCGTCGGAGCGCGCCCGGATCATCGCCGCCGGCAATATCCTGCAGGCCGGCTTCATGGTGGTAGGCTCGCTGTTCGTCGCGCTGCTGCAATATGCCGGGCTGTCGATCGCCTGGATCTTCTTCGGCCTTGCCGTCGCAAGCTTTGGTTCAGTGTGGTTCGTGCTCAAGAAGTGGGGCAAGGAGGGTGTGCGCGACTTCGGCGCGCTCTTATTCCGTGCGCTGTTCCGCGTCGAGGTTCGCGGCATCGAGAACCTGCCGCCCGCGGGCACGCGCATGCTGATCGCGCCCAACCATGTCAGCCTGGTCGACGGCCCGCTGCTGCACGCGACGCTGCCGATCGATGCCAGCTTTGCGGTCGATACCGGCATTGCGAAGGCGTGGTGGGCCAAGCCGTTCCTGAAGATGGTCCGTCACATCACCGTCGATCCGACCAAGCCGCTCGGCGCGCGTGATCTGATCAAGCTGGTCGCCTCCGCTGAGCCCGTCGTGATCTTTCCCGAGGGGCGCCTTACCGTGCATGGCTCGCTGATGAAGGTCTATGACGGCACCGCGATGATCGCCGACAAGGCCGATGCCGTGATCGTTCCTGTCAGGATCGAGGGCGCGCAGCGCTCGCATCTCAGCTATCTCAAGAATGGCGAGATCAAGCGCTCCTGGTTCCCGAAGGTCACAATCACAATTCTGCCGCCGGTCAAATTGCCGATCGACCAGTCGTTGAAGGGCAAGGCCCGTCGTAACGCCGCGGGCGCTGCGTTGCAGGACATCATGATCGAGGCCATGGTGAAGAACGCCATGCTCGATCACACGCTGTTCGAGGCGCTCGCCCATGCCCATCGCGACCGCGACACTGGCAAGGCGGTCGTTGAGGATGCGCTAGGCACGAAACTAACCTATCGCAAGCTCATCCTCGGCGCGCAGGTGCTGAGCCGCAAGCTCGAGCAGGGCACCGCCATCGGCGAGAATATTGGCGTGCTGCTGCCGAACTCGGCTGGCGTCGCCGTCGTCTTCATGGCTCTGCAGACCATCGGCCGCGTGCCGGCGATGCTCAACTTCTCCGCCGGCCCCGTGAATGTGCTCTCGGCGATGAAAGCGTCGCAGACCAGGACCGTGTTCACCTCCCGCGCCTTCATCGAGAAGGGTAAGCTCGACAAGCTGATCGCGGGGATCGCTCCTGAAGCGCGCATCGTTTATCTCGAAGACATCCGCGCCACCGTCAACGCGCTCGACAAGATCCGCGGCCTCTTGGGCGGCACCGCGCCGCGCGTTGCGCGCAGGGCCGATGATCCCGCCGTGATCCTGTTCACCTCGGGATCGGAGGGGACGCCGAAGGGCGTCGTGCTCTCCCACCGCAACATCCTGGCCAATGCGGCGCAGGCGCTGGCGCGGGTCGATGCCAATGGCAACGACAAGGTGTTCAACGTGCTGCCGGTGTTCCACTCGTTTGGCCTCACCGGCGGGATGATGATGCCGCTGCTCGCGGGGATTCCGATCTTCATGTATCCTTCGCCGCTGCATTACCGCATCGTGCCGGAACTGATCTATCAGACCGGCGCCACCATCCTGTTCGGCACCGACACCTTCCTCGCCGGCTATGCCCGCTCGGCGCATGCTTACGACTTCCGCACGCTGCGGCTGGTGCTGGCGGGCGCGGAGGCGGTGAAGGATCGCACGCGGCAAGTCTATATGGAGCGCTACGGCATCCGCATCCTCGAAGGCTATGGCGTCACCGAGACTGCGCCGGTGCTTGCCATGAACACGCCGATGGCGAACCGCCCCGGCACCGTGGGCCGGCTTTCGCCTCTGATGGAGTACCGCCTCGATCCGGTCCCCGGCATCGAGGAGGGCGGCCGGCTCTCGGTGCGCGGTCCGAACGTGATGCTCGGCTATTTGCGCGCAGAAAACCCCGGCGTGCTGGAGAAGCTCGTCGATGGCTGGCACGACACCGGCGACATCGTCACCATCGATGCCGCGGGCTTCATCGCCATCAAGGGCCGCGCCAAGCGGTTTGCCAAGATAGCGGGCGAAATGGTGTCGCTGTCGGCGGTGGAAGCGATGGCGTCCGCGCTGTGGCCGCAGGCGATCTCGGTTGCGGTCTCCATTCCCGATGCGCGCAAGGGCGAACGCATCGTGCTCCTGACCACGCAGCGCGATGCCGAGCGATCTGCGGTGCAGCGCCAGGCCAAGGCGACAGGTGCCTCCGAGCTCGCCGTGCCGGCCGACATCCGCATCGTCGACAAAGTGCCGCTGCTCGGCTCCGGCAAGACTGACTATGTCGCGGCAACCGCGCTTGCCAAGGAACTCGCTACCGCGGCGCCGTCGGCAGAGCCGATGGCCGACGTGGCGTAACATCTCCGTCATTGCGAGGAGCCAACGGGTCCCGCCTCTGGCGGGCCCGAGGACAGGCTCCGCGACGAAGCAATCCATTTCTCCGCACGCGGAAGCATGGATTGCTTCGCGGAGCCTGTCATCGGGCGGCGCCCCGCGCCGACCCGTTGGCTCGCAATGACGATGGCTGAGGCGGTTGTCCTTCCCGCGTTCCTGTTGTCCAATGAGCTCATAACCAACAACACTCGGGCGGCTCTGCGACGCCGGCCGGAATTTTGGAGGAACTCGATGCCTCTCCCGCTTGATCCCGTGATCGAGAAGATCATCCCGCTGCTGCCGTTGCGCGATCCTAAGACCATGACGCCGCAGAGCGCGCGGGAATCGCTGCGGGCGCTGGCGGCCGCGCGCGCCGAGATCCCGCCGCCGCTGGTCGAGCACGTGAAGGACGTCAACGTCGCCGGCGGCGCCGGGCCGCGGCCGGCGCGGGTCTATCGCAACGGCAGCGGGACCGCACCGACGGTCGTGTTTTTCCACGGCGGCGGCTGGGTCGCGGGCGACCTCGAGACCCATGACCGGCAGGCGCGCAATCTCGCCATCGAAACCCGCGCGGTGGTGGTCTCCGTCGACTATCGCCGCCCGCCGGAGACGCGTTTCCCCGGCGCGTTCGAGGATGCCTTTGCCGCGGTGCGCGACGTGGTCGGCCGCATCAAGGAATTCGGCGGCGACGTAGCCCGCGTCGGCGTCGCCGGCGACAGCGCCGGCGGCAATCTTGCAGCCGCCAGCGCGCTCGCCTGCCGCGATGCCGGGATCAGGCTCGCCGGCCAACTGCTGGTCTATCCCGTCACCGACGTCGTCGGCAATTTCGCAGACACTGCTGAGAATGCGCGGTTTCCGTCGCGGGCCGAGAACGCGGAAGGATATTTTCTGTCGCGCGCGGTGATGGAGTGGTTCTGCGGGCATTATCTCGAAGAACGCGGACATGGCGCGGATTGGCGGGTCTCGCCGTTGCGGGCGAAGGAGTTGAAGGGCGTTGCACCCGCCGTCGTCACCACCGCCTGGTTCGATCCGCTGCGCGATGAGGGCGTGGCCTACGCCAACGCGCTGCGCGAGGCCGATGTGCCGACCACGCATCATGACGGGCAGGGCCTGATCCACGGCTATTTCGGCCTTGTCGACGCCTCCGAGGCCGCGCGGGCCGAGGCGCAGCGCGCGCGGACGGACTTCAAGGCGCTGCTCGACAAGGGCGCGTAACGTCAGCCGACGGCGCGCACGCCTTTGGCGAACGGGCTCAAGCCCAGCCATTGCTGCATCGAGCGGGCGATCGCCTTGTCGCCGGTGAGCTCGATGCCGCCGTTTGCCACCTCGCGCTCGAGCGTGGCGATCCCCATCCATACCGCGGTCATCGTTCGCAGCGGGCAGGTCACATAGAGATCGACCTCGTAACCGGGATCGGTCAGGCAGAGGTCGACGGTGGCGCCGTCGATCACGAGCCACCAGGATTTGCGCTCGCCCGACAGCTCCGGATAGACGAAGTTGATGGTGCAGCGGCGCGGCGGCAGCGGCTCGGGGCGCAGGTTCCGCCGCATGTCCCACATCAAAAGTGAGGGATCGAGGTTCTTCAGCGACAGCGAGGACTCGACCCAGCGCTGGGCCCAGAAGCCAAGCGACATGATCACCTCGCGCAAATCCTCGCCCGCCTGCGTCGGCCGATAATCCATCACGCCCGGCTGGCCCGATGGCGTCACGCTGATCAGCCCGGCCACCTCCAGCTCCTTCAGCCGCTTCGACAACAGCGAGGGCGACATCCGCGGCACGCCGCGCCGGAGGTCGTTGAAGCGCGTCGTGCCGCAGAGCAATTCGCGCAGCACCAGCACGGTCCAGCGATTGCAGACGATCTCGGCTGCCATCGCGACCGGGCAAAACTGCCCATAGCTTCCGCGCTCGGTCCTGTCAGGCAATCGGCTCCTCCTGAAATGCGGTAGTACAGATATGCTAGCGCGGACCCGGCACCAGGCCGGAAGATGGCGCGAAAAATGTAAGCATTCCGGACGCTGTAGAGACCTCATCGATGGACACGGCGTCGCAGTACAGTTCCTGAACTGGAGCGCCCTTTGCGGCGGAATTAGGCTCTCCCACGGTGGATATTCTCAACGATGGAGAGTGTCATGAGCGGCAACGCAGCACACAGTTTCGATGCGTCAAAATCGCGCAGCGCGGTCCAGATCGCAGAGGAGCTCGGCCCGATTTTCGCGCGGCGCGCCGAGCAAGAGACGAACGAGGACAGGTTCGTCGCCGAGGATTTCGCGGACCTGAAGGCGGCAGGCCTCGTTGAAGCCGGCGTGCCGGCCGAGCTTGGCGGCGGCGGCGTCGAGGTCGACGAACTCGCCGAGATGCTGCGCACGCTGGCCCATTACAGTGGCTCGACCGCGCTCGCCTTCTCCATGCACACCCACCAGGTCGCGGTCCCCGCCTGGCGCTGGAAGGTGCAGAAGGCGGCTCCCGCGGAGCCGCTGCTGCGGCGCATCGCCAATGAGCGCATCATCCTGTTGTCGAGCGGCGGCTCGGACTGGATCGGCGGCTCCGGCCGGGCCGAGAAGGTCGACGGCGGCTATCGCATCACTGCGCGGAAAGTGTTCTCGTCCGGCTCTCCCGCCGGCGACCTCTTGATGACAAGCGCGGTGCTGGAGAGCGAAGGCGAGCCGGCGACCGTGCTGCATTTCGGCGTGCCCATGAACTCGCCGCATGTGAAGGTGCTCGACAATTGGCGCACGCTTGGCATGCGCGGCACCGGCTCCAACGATGTCGTGATCGATGGCCACATCGTGCCGGAGGCGGCGGTCGCAGCAAAGCGCAAGGCCGGCGAATGGCATCCGCTGTTCCAGATCATCGCGACCACCGCGTTCCCGCTGATCTACTCGGTCTATCTCGGCGTTGCCGAGAGCGCGCGCGACATTGCAATCGCGACCGCGAAGCGCAAGACGCCGGACCAGCATGCGATCCAGCTCGCCGGCCGCATGGATACCGAGCTCGCGGCGGCGCGGCTCGCGCGGGAATGGATGCTGGCTGCTGTCAGGCTCAATGCGCCGTCGGCTGCGACCGTCAATCAGGTGATGATGGGCCGCCAGCTCGTCGCGCGGCATGCGATCTCGGCGGTCGAATATGCGATGGAGCTCGCCGGCGGCGCAGGCTTCTATCGCGCAACGGGGCTGGAGCGGCGCTTCCGCGACATCCAGGCGGCGCGCTACCATCCGTTGCAATCGGGCCCGCAGGCGCAATATGCGGGAGCGATGGCGCTCGGTTTGCCGGTCGACCGGGTATATTGAGCACCGCGCTGATGAAGACGACCCGCGGTCGCGCGGCGTTCGTTGTTGCGAGGCAGGCGGTCCTTCACGCCGCCGCCGGCGTCGAATGGATTGCCGCCGCGCTTGCCGAGCACATGATGACGACGGCCCATGCCGGCGCGACGTTTTCGCTTCTGATGTCAAAGAACCGAGGCGATGCGCGCCGGCGTTCTCGCGGCGAAAGGCGCCCGAGGCTTGCGGCCGTTTCACCCTCTTGAGGAACGAACCTTAGGGTGGGCAAAGCGAAGCGTGCCCACCGCCACGAGCCGAGTACGGATGGTGGGCACGCTGCGCTTTTGCCCACCCTTCTGTAACGGGCCTTGCTCAGTCAATCCCTTTTTGCGTCATCCGCTCGCCGGGGTCTCGCTTCTGTACGGGGTCGGTGCAAGACCGCCACCTGATGGGGTTGGAGAGGATCGGTC
>NZ_JBUYEN020000072.1:0-30283 GCF_055229415.2 Bradyrhizobium sp. Leo114 | reverse complement strand
GATACGGTCCCATTGCGTGTCGTTTAGAACGAGCCGATCCAGAACCCCCAAGGCTTCCTCCTAAAAGAAAGCCTTGAATCACGTTCCGTCTGATTTGAGAATCCCAAGAGTCCACACAGCCTAGAGCTTCATCTATTACACCGACGTGCAGCTCATTGCGTGTGGGCCGTCGATTTGCCTGCCATCGACTTCGCGACCTCGCGAACGCACGCGACGAATATCTCGGCAGCCGGGCTCAACGTGCGGTTCTTCAGCGTTACAATGGCCGCCGACACAGCCGACGCTCGCGGCAGCTTGACCGGAAGTCTCTTCAGCGACAGATCGCGGCCGCTGAACTGCACAATCGAGCTTGGAAGCAAGGTGACGAAGCTCCCGGTCGCAGCGAGCCTGCAGCAGAGGTGAAGCGACAGCGTCGTGACCGGCGTGCGAGGCACGCTCAATCCGCTTTCGCGAAACAGATCAGCCGTGGCTGAGCCTGGGAAGGTGTCCGGCGGCGGCAGGATCCAGGCTTCATCGGCAAGATCGGCCAGGCTGACCTTGGAACATCGCGCCCATTTGCTTCGCTGCCCGACAACCACGACCCGCGGGTCACTCAGCACAGGCTCCACCGCCAGATCTTCCTCGGCGAACGGCGTCGGGATCCAGCCCAGCAACAGATCGATGCTCCGCTCGCGCAGTTCGCTGTAACGCGTGGTGCCAAGCACCATCTGCGCGACATTCAGGCGGATGCCTGGATGGCGCCGCGTGAAGCGATCGATGACTGCTGGAAGCAGGCCAGCCGCAACGCTTTCCGAACTACCGATGCGGAGCTGTCCGATGGTTGGATCGGCAAGAAATTCGAGTTCTTCCAGCCCTTGCATCAGCTCGTCGAAAATCGCTGTGCCGCGCTTGACGAGGGCGCGCCCATACGGCGTGGGGTCGATGCCGTTGCGGCCGCGGTCGAGAAGCCGAAGCCCGAGTGCATGCTCCATGTCGGCGATCGCTCTCGAGACCGCAGGCTGAGAAATCGCCAATTCTGCCGCGGCCTTTGCCATGCTGCCCCGTTGCGCCACGACGAGCAGGATATGGAGATCGCGCAGCTTGATGCGGCGCCGGGCTCGCTCAATGGATTGCATGTCCGATCCTTATCAAAACAGTTATGAAACCCTCACATACTAGCATTGGACGGATATGCCCGCCTCAAGCATCCTCTCGACCCAGTCGTTTCAGACGCGGAGGATCCGATGGCCTGGATGGTGATGACGCGCCGCGAAATGCTGGCAATGTCAGGCGCCGGCATTGCTTTCTCCGCCGCCGGTCTCGTGCCGCACAGCATCGCCGAGCCGAGCCTGAAGACCGCGCATATACTGACGGGCTTCACGCCCGGGCTTCCCGATGCCGTGGCGAGGCTCGTTGCCGATCAGATGAAGGATTATGCGGCGTCGATCGTGGTCGAGACCCGGCCAGGTGCGAGCGGACGGGTCGCGGTGGAGGCCGTGAAGGCGGCCGCTCCCGATGGATCCGTCCTTCTGCTGGCGCCGCTTGGCTTCTTGACGCTGTTTCCTCACGTCTACAAGACGCTCAGATACGAGCCGCGTGATTTTATTCCGGTCTCGACCGTCGCCTCATTCCCGACATTGCTGACGGTGGGTCCGAAGGTGCCGCGCGAGGTAAAGACGCTGGCTGAATTCATCACATGGTGCCGCGCCAATCCGACGCAGGCGACCTACGGCACGGCGGGTGCTGGATCGACGCTGCACTTCACCGGGGCGATGCTGGGCCGCACTGCGCGGTTCGAGTATCTCCATGTGCCCTATCAAGGCAGGGCCGCGATACAGGATCTCGTGAAAGGCGAGATCGCCTCGGCCATCATGCCGCTCGGCAGTTCCGTTGGCCTGGTCCAGTCCGGAGAGCTTCGTGCGCTGGCGACCACCGGTCCACGCCGCAGCGCGTTTCTTCCCGATGTGCCCACGATGGCCGAAGCCGGTTATCCCTCGCTTCAGGACCTTACATGGTTTGGGTTTTTCGTGCCGGCAAAGACCCCGGCGGTAACAGTCGAAAGGCTCAATGGCTCGATCCAGGCGGCCTTGCGCACCGACGAGGTCAAAGCCGGCATGGCAAAACAGTTCGTCGAGATCGACGCAATTCCCCTCGCCGACTTCGCCCGGCTCATCACATCCGAATCCGAGCGCTGGAAAGCGATCGTGCAGGCAACCGAGTTCACGCCGACCGATTGAAGGTCTCAGCTACCCTCGGGCGTCGTCAGGGCTATCGCATATAACTGTTTGGAGGCTGTGGACGATGCGGGCCTCGTGGTTCTCCGAGCGATGCGCAGCATCGTCTCGAGACGCGCCGCAAGCGGCGCTCCTCACCATGAGGGTCTAAGATTCCACCGCGAAATCAGACCTCATCCTGAGGAGCCGCGCAGCGGCGTCTCGAAGGATGGGCCGCGAAGGGATCGCCCACCAAGTTCTATTTCATATGCCACAGCCCTGCGGGCGCCGCTGGTCTACGCTGCGACCACGCGCGGGCCCGGCTCGACGGCGTCCGATGGCTCGCACGGCTTCGTCAGCATCGTCACTTCCGAGAAGCCAACCGCGGCAAGCTGCTCGCGCATCAGGCGGCGGGCATCGTCGGCCATCGAGGCGTCCGGCACCACGACGGCGCGGGCGTGCGCCGTCAACAGATCGGCCGGCAGGTCGGAAGCCGTGCCGGCATCGAGCAGCACGTGGTCGTAGACGCTGAGCAGCGCGTCGATCGCGAGCGTCAGCCGCGGCGACTGCAGTTGCGCGCGATCGAATCCGGGGCGGCCGGCACTGACCAGATTGACCCGCGACAGCCGGTCGCGCGTGATGATCTCCGAAAAGGTCGCCTGTCCCTGCATCAATTCGGCAAGCCCTGGCGCGCCGGGATCGGTCGAGACCGCCGCTATCGTCGGCGACGCCGCGGCAAGGTCGACGACGGCGACCTTGGCTTCGCGCGCCATCAGCCGCGCCAGCGTCAGCGTGCTCAGCGCGATGCTCTCGCTCGGGGCCGTCCCCAGCACCGTAACCTTGCGTGCGTCGGCGCCAGCCCGGCGCAGCTTCTCGGCGAGCTCTTCGATTTCTCCGATGGCAGTGGCGGCTTCAGGCTGCGGCGCGATGGATGCGGCCTCGACCTCGGGCTCGGGCCCCGCTGCCGGCTCCAGCTCCGGTTCCCGCTCGTCGTCGCTCTCGACGGCGGCAGCGCGAACCGGCGCCCGCGCCGTTATCGGCGGCACGACCGGTGCCGCGGCTGCGCGCGGCGCGGTCATGCGCAAGAGCTCGCCAGTCACGACCAAGCCCGAAGAAAGCAACAGCGTCGCCAGCGTCGCGATCAGCACGATCGGCAGCTTCTTCGGATAGGCCGGCGTATTGGAGACCGACGCGCGCGAAATGATGCGGCCATCGGACGGTCCTGCGTCAATGTTCTCGCGCGTATTGGCTTCGCGATATTTCGCCAGATAGGACTCAAGCAGGTCGCGCTGCGCCTTGGCTTCGCGCTCCAGCGCGCGGAGCTGGACGTCCTGGCCGTTGTAGGACGATGCCTGCTTCTTCAATTGATCGAGGCTCGCGCTCAGCGCCTCGACGCGGCCACCGGCAACGCGCGCGTCATTGTCCAGCGTGCGGGAGATCTTGCCCGCCTCCTCGCGCAACTGCCGATCGAGATCGGCAAGCTGCGCCTTCAATTCCTTGATGCGCGGATGATTGTCGAGCAGCGTCGAGGATTGCTCGGCGAGCTGCGCGCGCAGCGTCACCCGCTGCTCGCTGAGGCGGCGGATCAGTTCGGAATTGAACACTTCGGAAGCTTCGATCGGCTTGCCGCTCTGCAGCATCTCGCGGATCAGCCGCGCCTTGGTCTCGGCATCGGCCTTCAGTGCACGCGCATTATTGAGCTGCGTGTTGAGCTCGCCCATCTGCTGGTTGGACAGCGAGGTATTGTTGGTGCCGACGAACAGGCTCGACTTGGAACGAAAGTCCTCGACGCGGGATTCGGCGTCCGCGACTTTCTTCCGCAAATTCTCGATCTCGCCGGCCAGCCACTGGCTCGCCGTTCTCGCCTGCTCCTGCCGCGCATTCTGCTGCAGCACCAGATAGCCTTCGGCGATCGAGTTGGCGACCCGCGCGGCAAGCTCGGGATCGCGCGACTGGAATTCGACGACGACGACGCGCGACTTGTCGACCGCATAAGCCTGGAGCCGGTCATAATAGGCTTCCAGCACGCGCTCTTCCGGCGTCAGCGAGAACGGGTCGCGCCCAATGCCGAACAGCGCCAGCAGCGATTTCAGCGGCGAGAAGCCCTGCAGCACCGGATCGAATTCCGGCCGCTCGGCAAGCTTGTTCTTCTTGATGATCTCGCGCGCGAGGTCGCGCGACAGCAGGAGCTGCACCTGGCTGGTGACGGCCTCCGGATCGACGACGTTGCGCTCTTCGTTGCGCTCGCCGCTCGGCCGCAGGAACACGTTCTCGCGGCCGTCGATCAGGATGCGCGCTTCCGACTTGTAGCGCGGCGTCACCATATTGACCGCGGCAAGCGACAGCGTGAACGCCAGCACCGTCGGCACGATGATCCAGCTCCGCTTGCGCATCAGCGCCCGACCGAGCGCAGGCAGGTCGAGATCGCCTACGGGCGACGGGGCAACGGTCGCAGCCGACGCGGGCTTTGCAAGCGCGCGCTGGACCACGGCCCTGTCCTTTCCTGCACGCCAGAACGCAAAACGCATTGTTCACTCCCGCGGGGACGCCACTCAATCTGCTTCGGCCGGCGCGATTACACTCCATTAAGGTTGCCGCTGGGTTAATCGGCCCGCTTGACGAACAGCATGACGCACACGCCCGCGCGTCACGCTTTGTTAACCATGGGCGTCCTTAATCGGCCGCGATATTTTGTCGGGATTCCCAGAATGCGCCGCCTGCGCGCCGCTGTCTTTCGCCTGCTTTCGATGCTTGCGCGCGGCGCCTCTGCCGGCGATCGCATATTCATTAGCGGGCGTGGGCTGTGACCATGGATTCCGACCAGCCGCTCCGCATCCTGCATGTCGTGCGCGCCCCTGTCGGCGGGATCTTTCGTCATATCCTCGACGTCGCCAACGGACAGATCGAGCGTGGCCATCACGTCGGCATCGTCACGGACAGCATCACCGGCGGCGAGCGCGCCGCCACCGCGCTTGCGGAAATCGAGCCGCGCCTGAAACTCGGCGTCCGCCGTGTGGCCATTCGCCGCGAGCCGCGGTTTGCCGATGCGATGGTCTGGGCGCAGATCGCCGGCCTGATATGGAAATGGAAGCCGGACGTGCTGCATGGCCACGGCGCCAAGGCCGGCGCTTACGTCCGCCTGCGGCCGCACTCCAAGCAGACGATTCGCGTCTACACGCCGCATGGCGGCTCGCTGCACTACCCGCTCGATACGCTGAAAGGCAATTTCTACAGCCGGCTCGAGCGCGCGCTGATGAACAGCACCGACCTGTTCCTGTTCGAAAGCGCCTTCGCACGCGACACCTATCAACGCACGGTCGGCACGCCGACCAGCGGCGTGGTGCGCTGCGTGTTCAACGGCGTGACCGCGGAAGAGTTCGATGCGATCGATCGCACTGATGATGCCACCGACATCGTCTATGTCGGCGAGTTCAGGCACATCAAGGGGGCGGACCTCTTGATCGACGCCGTGGCGAAACTGCGCGCCGAAGGCAAGCCGGTGACGCTGACGCTTGCCGGCGACGGCGAGGAGTCGGAGAAGCTGAAGGCACAGGTCAAACAGCTTGCGCTTGGCGATGCCGCGCGCTTCATCGGCCATGTCAAAGCGCGCTACGGGTTCTCGAAAGGCAAGCTGCTGGTCGTTCCCTCTCGCGGCGACTCCATGCCCTATGTCGTGATCGAGGCTGCGGCCGCGGGGATCCCGATGGTAGCCGCCAATGTCGGCGGCATCCCCGAGATCTTCGGCCCGCACACGGATGCGCTGTTTGCACCGAGCAATGCTGCTGCTATGGCGGAAGCGATCAGTCGCGCGCTCGACGATCCCGCCGCGACATTGGCGCGCGCAACGGCGCTGCGCGAGCGCATCTTTGCGCATTTCTCGCAGAAGGCGATGGTCGAGGGCGTGCTCGCCGGCTATCGCGACGCGTTTGCCAATCGTTAACCACAAGTTACCCACGTAACCGTTTGTTCCGATTTCTCCCCTAATCCCTGACGCGGGGCAATTCCGCAGCGGCCTTTGCACCCCTATCTGCGGCCGCAAGAGCATGATCCGGAAAAGTGGGCACCGGTTTTCCGAAAAGATCATGCTCAAACAACGGACGTAACGACGTGGAACCGATTAACGCACGCTCGATGCTGGACGCGACAGCGACCGCCGGTGGCGGCCGTCCGCCGGTCGAACGGCGCCGCCGGCTATCGCCCGCCGCGCTCACCATCACCAATGAAAGGGTCCGCGGCGCCTATTCGCCGGTTGTCATCACCGGCATCGTTCGCCTCGTCGATTTCATCCTGCTGAGCCTGGTCGGCGTCGCGCTTTACCTCTGGTACGTGATGCCGCTCTCCGGCTTCCGCTGGGAATATGTCGCGGCGATCCTTGCCATGACGATATCGGCGGTGGTCTGCTTCCAGGCTGCCGATATCTACGAAATCCAGATGTTCCGCGGACAGTTGCGGCAGACGACGCGCATGATCTCGTCCTGGGCGATCGTGTTCCTGCTGTTCATCGGCGTGTCGTTCCTGGTCAAGCTCGGCGGCGAGATCTCGCGGGTATGGCTGACGGCATTCTTCTTCGTGGGTCTTGCCGCCCTGATCGCCGAGCGGCTGATCCTGCGCGGCCTGGTGCGGCGCTGGGCGCGCGACGGCCGGCTCGACCGCCGCACCGTGATCGTCGGCGCCGACGAGAACGGCGAGCAGCTCGTCGAAGCGCTCAAGGCGCAGTCCGACACCGACATCCGCGTGCTCGGCGTGTTCGACGACCGCAACGATGATCGCGCGATGGATAGCTGCGCCGGCAGCCCGAAGCTCGGCAAGGTCGACGACATCGTCGAGTTTGCCCGCCGCACCCGCGTCGACCTCGTGCTGTTCGCGCTGCCGATCTCGGCCGAGACCCGCATCCTGCAAATGTTGAAGAAGCTCTGGGTGCTGCCGGTCGATATCCGCCTGTCGACGCACACCAACAAACTGCGTTTCCGTCCCCGCTCCTATTCCTATCTCGGGAAGGTGCCGACGCTCGACGTGTTCGAGGCCCCGATCACCGACTGGGACCTGGTGATGAAATGGCTGTTCGACCGGATCGTGGGCGGCCTGATCCTGCTCGCCGCGCTGCCGGTGATGGGGCTGGTGGCGCTCGCGGTGAAGCTTGACAGTCCGGGCCCGGTGCTGTTCCGCCAGAAGCGCTTCGGCTTCAACAACGAGCGGATCGACGTCTACAAGTTCCGCTCGCTCTATCATCATCAGGCCGATCCCACCGCCTCGAAGGTCGTCACCAAGGACGATCCGCGCGTCACCCGCGTCGGCCGCTTCATCCGCAAGAGCAGCCTCGACGAATTGCCGCAGCTCTTCAACGTCGTGCTGAAAGGTAATCTCTCCCTGGTCGGCCCGCGCCCGCATGCGGTGCAGGGCAAATTGCAGAACCGCCTGTTCGATGAAGCCGTCGACGGTTATTTCGCCCGCCACCGCGTCAAGCCCGGCATCACCGGCTGGGCCCAGATCAACGGCTGGCGCGGTGAGGTCGACACCGACGAGAAGATCCAGAAGCGCGTCGAGTTCGACCTTTATTACATCGAGAACTGGTCGGTGCTGTTCGACCTCTACATCCTCCTGAAGACGCCGTTCTCGCTGCTGACCAAGAACGAGAACGCGTATTGAGGGCCGTCGGTTTGGTTGCGTGAGTTCGCAATGGCGTATGCGACGACAGCCGAGAGTTCATTTCCGCAAGCCGCGCCCGGCGTGCTGGCGCTGCAGCGCGCGATGGTGTGGCTGGCGGGCGCCTCCGGCGCGATCGTCTTCATCGAGCCGAGCCCCTACGAATTGGTCACGCTGACGGCGGTCATCATCTTCTTCGCCACCGGCCTGCGAATGCGGCTTGCCATCATGCCGCTGCTCATGATGCTCGTCGCGCTCAATGTCGGCTACAGCATCGGCGCCATCCCGGTCCTCGACAGGCCGGAGATCGCGACCTGGATCGCGACATCCTGGTACATGGCGGTCACCGTGGTGTTCTTCGCCATGGTTACTTCCGAAGATACCGAGGCGCGCCTCGATATGCTCCGGCGCGGCCTGGTCGTCGGCGGGATGATCGCGTCGCTCGCGGCGATCGGCGGCTATTTCCACCTCGTGCCCGGCGGCTACGACCTCCTGACCCTGTATGAGCGCGCGCGCGGCACCTTCAAGGACCCGAACGTGCTCGGCGCCTTCCTGATCCTGCCGGCGCTGTTCTCATTGCAAAGCGTCGTCTCCGCCCCTCCCGCCAAGGCTTTCCGCAACACCATCGCCTTCGGCATCATGTCGCTCGCGATCCTGCTCGCGTTCTCGCGCGCGGCCTGGGGCGGCCTCGTCATCACCGCGGCCTTCATGCTGGCGTCGATGGTCTTGACCAGCCGCTCGCAGACGGAACGCTCGCGCATCATCGTGATGGCGCTCGTGGCCATCGTCCTCGCGGTCGCGCTGGTCGCGATCCTGTTGTCGTTCGACTCGACCGCGCAGATGTTCAAGCAGCGCGCGAGCTTCGACCAGAGCTATGACGAAGGACGCTTCGGCCGGTTCGGGCGCCACATCCTTGGTGCCGAGATGGCGCTCGATCTGCCCTTCGGCATCGGGCCGCTGCAGTTCCGCAACTACTTCCCCGAAGACACCCACAATTCCTACCTGAACGCGTTCATGTCAGGCGGCTGGATCTCCGGCCTCGTCTATCCGGCGCTGGTCTTCGTTACCGTGATGACGGGCTTCCGCTATGTCTTCCTGCCCGTACCCTGGCAGCGGACTTATCTGGCAATCTTCTCGGCTTTCCTCGGCACCGTCGGCGAGAGCTTCATCATCGACACCGATCACTGGCGGCACTTCTGGATGATGCTTGGGGCGATGTGGGGCATGTATGTCGCTGCGGCGCACTACCGTCCCGCTATCGAGCCGGCACTCACCGCCGAGGCGGACGCCCGCGCTTCTTAGCCGGCTTCTCCTCGGGCGTATCGAGCAGCCCCTTGAGCTTCTCGGTCGCTTCCAGCACGGACTTGTAGCCCTCGTTGGCGAAGCGCAGCAGCAATTGCAGCTCAGCTTCCGAATAGGTGCTCCAGAGCCGGTGCATCGCCTCCTGCATCGGCAGGTAGTAGCGCCCAATCCTGGCAGCGTTCTCGGGCACAGTGACGATATAGACCTTGCGGCGATCGGTCTCATCACGCTCGCGGCGCACGAAGCCGGCTCTCTCCAGCCGGTCGACCACGCCCGTGATGGCGCCGGTGGTGAGCCCGGTGACCTCCGCAAGCCGGCCCGCCGTTACGCGGCCTTCGAGATTGAGGAAGTCGAGGCATTCGAGGTCGGAACCGGAAATTCCCGCCACATTGGCAACGGCTTGCCCGTACAGCACGCCCTGTGCGGAGGACCGCCGCATTGCCTCCTCCAGTTCCTGCATCAACGCCGCGCGCGGCTTCAACCTTGACAAGGCCTCTCCCATCTCTTAGTAAACATATATCTTATAAACTAAGACAATTAATTACTCACATTTCCTAACGCACGCAACCGAACGGAGCAAGCCATGCCGCGCCGTCCCCGCAAGGCCCTGATCATTGGCGGCGGCATCGCCGGCCCTGTCGCTGCGATCTTCCTCAAGCGTGCCGGCTATGACGTCGAAGTCTACGAGGGCTGGCCGCATTCGAGCGGCATCGGCGGCGGCCTGCAGATCGCGCCGAACGGCATGCAGGTGATGGCCGAACTCGGCCTCGCCGACGAACTGATCCGTCAGGGCTCGATCGCCGAATCCTTCGATTTTTATTCGCAATCGGGCCGGAAGCTCGGCTCGATCAACCGCGACATGGAGAAGCGCTTCGGGCAGCCGGCGGTGAATCTGCGTCGCGCCACACTGCAGGCGATCCTCTTCAACAAGGCCTGGTGCTCGAACGCCGAGCTCTATTTCGAGAAGCGCCTGGTCAAGATCATCGACCGCCCCGACCAGCCGATCGTCGCCTATTTCGCCGACGGCACGACCGCCGAGGGCGATTTCCTGATCGGCGCCGACGGCGTGCACTCGAGGGTGCGGCGCCATGTGGTGCCGGACGGGCCTGAGCCGTTCGACACCGGGCTGATCGGTTTCGGCGGCTTCGTGCCTCGTTCGGTGCTCGAAGGCAGATCGATCGGCGGGCGCGTCGAGACCACGTTCGGCCAAAGCGGCTTCTTCGGTTACGGCTTCTGCAGCGCCGATCCCGCCGACGGCGTGATGTGGTGGAGCACGCAGCCCTCGCACGGTGTCGACGCCGCCACGTTCCGTGCCATGGATCAGCCGGCGTTGAAGCAGCATTTAAGCGACTTCCATCAAGGGTGGCACGATCCGATCCCGCGCATCATCGAGGCCGCCGACAACATGGTGGTGACCGACACGCTCGATGTGGCAAGCTTGCCGACCTGGTCGCGCAAGCGCTCGCTCCTCATCGGCGACGCCGCGCATGCCACCAGCCCGCATGCCGGCCAGGGCGCTTCGCTGGCGCTGGAAGACGCGATGCGGCTCGGCAAGCTTATGCTCGACGGACAGGAACTCGGCCTCACCTTCCAGAATTTCGAGCACGAGCGCCGCCCGCGCGCGGAAAAAATCGTCGCGATCGCCCGCCGCAACGGCAACAGCAAGCGCGAATTCAGCGCCGCGGGCGCGTGGGTTCGTGATCAAGTGCTGAGTTTGCTGCTACCGGTGACGTCACGATGCATGGATTTCATGTACGTCTATGATCCGCGGGCGGCGTAGCTCGTAGGGTGGGCAAAGCGAAGCGTGCCACCTTTCTTGCACCGATCGTGGATGGTGGGCACGCTTCGCTTTGCCCACCCTACGATTCGCGGCTTCTACTTCTCCACCGCGAACGTCAGGCCGGCGTGATCGACCAGCCGCTTGATGAGCTTGTCCTTCATCGCAGCGCCCGGCGTCCAGATGCCGGCCGGAACGTCCGGCGCATCGCGCAACAGACAGATCGCGCATTCCGAGATCATCTTCGCTGTCGATCCATAGCCGGGATCGCGGTCGCCCTTCACCGACGCCCGCACCTGGCGGCCGTCCGGCACAATCGCCACGTAGAGGAGATCGTAGCGGCCGTTCTCGCGTTCTTCCTGCGAAGGCCCCTCACCCGGCTTTGGCGCGTTCGGACCGGTCTTCTCGGCGTTCGCGGCCATCACCAGCTTGGCGTTGGCTTCGCCTTTCTCACCGGCACCGGTCAGCACCATCTCGTCGTAGATGAATTCCTTGCCGTAGGGGAAACCCATCAGCATGTTCGAGCGATGGACGTTGCGCGTGTTGATCAGCGCCATCATGAACGGCGCCGCCCATGACTGCAGGTCTTCCTCGTAGGCCGGCCTGTTGCCTTGCGGTTGTTTGGGGCCTTTGAATCCGGGCGTCAGCGCAAAGGGATCCTTCAGAATGGCCACGAGGCTAAGATCCTTGGCAACAGCATCGAAGGTCGCCTTGGCGCTTGCCGCGGTGCCGCCCGAGAGCGTGCCGCTAAGGTCGCGCACGCGGCCCTTGACGCGCGATGCCGGCGTGCCGAACACGCGTTTCGCCTCCTCCTGTACGAAGAACGCGCCGAGCTCGAACGGCACGGAATCGAAGCCGCAGGAAAACACGATGCGCGCACCGCTCGCCTTCGCCGCAGCCTCGTGCTTGTCGATGATCTGCCGCATCCAGATCGGCTCACCGCAGAGATCGAAATAATCGACACCCGCCTCCACGCAAGCTGCGACTAGGTCGTTGCCATAGAGCTGATACGGGCCGACCGTGCTGATCACGGATTTGGTCTGACCAACCATGGCTTTCAGCGACGCGACGTCGCTTGAATCGGCGACGATCAGCGGCGTGTCCGCAGGCGCGCCAATGGCGTCGCGCACCGCAGCGAGCTTGTCCTTGCTGCGCCCGGACATCGCCCATTTCAGGCCGTCGCCCTTGTAATGCTCAGCGAGATATTCGGCGACGAGCTGGCCGGTGAAGCCGGTTGCGCCATAAACGACGATGTCGAACTTCGACAACATAGGATGACTTTCCCTGAAACGAACGATTGCCCCTTCTTGTCATTGCGAGCCAAGCGAAGCAATCCATTTCACCGCTTGTGGGGACATGGAAGGCTTCGTCGCTGGCGTTCCTCGCAATGACGGCAGGAGTTCCTATTTCTTCGCATACGACACGCCCATGCCGGCACGTACGTCGGCCTGGATGCCGTAGGGCGCGATCGGATAGCGCAGGCCGTTCTTGGCGAGCTGTTTCATGCCGGCAATCGCCTTGGCGAGATCGGCCGGCGGCAGCGCCATCAGCATCTCCTCATCAGGCACGCCGCCATAGCGCCGCTCGGCAAAGCAAGGCAGCGACAGCGACGGCTCGCGCGTCTTCAGCGCCCGCCCCCAGGAATCCGCACAGGCGGTTTCGCCTACCACGCCCCATTCGAACTTCTTGTAGCCAGTATATTGCAGGCCGTTGATCAGGATGATCATCTGCCCCGGCGTCGCATAAACGAGGCAGATGTCAGGCGGATTGAGCCGGCCGCTCGCAAGCGGGCTTGCCACGAACGCCTTGTACTGGCCATAGGGCACCACATCCAGCGCCTCCTGGCGCCTGCGCGCATCTTCCGCCGTGCCGTGCCAGACGCCGACATAGGATTCGCCCGCCAGCCATTTCTCGTCCTGTGGCGCCAGCCCGATCACGGCGCGGCATTGCGCGCCGACGAGATCGTCGGCAGTGACGCCGACCGTCCAGCCGAGCCGCGAGGCCATGCTCACGATCTGGTCCGTGGTATGGACCGCGGTCGGGCGCCGGATCTTCGGGATCGCCATCATGTCCTCGACCCGCTCGAACAGCTTCAGGCCGATCACGGTCGTCTTCAGCCTGAGCAGGCTGTTGAGATCGGCCACCATGGTGGCCGGATCGAATTGTTCGGGCGGTGTCTGCTGTTGCATGGCGTAAGCTCCCGGCTTGTTTTGCCCGATCTTAGCCCGATCGACAGCCGGTTGCGACCCACGTTCCAGGGCGTCACGACGGCGGATAGACCAGTGATGCGCCGTCCTTGCGCGCCGCGGCGGTCATTCTGGCAATTTCAGCGCGCGCCGGTCCCATCAAGTGGAAGACATCTCGTCCATGGTGGAGAAGGTAATCGGCGACGAACCGTCGATGGCAACGCCACCAGACGGCTTCCGAACACATGATCGCGCACCTCCGCTCCAAACTCAATTGCTCCAGTTGCGACAACCCCTTGCGAAACTCGTCAGAGAGCGCGTAGTCCGCATAGTTGTGGAAGCTCTGGTTGATCCAGAAGCCATTGACTTCGGGTGGCACCGCTTTCGATTTTGGTCGTCGGCCGCCGAGTTCCTCGATCCAGATATAGCCGATCTGCCAAACCGAAAGCGCCTCAGGCAGCTTGTCGATATTGAACTGCGGGTTGGTTCGTGACCGCGGGAAGCTACGGATGTCGACGACCATCCCGATCGAACCGACGTTCAAGAGCTCGACGAATTCGGCGATGCTGCGCGTCGCGTGACCGACCGTGTAGATGGGATTGATTTCGATCGGCATCATGCAAATGGAGCGGATGGCGTTGCTTCACACGATGAAGATAGAGCGCTAAAATGCGTTTGGTAGTGGCTGTACGTCTGTCCGGACAAGGAGGCTGCGGATGGCTGAACGATTCAAGGTCGGCGATCGAGTCCGGTGGAACTCGGAAGCCGGGCATGTCAGCGGCACGATCATCCGGGTTCACATCAAGGATTTCAACTACAAAGGCCATACGCATCACGCTAGCCCGGAATCACCGCAGTACGAGATCAAGAGCAGCAAGACAGACCATATTGCCGCTCATAAGGGAGAGGCCCTTACCAAGCTGTCTGAGTAGGCGGCTTAACCTTGCGCTTATAATCTTGGCCCAGACGCCCGCTCGTCGGAAGCGAACGAAGCGATCGTAACAAGTGTGTAAGGACCGAAGTCATCCGGCAGGTCGCGCCGCGGCGCCCCGGATCGCAAGACCCAGAAGATAGCATTGAGGACACGACGTCGTTCACCCCTGGCACGCCGCGTAGCTTGTTCGGCGGCAGCGGCTTGAGTCTATTCATGGCCTAATTTGACATGTGTGCACTTGTGGACATACGCGAGACTTAAGCAGTAGTACGCCTTTAGCCATCACCGCACGGTCCTGTGGCATTTATCGGTGATGAGAACGCCCGTTGCGCTCCCGCCCCTCCCGGAACCGAGGAGCCGCCATGCAGCAGCGACGCCGTTTCAAACAAACTACATCTTTAGATCAGCGCTTGATCGACGAGGCTCAGCGCTTGCGAAAAGAGGCGCGAGGCACCCCGCACGGCGTCCAGCGCGAACGGCTTATCCGAAGAGCTCGTCAGGCCGAAACCGCCGCGCACATAAACGAGTGGCTCCGGTCACCCGGACTGAGGGCACCCACATAACCCATCCAGTCAGCTGTACGCCTGCACCATCGAGGACGAAAACCACATCCGGATCGTTGAGATCATCTGCGATGATGACGACGCGACCAAACCTCATGCGAAGCAGTTAGTGAGTGGACGCTATAGAGCTATGGCAGGAGGCGCACAACGAGTGGGCTGACTGTTGTCACCTGGACGTGCGGATCGGCACCGTTTTTGATCTCTGGGCGCGCTAGCTCAACGTTCGTTGGTCGGCGTTGCTACTAGATCTAAGTTCATGCGGGAAAATCCCTTAGTCGCGTTAGGAACGCTACACCGCAAGGCCTGTTGTTGTCTTTTCAGAAATGACCGTTGTGGTCGACCATTCTCTTGGAGCGTCAGATGAGTAACCGTAAACGAGCGATAGCGTCAAAGCCCGCCCGCGGCCCTAGAAAAGCCGCACGGGCCCAACGGAAAAAGCAGGCTATTGTTAGAAGCCCGAAAGACAACCTTCTGCACTCTGATGCCGCAGGCTCGACTGAACCGCCCAAGCTTCATGACGATTCAAAACAAAAGGCTCTCACCGTTGAGAATCGGGTGGCTACCTTACAAGATGCCTTCCATCAGACGATTAGGGACAAGAATCCAAAGGAAGGATTTGATCTTTCTTTAGTGACGGCAAACCTGCAGGCTTATCAAGCGCAGCTTCTGGAAATGGCACAAGCCAACATGCAATTTGCTTTTGAATTCGGCCAGAGGCTTGTGACGATCAGGTCACCATTCGAATTTTTCGCCGTCATTGCAGAATTTACAAGCAAGCAAATCGACATATTCCGGAAGTATTCGAAGGAGATGGCTGCGTATCCATTTTTGGGGCACGCGACCCCTTAGTGGTCGTGCGCACCGGCCGTGAGTCGTAGGGCGGGAGCGAATCCGTCAGGTCCCGGTTGTTCCGCCGATTCGAAGTACCCCGCCAGCGCGGACCATCGAAGGGTTGACCCGATGTCCAACGGAGACCGTGCTGCTGATCGTTTTGGCCGGACCTGTCGTTCTGATCCTCGGCAACATCGCGTTTAAGCAGACCGGCCGTACTCTCTTCTTCCGACACCAATCTCTTCTTCCGACACCAATCTCGCAGCTTGAGTGGACGAAGTCGGCTGCGCGTTCCGCTGGTTTACCGGTCGACTTCTTCCATAACGAACTGCGGCAGGACGCCTGCTCTGCACTGCACCCGCAGCGATAATAGCGGCCCAGTAGGGCTCCATTGGAAGGAACACGCGAAAAGTTCCTGCACCGGGGGTAGGATAATCAGGTTGCTGGGGAGAAACTATTTCAGTTTCTGAGCAGCGCTTTAACATTGATCACGGGCGAGCTGTTAAAGCTCGTGCTGGTAGAGCGTCTATTCAGTCTCACCCGAGACAAGTTAATGAAGATCCCGGCATTTGCCTGGGCCTATGCGAGGTTCCAGCAAGCCAAAGCGTGGTTAGAAGCCACGGAGGCTTGGCGAACCATACGGTCCTTGAGCAGGGCGGCCCGCAAGTACGCTGCACGTATGAAAGCAACGATATGGTGCCACTTCGCCACTTTTGAGGGCGATAGAAATCGGAGCTGAATCCCTGGGCCACAGCTCCACGACTTGTCCGCCTAATCCGCAGTTTTGGACCGGAGCTCGCGCGGACGATCACAGCCGGGCGATCACGTCCCTTGTGATCGTCGCGTGGTGGTTCTGATCGCCCTCGCACTTCTCTCAGCACCGTAAGGCTGCCCTGGTCGGTGGCCTTTTTCACATGTACGGCACCAGTTAACGTCTCCTATTGTGAAGAGTTTCGGATGCCGGCCGCTTGAGAGAGAGCGCGAAGAGTTTCGGATGCCGGCCGCTTGAGAGAGAGCGCCGCGTATTCGGCGGCCGGCGTCCGAAACCCGTCACACAAGCGGACGTCAAACAACCGTACTCCGGGGGTACTCAGTTTATGAGTACACGACCTAGCTAGCGGACTGGCCCCGGCAGCAACGTGTCGGTTCGGCCGACCGCGCGATAGGCGATCAGGCCCATCCATTCGCGCACCGCAAGATCGGTCCGTGACAATCCATCGAGTGCGGTGTTGGTGAACCAGAAGACGTCGTTGCCGGTCCCGACCCGCCAGTCGACGGGATAGGGCTCGACCGGAAATCCCACTTTCCGAAACAGCCCAATCGATCGCGGCATGTGAAATGCTGAAGTGACCAGTAGCCAGCGCTCGCCCGGTTTCGGGGCCACCAGCGCCTTGGAGAATTCGGCGTTCTCCCACGTGTTGCGCGATTGCCGTTCCATGGTCAGCCGCGATTTCGCGATGCCGAGGCCTTCGAATATCTCCGCCACGTAATCAGCTTCCTTGGCGTCATTGGAAATCAGGTTGGCGTTGCCGCCGGAAAACACGACACGGGCATTCGGATATTTTCGCGCGAGCGCGGCCGTGGCGATGATGCGATCGGCCGCGTTACGCACAATCGGCGTATTATGTGACGCCGAAACGTCGGAATCGACCGGGCCGCCAAGCACGATGATGCCATCGGGCGCGCCCTCCGCGGGATTCCACGGCGGAAAGCGCGCCTCGAGCGGATAGAGCAACAGGTTTCCAAGCGGCGAGAACCCGGCCACGACAAGCAGCACCATCACCGCGACCAAAAGCTTGCGGCCAAGCGCGGCAAACCGCGTCGCGAGCAGGATGGCCCCGAGCACGCCGATGCCAATCAGGAAATTGCCCGGCAGCAGCATGACGCCGAGCGTCTTCGACAGCACAAAAAACACCCGCGGTGGCCTCCGATCCGATCAACGGACAGCGCCATAGCACAAACCGACCGGCATTCCATCTCGCGCGGATACGCATGGTGCTGATCCGCTTCATGGCCGCGGCATCGGCTCATACAATAATTTCCGCCGGAAGTGATCCGGCAACGATTGATCTGACTGCAAAAGCCCATTCTAAATGCGATGCGCGTCACACGTTACATGCTCGCCCGAGAAATCCCATGACACACCATCATCTCCCTGCGAGCCCCGAGACCTGCCACTGGGGCTTCTTCGAAGCAAAACTCAAGCCGGTGCTCGCGATCAAGAGCGGCGACGAGGTCACCATCGACACCGTCAGCGGCGGCCCCGACGTGGTGCCCGACCGGACCAAATTTCACATTCCGCCGGAGCTTGCGGACATCCATGCGAGGTCCGAGCGGATGCTGCCGGGCCACATCCTCACCGGCCCGATCGCGGTCGAGGGCGCCGAGCCCGGCGATGTGCTGGAGGTCGATATCCTTGACGTCGGGCTGCGGCAGGATTGGGGCTACAACCTGATCAAGCCTCTCTCCGGCACCCTGCCCGATGATTTCCACGAGCCGCGCATCCTCAACATCCCGCTTGACCGCGAGCGCATGGTCGGCCGCCTGCCCTGGGGATTGGAGCTGCCGCTGAAACCGTTCTTCGGCGTGATGGGCGTGGCGCCGCCGCCGGCCTGGGGCCGCATCACCTCGCTGATCCCGCGCGCGATGGGCGGCAATCTCGACAACAAGGAGCTCGGACCGGGCGCCAAGCTCTATTTGCCGGTGTTCGTGCCCGGCGCGCTGTTCTCGTGCGGCGACGGCCATGGTGTACAGGGCGACGGCGAGGTCTGCGTCACCGCGATCGAGACCGCGCTGCAGGGCCGCTTCAAATTGACGCTGCGCAAGGACCTGCGGCTCAACTATCCCCGCGCCGAGACCGCCGATCACTACATGACGATGGCGATGGATTCCGACCTCGACCAATGCGTGGTGCGCGCGCTGCGCGACATGATCGCGCTGCTCGGAGAGAAGCGGAATCTGTCGCGCGAGGATGCGTACACGCTGTGTAGCCTCGCCGCCGATCTGCGGGTCACGCAGACCGTCAACGGTGCCAAAGGTATCCACTGCATGATCGCAAAGGCGGTCGCGCACGGCTGACCTGCCGCGGTCATTCCGGGGCGCACGAAAGTGCGAGCCCGGAATCGCCGGCGTGCTCTGTTTCGTGACCGCGAGATCTCCGGGTTCGATGCTAGGCTTCGCCCGGGAATGACCGATTGCCGCACTTGTGCTTCGCAAGCTGCGCTCGATACAATCGACCCGATACAATCGAATAACGAAAACAAAAACGACAGGGAGACACATGCTGAAAGAGAGGCTATCGCCGGCCGAAGAAGCCGCCCGCGAACAGGAAATGCGGCAGGAGCTTGCCGCCTGCCCGCGCATCCTCGATCTGATCGCCCGTGGCCCGCTCGGCGATCCCAATGCGGAGTGCGTCATCTATCTGCGCTCGCCCCTCGATCCCAATCCGGTCACCCTCTCGAACGATCAGCTCATGGGCTCGGTCAAGGCGGCGGAAAACTTCTTCCGTCGTGAGGGTATCGGCAAGGAGGATGCGGTCGCGATCCTGCTGCCGAGTTGCCCGGCCGCGATCGCCGCGATCTGGGGCGCGGCCGCCTGCGGCATCGCCGAGCCGCTCAATCTCCTGTTCACACGCGAGGCCATCATCGCCCAGCTCAATGCCATCAAGGCAAAACTGCTGCTGGCGCCGCCACCGGGCATACCGGGCGGGCTCTACGAGAAGATCGAGGGCCTGCAGGGCGACGTGCCGTCGCTGAAGCGCATCGTGATCGCGCCGCTCGACGGCACCATCTCGTTCGATGGTGAGGTGCTCAAGCCCGATCCGGCATGGCGCGACGATTACGGCCAGTCGAAGGATTTTTCCGAAGCCGACCGCGTCGCCGTGATGCTCCCGACCGGCGGCACCACCGGTCATCCCAAGGTGGCGCGGCTCACCAACCGCGCGATGGTCGCTTCCACCGTCTCGTCGCGGATGGCGCTCGACTTCCGAAAGGGCGAACGCTGCACGGTCACGCTGCCGCTGTTCCATGTCGGCGGCCTGTTCTGCACGGTTGCCAACAGCCTGTCGGCCGGCGCGACCATGTTCATCCCCGGCCCCGCCGGCGCGCGCGATCCGGCGCTGATCACGAATTTCTGGAAGATCGTCGAGAAGTACCGCGTCAACGTCAACGGCAATGTCCCGACCGCGCTTGGCGCCATCGCAGGCGTCCCGGTCGGCGACGCCGACATCTCGTCCCTGCGGGTGACCGCCACCGGCGCCTCGATCTGCCCGCTGGAGATCGAGCGCCGCTATCTTGCGGCCTGGGGCGGCCCCTGCATCCAGCAGCTCTACGGCATGACCGAGCTTGCCGGCGCCATCACCCATGACGTCCACGGCATCAAGCCGCGGCCCGAAGCCGTCGGCACCCGCAATCCGCTGGTCGAGCTTGCGATCCTCGCGGGCGGCAAGCTGCACACCGGCCCGTGGCCTTCGCCGGTCGGCGAACTCTTGACCCGCGGGCCGCAGGTGTTCGCGGGCTATGTCGACAAGAAGCAGACCGAAGACGCTTTCCACGACGGCTGGCTGCGCACCGGAGACATCTGCCGGATCGACGCCGACGGCTTCGTCTACATCATGGGCCGCGCGAAGGACGTGATCATCCGCGGCGGCCACAACATCGATCCGCGCTCGATCGAGGACGCGGCGCTGCAGTTTCCGGGCGTCGCGCTCGCCGCGGCGGTCGGCCGCCCCGACGCTTACGCGGGCGAGGTGCCGATGCTGTTCGTGTCGACCCAGCCCGGCGTCCAGGTCGATCCGCAGGCGCTTGCCGCGTTCGTCCAGGAGAACATCCCCGAGCCGCCGGCGCGGCCGCGCGCGGTCTCGGTGATCTCGGAAATGCCGGTGACGCCGGTCGGCAAAATCTTCAAGCCGAAGCTGCGCGAGATCGCCGCCGGAGACGCCGCGCGCGAATTGCTTGCCGCGGAAGGCCTCGCCAAGGAGGTGAACGTGGAAGCGATCACCGATCCGTCGCGCGGGCTTTATCTGCGCGTCAGCGCCGCGCCCGACAAGGCGGAGACGGCCGGCCGGTTGCTGCAGAAATTTCCCGTGAAAGTCGAGGTCGAGGCGTCCTAGAGCACGATCCGGAAAAGTGGAAACCGGTTTTCCGAAAAGGTCATGCTCAAACAAAGAGAGGAGATCATGATCCGATTCCGTCTAATCGGATCATGATCTACGCCTCATAGCTTCGATCGCAGCATCAGCCTGGCAACGAACATGACGCTGGTCTTTCCGACCAGCGCCGTTCCACTCACCTGCGCGGTGTCAGCCGAATAGAGACCGGTGAAGCCGCAGGTCACATCGCGCCCGCCGAACAACGGCAGGACGCCGGCAGACTTGGTGTGCTCGCTGGTGGTCAGCTCGCCGCGCCACTTGCCGTGATCGGCGCTGTAGGAGCCCGAGTAGTAGAAATACGAATCTCCGCCCGCGATCCTGCCGTCGTGCAGCACGATGACGCCGTTGGCGCGGCCCTGCCCGCCCTCGGTCATCTCGATCTGAATGGTGTAGAGCCCGTTCGTTACTGTCATTGCGCCCGAATTTCCGACCGCATCATCGTCGGCCTGGGTGACAGGAAGCAATCCCATAAATCGTGAAATCCTCGCGCGTTTCGCCGCGCCCTCGCCGCTTGGCTCTGGGCGCTGTACACGGGGCGCGCACGTTATCCCCAGAACACAATGTAATTTTCTCATTATTTTTCAATATGATATCGCGCGAAAAGCGAATCAGTTTGACTCACCGGTGCAAAACTAAATAGAGTCTGAATAGATACTTTTCTGTACAGGCGTAAAAGGCTAGCGTTTTGCCATGGCCACGGAGAAAGCCGAGACCGATCGCATTCCCGTCACTTTGGCGCTCTCGACCATCGCTTACATGGAGAAGCTGGTGAGACAGGGCACCCATGGCACCAGCGTCCCGGGAGTCGCCCGGACCTTGATCGAGGAAGGCATCCGCCTTGCGATCAAGGATGGGCTGTTGTCGATCCGCGACAACGGCAAGCCGTGAAGCGAGGCGTCAGACGGTCCGGCTGAAGGGTGGTCAAGCCAACCCGGAAACTTTCCGGCAACCTGGGACCATCGCCATGACCGCCATCCTATCGATCTGGACCCCCGAACGCGTCGAACAGCTCAAGCGCTGCTTCGATGCCGGACTGACCTGCCGCGAGATCGCGGTCGACATCGGCGTCAGCCGCAACGCCGTGATCGGCAAGCTCTCCCGCCTCAATTTGACACGGGAGCCGCGCGACGACGACGCCACACGACCGGCGCGTAAAGCCTCGCCCCGTGCGCCGCGCGCGAGGACAGTGCGGCATCAGATCCGGATGCTGCAGGCCGAATACGGCGAGGCGCCGCCGGAGGAGCCGATCGCGAACGGCCATTGCTGTTCGCTGCTCGAACTGGATGAGCAGCGCTGCCGCTGGCCGGTCGAAACCCCTGATGCCAGCGATTTCCGCTTCTGCGGCAACCGGCCGGTCGACGGCCTGCCCTATTGCGCCGGCCACGCCCGGCTCGCCTATCAGCCCAGCCCTCGTGCGCGAGTTGCGCGCGGCTAACCCAGCCGCCAGCCGACGTCCGCCTTGATGCGCTCGAGGAATTCCGGCGTGTAGGCCTGTTCCGGCGTCTGGCGGACGCGCTCGTCCAGCACATGGGCGTCCTCGCCGACCAGGATGCGCCAGCGATCGGCCTTGACGCCGTCGAGGATGATTTTGGCCGCGGCGGCCGCCGTGGTCGGCGCATCATCATGAAAGGTCCGCGCGCGATCGAGCGCGGCCTGCTGGATCTCCTGGTCCGACATCGCATCGACATCGATCCCTGCGCCCTTCATCCGCTGGCGCGCCTGCAGGATTTCCTGCTCGGTGAGCTGGTCGGATTCCGTGCCGATCTGCACTTTCCGCGAATTGGAGACGATCGAGGTGCCGATATGGCCGGGCATCACCACCGAGCACTTGATATGCGGCGCATTCAGCCTGAGGTCGTTCATCAGCGCCTCGGAGAATCCCTTCACCGCGAACTTCGCCGCGCTGTAGGCAGTGTGCGCCACGCCCATGCCGACGCTCGCCCAGAACCCGTTGACGCTGGAGGTGTTGACGATATGCCCCTCGTCCGCCTTCACCAGGAGCGGCAGGAAGGTGCGGACACCGAGATAGACGCCGCCCCAGCAGATGTTGAAGGTGCGCTCCCACTGCTCGCGCGTATTGGTGAACAGGCTGCCACCGCCGCCGATGCCGGCATTATTGAACAGCAAGTGGATCTTGTCGGTCGCCTGCTGCTCGATCACCTCGTCGCGAAAGCGCTTGAGATGATCCTCGATCGAGACGTCGGCAATATGGGTGGTGACGCGCAATCCCTGCGGCAGCTTCTCGGTTTCGCAGAGCCGCTTCGTCTCCGCCATCGCCTCCGCTGAGACGTCGCACATCGCGACATTGCAGCCCTCCGCCACGAGCTGACGCGCGAGCTCGCGTCCCATGCCCGTGCCACCGCCCGTGATCACGGCAATCTTCCCTGCAAATTCCTTCATTGGAGACGCTTCCCTGCTTCTTGTTGTTGGTTGATGCGTCCCATTCCACAAGGCGGGAAATCGACGCCCAGCGTTTGTTGTGCCGGTGACAGCGAGACTAGCGAATGTCAAAGCCGCGATCCAGTTGTGGCGCGTTCAGCTAGCCGCTACATCGCCTCGCGATCAGCCTCAGCCACGGCCCCGAGTGGAAGGCGCTCATCAGCACGTACATCGTGACCATTCCCGCGAACGGCGACGTGACTTGCGAGCAGAGCATATCGGGCGCGCCGCCGCCGACGACGGCGGTGAGCAACGCCATGACCGCGAAGGTCGGCGCGGCCGCAAGCGATAACCAATCGGCTGCCGACATCTTCGTTCTGACGCTCGAACGTTGCGACGGCGAAGCCTCGTTCGCCGCCTCAACGTCGAGCTTTGGGCAATGCGCCGTCATCGTCATTCCCTGTTCTCGATATCGCTGGTCGCGTGGCCCGGGCCGACGGTCAGCACCGTGACGACAGCCTCCGCCCACTCCACCGTGGCGGTGAGGAATGTTGGGGAAAGGATCGTCCAGTCGACCATGAGCCGATCTCCTCGCTGCGTACCGGTCTGTCACGGTGAGGTAGACTACGACCGGGCCTGAACGGGTGAGAGTGACAAGTGTGACGGGATTCCGATGGACTCGCTGATCACGGCCGCCGCGCGTGCGCTCGCGATGGGCGATCCCCTCGGCGCATTGAACCGCGTTGCGCTGCGCGAGGACGCGCCGGCGCTGGCGCTTCGCGGCATCGCGATGGCGCAGCTCGGCGATTTCGTCCGCGCCAAGGCTCTGCTGCGCGGCGCCGCACGCGCCTTCGGCCCGAAGGAGGCGATCGCGCGCGCCAGATGCGTCGTCGCGGAGGCCGAGGTCGCGCTCGCCTCCCGCGACCTCGGATTCCCCGCCAAGGCGCTCGACGCCGCGCGGGCGACACTCGAAGCGCACGGCGATTTCGTCAACGCCGCGCATGCGCGCTATCTCGAGATCCGCCGCCTGCTCCTGATCGGACGCCTCGATGACGCCGAGCGCAGGCTCGCCGATCTTGATCCAGCGCCCTTCCCGCCGACCTCAAGGGCCGCGCACGAATTGGTCGTTGCCGGCATCGCGATGCGCCGCCTCCGCACCAAGCCGGCTCGCGCCGCACTCGCGCGGGCCGAGGCCGCAGCGCGGCAGGCACGGATTCCTGCGCTGACGGCAGAGGTCGAAAGCGCGGCCCTTCTGCTCGGCACACCCGCGGCCCGCCTCGTTGCACGCGGCGAGGAGCGCCCGCTCCTGCTCGATGAGGTCGAGGCGTTGCTGGCGTCGAAGTCGCTGGTCGTGGATGCGTGCCGTTATGTCGTGCGCGAGAGGGACATGACGGTTTCGCTTGCCACACGTCCGGTTCTGTTCGCGCTCGCCCGCGCTCTGGCCGAAGCCTGGCCGGACGACGTGTCCAGGGAGACGTTGGTCGCGCGGGCATTCCGCGGCAAGCATGCCGATGAATCGCATCGCGCGCGGCTGCGGGTCGAGATCGGGCGGCTTCGCAGCATGCTGCGCACGCTCGCCGACGTCAGCGCGACCAAGCAAGGGTTCGCACTCGTGCCGCACCAGGCACGCGACATCGTTGTGCTGGCGCGCCCGGTCGAAGAGGAGCATGCGGAGGTGCTCGCCTTTCTGGCCGACGGCGAGTCATGGTCGAGCTCGGCGCTGGCGCTGGCGCTCGGCGCCAGCCAGCGCACCGTGCAGCGGGCGCTCGACGCGCTTGCGGCCAGAGACAAGGTGCAGTCGTTCGGCCGCGGGCGCGCACGCCGCTGGGTGACCCCGCCTTTGCCGGGTTTCGCGACGACCTTGTTACTCACCGCGCCATTGCCGAATGGCTAGGGTGCCTCCAGTTTCGAACAGCGAGGAGGAAGCATGATCACGTCAGCAGCCGAAATCATCCGCGAATATGGCCCATTCCCAGGCGTCGACAGCGTCCATGGGCTGACCTATGACGGCAAGCTCGTCTGGTTCGCGTCCGGCGACCGGATCAGCGCCATGGACCCGGCGAGCGGGGACACGGTGCGCTCGATCGATGTGCCCGCGCATGCCGGAACGGCGTTCGACGGCCAGCATCTGTTTCAGATCGCCGAGGATCGCATCCAGAAGATCGATCCGAAAAGCGGCCGCGTGCTCGCGACGATCCCCTCGCCCGGCGGCGGCGGCGATTCGGGCCTGGCCTGGGCCGAGGGCACGCTCTGGGTGGGACAGTACCGGGAGCGCAAGATCCACCAGATCGATCCCAAAACCGGAGCGATCCTCCGCACCATCCAGTCCAACCGCTTCGTCACCGGCGTCACCTGGATCGACGGCGAGCTCTGGCACGGCACCTGGGAAGGCGACGAAGGCGATCTGACCAGAATTGATCCGAAGACGGGCGAGGCCCTGGAGCGCCTGGCGCTGCCGCCCGGCGTCAGCGTGTCAGGGCTCGAGTCCGACGGAAGCGATCAGTTCTTCTGCGGCGGCGGCACCAGCGGCAAGGTCCGCGCGGTGCGCAAGCCCAAGCGAAGCGCACGGTAGGGCGTTTTCGAGCGAAGCATGCCCTCGGACTTGATCCGAAGGTGGACACCGATTGGAACGCGGCGCACCTGCGCCGCGTTTCGCGTCTTGAACCTTGAGCCGTCTGCGCCGACCTACGTCCGGGGAGGCAATGGATTGGAGGCCCTCATGACCGATTGGCACGATACCATGGTCGATCAGCCCGAGGCTGGCAGCGGGGCCTACGTCACCGGCTGGACCATCAGCGGTCTCGCCGTGCTCGGCACCATCGTCGCCGTTTGGGTGCTTGGCATCTAGGCCGCACCTGATAAGTCCGGCCTACAGGTGTCCGGCGTCTTCAGCTCGTGCTGGATCTGCTCTTCCTTGAGCTGGCGCTCCGCTTCGTGCCAGAAGCGCTCTTCTTCATTTTCGGGGCTTCCCGCGGCTTCCCACAATCGATAGGCGCGCGCTCGGATTGCCTGATCGTCTATCTTCATTGCCCCAGCTCCTTCCGGACCGTGGCAGCGCTGTTGCCAACCTTGTCGACAGCCTTCTGGAGCTGCTCTCTCGTTACCCCGAGTTCTCTGGTCCAGTACTTGACCTCGAAGTCCTCGTGCATGTTGATCTTCGAGCGGTCGCGTTGATCCCTCTTGGTCAGATTATCCATGGCGGTTCCTCTTCTTGCGGATAGAACGCCAGAACACATTGCAGGTTCCCGGCAGGCAGATGGCCCCGTTCGCCAGCATCAACGGACGCTGCTCTCCGCATATGATCGGCACCTCAATGGCACCAGGAGGACTACTGCTGACGTACGTGAGCAGCTCGAGCTCTCAACGAGCGAACATCTCGATAGGCTGGAATTGAAACCGTGGCTGAACCCGGCAAGCAACTTCGCGCGGAGTGCCCAAGCGGTAAAAATATACGGGGAACATTACCTATGTTAAATCATTTATTTATTTAATGCTGTATTTAATTTTGACATTTAATACCCAGTCAGCATTGGAGAAGTCAAATGAAGATCGGGTTCGGCATTGCCGCCGCGATTTTGGCCCTCTCTTTGACGGCAGTCATCCCATCCGTGCAAGCCTGCAATGGCGGGGGAAATTGCGATAACGCCCCCGGTCGAGATCCGCCCGGTCAACGTGTTGGCGGAGCCCCCGGGCCGATTGCCGGCGCAGGCCTTCCGATCCTTGCCGTTGGCTACGGTGTTTATTGGCTGATCAGGCGCCGCCGTAAGCAGGACTGATATTTTTCCCGTGGACGCACCAGCAAGCGCTGGCTGGCATCCTCCACCGCGTCGGCCGCCAGGCCCGCGCGGCTTGCCGTTTGTTGGAAATCTGCCAGCGCTCGGCAAGAACCCGCTCGGCTTCTTTGCTGAACTAGCGGATCGGTACGGCGACTTCGTCTCGCTCAATCTTGCCGGATGGCCGGCCCTTTTTATCAACGATTTGCCTGCGATCGAGAAGGTCCTCGTCGAGGACCATCGAAACTACATCAAGCACAAGTTCTTCTGGCGCCATGTGACGGCGGTGTTCGGGAAAGGCCTGCTCACCAGTGAAGGTGAGCCTTGGCACCGCCAGCGTCGCTTGGCTGCGCCTGCCTTCGCCGGCCGGCAATTGCTTGCTTACGACGGCGCGATGGTGGCCCTTGCTCACCAGTTGCTGGATGGCTGGCAAGATGGCGAGATCATCGACATCCATCCCGAGATGATGGGACTGACGCTGCGGATCGCAGCCAAGACCCTCTTCGATTCCGAGGTGGAGCGAGACATTCACGACATGGATCTTGCGGTCAACGACCTCGCCGTGGAGATCGCATCGCGCTACAAGCGCCCGATCCTTATTCCGGACGCGTTTCCGCTGCCCGGCCACCTCAGATACCGCCGCTCGATCCGGACGATTGAAAGAGTAGTCTCGTCCATGATCGCTGAACGGCGCGCCAGCGGCGTGGAACATCGAAATGATTTTCTGTCGCGTCTGATGGCAGCGCGCGACGACGCAGGAAAACCGGTGTGCGACTCGTTGCTTCGCGACGAGGCGATCACGCTCCTTCTCGCAGGGCACGAGACCACGGCCCTGGCGCTTTCCTGGACATGGTTTCTGCTCGGCCAGCATTCGGACACCGAGGCGCGCATGGCCGCGGAAATCGCCGAAGTGGTCGGCGATCGCCCCGTCAGAGCCGAGGATGTTCAGCGCCTGAAATTCACGGAAAGCGTCGTGATGGAAGCGATGCGGCTTTACCCGCCCGCGTGGGCCATCGGCCGGGAATCCGTGCAACCGTTCGACCTTGGCGGCTACTCTTTCGGAGCGGGGACAACCATCTTCATCATCCCATGGGTCCTGCATCGCGACCCGCATTATTTCGAGGAGCCGGAGACTTTCCACCCCGAACGCTGGATGGGCGACCTCGAGCGCAAGCTACCCCGCTTCGCCTATATGCCGTTCGGCGGCGGACCGCGCGTCTGCATCGGCCAGCGTTTCGCCATGATGGAAGCCGTCCTGGTGCTGACGACCATGGCGCAACGTTTCTCCATGGAATGGCTGCCAGATCGCAAGGTAACGCCATTTCCGTCGATCACGCTGCGCCCTCATGGGGGCGTGTGGCTCAAGGTCAAGGAGCGTCGGACAACGAATGGTCGGAGCGGCGGGATTTGACCCCCAGCCCCAATCGCCCAGGCGTGGTCAGAGTTCTTTGACTCCGCTTTTTTGGAAACCGCGAAAAGTGTGAACCATTTCACACACGAGGTAGCATGGTCTTGCTAAGATGCTGTTACTGGGATTTCAGGGCACCAGTTGAGACAAACGCCGCCGGGACGCTGTATTTCGAGCCCGGCGGCGCAATTTTTCGGACCAACGTTGAGGCCGAGCCTGAGCCTGCGACAGCCTCATATGGTTAGGTAGCCACGGCATTCCCACAGCTTCACAATTGACTTCCTCTCCACATTGGAGGCTCGATGACCGACGATAAAGTCACCCGTCTGCGGGCCCATACCAACAACATCAGCCGATATCGGCGGCTGCTTGGGACCAATCTCTCGGACCTTGAGCGCGGGTTTGTCGAAAGGCGCTTGAACGAGGAAAGGTTGGCTGTGCAAAGCTTGACCAATTCTCCAGTTTCGACTTGTCGCTTGGACTGGAGCGGCCCGCCAGCGTGAACGGACGGTTGGTCGGGCGCCTCCGCACGTTGTTACACTTGTAACTCTCAGATCATGGCTCTGCTGCCCAGCGCAGGGTAAAGCGTTGGCATAGACCGAAGGGTGATCTGATGAAAAAAGACGACGTGATCTGCCCTAAATGTGGAGCAGGCTTCCGCAGGATCGAGCTGTCATCCGGAAAGGGCGAGCCAGGCGAATATCGCTGCCCGGCTTGCGGCACATCGCTGGAGATTTTCAACGGCGACAGCTCGGTCGCTTACCGCTTGACGATCCAGCCGTCGATTAGAGCCTTCAAGGATTAAACGGTCCCTCGGGACAGGAACGAAAAACCCGGCAGGTGCGGCCCGCCGGGTCATTCGCAAATATGATCAGGTAATACGATGCGGCAATTAAATGCCGAATTATGTAACGAGGGAATGAAATTCGTGTCAGTAGGAATGCGGAGACCCCACTGGTGCACGCAGGCGTGCACCGGCGCGAACACCTAATGACCCGAGCGCCCTCTCGAAGGAAGCCCGCCATTTGCGACGGGCTCAAGGCTAGGGAGGCGCGTTTGAGGACGCCATTTGAGTCTACAGCGATTCGCGCTTGTCTCGTGTGTTGCAGTTTACACACCCTGCGAGGTGGCAGCATATTTGACGGCCGTCGAACACATCAGAAAGGCGAGGCGGCCACAATAAGGTTCGTTGCGGGCGCCCTCGTAGAGACCTCGCCGCAATGAACTGGTCGCTTTTTATGTTTGCCAAGTGAAGAACCAGGCCCTCTTTGTGCAAGCTTCTTAAAATTCAAGTTGAATGGCACAATTTGCACTCACATCCCGGCAGCGGTTGTGCTTCGGTTGACGTGCGATCTCTCGCTGATCATCTCAGCCCCCTAGCCCAATGGTCGGTTGAGAGGGAGCGACGCCCCGGCGCGATCCCCACGATCCGCCGGGGCACGCACTTCCGCCGGCCACATCAAAGTGCAGGCTGAAAGGACACGGATGAGGTTGCGAGGCTCTTCGCACCCTCATCTCTTTGCTGCGTGTCGATCAAACCGGCAGCAATTCAAGTCTTGATAAACGGCGCACCTATTTTAGCCAGTGTCGATTGCGAAGCCTGAACCAAGGCCAAGTCGATGAAGACAAATCTTCATCGAGATTGCATTGAGGTTCGCTCCTCAAATGTCGCTCGATATATGCCTCTTAGACATTTTAAATCACGATGGAGGTAGCCCCATGTCGATCGTGCAATTTACTCGTTTCAGAACCGATAAGGCCGAGGAAATGACCCAGATTGCCAGGCGGGCGAAGAAGATCTTTGAAAAACACGGTGCCGAATTTCTTCGGCTGTCCCGTTTCCACACTGGCGTGTGGGCAGGAGAATGGCTGGTTACGACGCGCTACGCCGGTTGGGAAGCTTACGGCAAAGTGCAGGAGGCCGTGGCAAAGGACCCGGAGTTCGTGCAGTTGCAGGCTGAGGGAATGAAGATCGCCGAACTGCAGGGCCGCAACATCGCTGTCGGCATCGATCTCTAGCAGTCTGCTGAAAAACCTTAAAATGGAGAGTTTTCGCCTTCTCGGCGGTTGTTGTTGGAGCGGCGGGGTGGGCGGTTGGATTTTTAGCCTGTTGTTAGGGGCACCCTGACGCGAGGCGGCTAAACGG
>NZ_JBUYEN020000071.1:0-30764 GCF_055229415.2 Bradyrhizobium sp. Leo114 | reverse complement strand
GAGATACGGTCCCATTGCGTGTCGTTCAGAACGAGCCGATCCAGAACCCCCAAGGCTTCCTCCTAAAAGAAAGCCTTGAATCACGTTCCGTCTGATTTGAGAATCCCAAGAGTCCACACAGCCTAGGGCGCGAGCAGGCAATGGTCTTGGCCCATCCAGACCGATTGTTAGGTTCGTCAGTCGATCTTATGATCAAGTAGGTCTTGACGGCATATTTCGACAGCGAATCTTCTCTTAGTGGCCGAGAACGCAATCTTGTTCTCGCTCTGATGGGAAGGTGGAACGCCCTTGCTAATCGTTTGCTCGTGCATTTTGAGAGAGATGATCTCCCGCTGGAGGCGGACGGGATACGTCGACAGCTATCCCAATTCCGGCGATACCTGGATGAGGCAAACCAAACGATCAATACGGCCAATGCGACGACCTTCTCGCGAAGATCAAGCGAGAACTAAGGTCTTGTTCGTTGGCCGCGGCTTCCTATGAAGTAGTACGTTTGAGTTAACCCGCACAAAGCGATCTGCGGCTCAGCCATTGGAGAAGAAATGAAAGTACCGGCGGTTGCGACAAGAATGCGCGAGATTTCCGAACAGATTCAGGGCGATTATCCGAGCGAAGCTGCTGAGCTCGTGGAGCTCGCTGCCGAACTTCGACGCCGGGCGCCCGTAGGACCGAGAGCTCCAGCGACAAGCACTCCGATGACACCCGAACTTGCAGAGGAAATCCGAGAATTTGCTAGAGATAATCCGGGCATGTCCCATCAAGAGATAGGTGTTGTATTTAACGTGAATCATGGGCGCGTTAGCGAAGCTATTCGCGGGAAGCGGACTTAATCGAATTCGCGAGCCTGTATTTGGCTAAGTCTTCTATCCACGTGAAATAAATCTGGCGTAATCACGCGGTGATTCGATTCTAGTTTGGTGTCCTATGCAAAATGTATCACATGCTGTGATGTCTCAACGAATCGAGGCGAGTGATAGCCCCGACGATTTTCCGACGCCGCCTTGGGCGACGCGTGCATTGGTTGAGCACGTATTGGAGTCTAAAGAGACGTTAATCGGGATGACGTGTTGGGAGCCCGCATGTGGCGTTGGTCATATGTCGAAGGTGCTCGAAGAATATTTCCATACCGTCAGGTCGTCTGACGCTTACGATTGCCGATACGGGGAGATTTTCGATTTCGTCGCGACGTCCAGCAAAGAAGACTCTTATGATTGGATAATTACCAATCCGCCGTTCCGCCTCGCTGAAGAGTTCGTCTTGCGGGCCCTAAAGGATGCTCGCAAGGGAGTGGCCATTTTGGCACGTAGTGTATTTCTAGAAAGCGTAGGACGATATGACGCGATCTTTCGTGATTTTCCACCGACCAAATTTGCGCAGTTCAGCGAGCGTGTTCCCATGGTGAAGGGGCGCCTTGATAAAAAGGCCTCAACGGCAACCGGTTATGCTTGGCTAGTTTGGGAAAAGGAGTTGAAGCAATTGCCGCGCTTGATGTGGATTCCTCCATGTCGGAAACGTCTAGAACGCGCAGGGGATTACGAAAATCCCCCGCGCGCTGATGCTATCCATCGTGCTGCAGTCAGCACGCCTGCGCTGTTGCTGTAGGAAGCAGTGATCCAGAGCTGCGAGCGCTCCCCTCACAACACCCGATTACTCTCCTTTACCTTCTCCGCATCGAGATACACGTCGCCGCCCATCTCCTTGAACTTGGCACTCATCGCGGCCATGCCGTCTTCGATAGTCCCCTGCATCGACATCCCGACGCTCGCCGGATCGTTCAGCGTTGCCGCGTAATCCCGGACGTCCTGGGTGATCTTCATCGAGCAGAACTTTGGGCCGCACATCGAGCAGAAATGGGCGACCTTGTGGGCTTCCTTCGGCAGGGTCTCGTCGTGGAAGTTCTTCGCGGTCTCGGGGTCGAGGCCGAGGTTGAACTGGTCGGTCCAGCGGAAGTCGAACCTCGCGCGCGACAGCGCGTCGTCGCGGAGCTGCGCGGCGGGGTGACCCTTGGCGAGGTCGGCGGCATGGGCGGCGATCTTGTAGGTGATGACGCCGGTCTTGACGTCGTTACGATCGGGGAGGCCGAGATGCTCCTTCGGCGTGACGTAGCAGAGCATGGCGCAGCCGAACCAGCCGATCATGGCGGCGCCGATGCCTGACGTGATGTGGTCGTAGCCCGGCGCGATGTCCGTGGTCAGCGGCCCAAGCGTGTAGAACGGGGCTTCGCCGCATTCCTTGAGCTGCTTGTCCATGTTGATCTTGATCTTGTGCATCGGCACGTGGCCGGGGCCTTCGATCATGACCTGGCAGCCCTTGTCCCACGCGATCTTCGTGAGTTCGCCCAGCGTCTCCAGTTCGGCGAACTGCGCGCGGTCGTTGGCGTCGGCGATCGAGCCGGGACGCAGGCCGTCGCCGAGCGAGAAAGAGACGTCATACTTGCGCATGAGATCGCAGATCTCGTCGAAATGCGTGTAGAGGAAGCTCTCCTTGTGATGCGCCAGACACCACTTCGCCATGATCGAGCCGCCGCGCGACACGATGCCGGTGACGCGGTTGGCGGTGAGATGGATGTAGGGCAGGCGCACGCCGGCGTGGATGGTGAAATAGTCGACGCCCTGTTCGCACTGCTCGATCAGCGTGTCCTTGTAGAGTTCCCAGGTCAGCTGGACCGGATCGCCGTTGCATTTCTCCAGCGCCTGGTAGATCGGCACGGTGCCGATCGGCACCGGCGAGTTGCGCAAGATCCATTCGCGGGTGGTGTGGATGTTGCGCCCCGTCGAGAGGTCCATCACGGTGTCGGCGCCCCAGCGGATCGCCCACACCATCTTCTCGACTTCTTCCTCGACCGACGACGTCACGGCGGAGTTGCCGATATTGGCGTTGATCTTGGTCAGGAAGTTGCGGCCGATGATCATCGGCTCGAGCTCGGCATGGTTGATGTTGGAGGGGATGATGGCGCGACCGCGCGCGATCTCGCTCCGCACGAATTCCGGCGTGATGAAGGCTGGCACCGAGGCGCCGAAGCTTTCGCCGTCGGCGAGCGCGGCTTCCGCGCGCTCGAGCTGTTGCTTGCGGCCGAGGTTTTCGCGCTCGGCGACGTAGATCATCTCCTTGGTGATGATGCCGGCGCGGGCGAATTCGAGCTGGGTGATCTTGTGGCCGTCAAGGCCGCGCAGCGGCTGGTAGTGCGCGGTGAAGGCGCGCGCCGCCTTGTCGGTGGAGAGGTTGCCGTTGTCTTCCGGCTTGATCGTGCGCCCCTCATATTCCTCGACGCCGCCGCGTTCCTTGACCCAGGCGAGACGGTTGCGCGGCAGGCCGGCATTGACGTCGATCACGATGGACGGATCGGTGTACGGGCCCGAGGTGTCATAGACAGGAAGATTGGGCTCGCCGGCGCCTTCGCTCAGGATGATCTCGCGCAGCGGCACGCGCACATCAGGCGCCGTGTCGGGGGTGGAGAAAATCTTGCGCGAGGACGGTAGTGGCCCCGTGGTGACGGCGGGAATGGTGGTGTCGGGGTTGGAACGGATGTTCATGGAGTTCCTCCTTCGAGAGCGTTGTTATTCCGTCATTGCGAGGAGCGATAGCGACGAAGCAATCCATTGGCGCCGCAAATCCGGGTGGCAATGGATTGCTTCGCTTCGCTCGCAATGACGGTGGGTGAGGCTTTGCATCACGCGGCCTTTGCGCTTTTGCCAAGCCATTGTCTGACCCGCGCATCGGGGTCGGCGTTCTGGGTGATGTCGGAGACGACAGCAATCGAGTCGGCGCCGGCGGCGAAGATCTCCGCGGCCTGCTCGAACTTGATGCCGCCGATCGCAACCAGCGGGATGTCACCGATGCGCTTCTTCCACTCGGTGATCTTCGGAATCCCCTGCGGCGCGAAGCGCATCGATTTCAGCGTGGTCGGGAAGATCGGGCCGAGTGCGATGTAATCCGGCTCGGCCTTCAGCGCGGTGGCCAGCTCCTCATCGTCATGGGTGGAGATGCCGAGCGTCAGCCTGGCGTTGCGGATCTCGGCGAGGTCAGCGCCCTCGAGATCCTCCTGGCCGAGATGCAGATGCTCGGCGCCGGCGACGATCGCCGCGCGCCAGTAGTCATTGACGACCAGCTTTGTCGGCGTGCCCCTGGTCACCGCGAGCGCATCGGTGACGATCTGCAGCGCTTCGGCGTCGTTCAGATCCTTGGCGCGGAGCTGGATCGTGCCGACGCCGAGTTTCGTCAGCCGCTCGACCCAGGCGACGCTGTCGACGACGGGGTAAAATGGATCAGGATACGGCATGCCAGAACGGAGTCCCGATGACAGGGGTGGAGGGGGAGGCGAAATCGCGCGCGTCCATCAGTCCGGCCTCATAGGCGGCGCGGCCGGCCTCGATGCCGAGGCGGAACGCATTGGCCATCGCGACGGGATCGGCGGCTTTCGCGACCGCCGTGTTGAGCAGCACCGCATCGTAGCCGAGCTCGAGGGCGTGGGCCGCATGCGAGGGCGCGCCGATGCCGGCGTCGACTACCAGCGTGATGTCGGGCAGGCGGTCGCGCAGCAGTTTTAGCGCATCGCGGTTGGTGATCCCCCTGGCGCTGCCGATCGGCGCGGCCCAGGGCATCACCACCTTGCAGCCGGCATCGACCAGCCGCATCGCCACCGAAAGATCTTCGGTGCAATAGGGGAACACCTCGAAACCATCCTTGATCAGGATCGAGGCGGCTTCGACCAGGCCGACGACGTCGGGCTGCAGCGTGTCGTTGTCAGCGATGACTTCCAGCTTGATCCAGCTCGTTCCGAACAATTCGCGCGCGAGCTTTGCGGTGGTCACCGCCTCGCGCACGCTGCGGCAGCCGGCGGTGTTCGGCAGAACCGTCACATCAAGTTCGCGGATCAGCGACCAGAACGCATCTCCGGTTTTACCGCCGGCGGCTTCGCGCCGCAGCGACACGGTGACGATGTTGGCGCCGGACGCACGGATCGCGCCTTGCATGATCGCGGGCGAGGGGTAGAGCGCAGTGCCGATCAAGAGGCGGGAGGAGAAGGTCTTGCCGTAGAAGTTCAGCACCATGCGTCTCCTCGATCTCGGTTAACTCCCTCTCCCCGTCCTTCACGGGGAGAGGGGTGGGGTGAGGGGCTACCTCCGCAAAAACGGTGGAAGTGAGACTCGCGGAGAGTCCCCCTCACCCGGATCGCATCTTGCGATGCGATCCGACCTCTCCGCGCAAGCGGGGCGAGGTGAAGTGCGGCACGCAGCTGCGTTTCCAACACCATCACCCTCCCTGCCGGGGCGTGATGATTTCGATCTCGTCGCCGGCTTTCAGCGCGGTCTCGGCCCAGCGGCTCTTCGGCAGCACGTCGTAATTCAGGGCGATCGCGAAATGGGTGCCTTCGTAGTCGAGCTCGGCGAGCAGCGCGTCGATTCTCGCCGAAGTGATCTCCCGCGGCTCGCCGTTGACGATCACACGCATCGCATCACCTCATTGTCGATCTGGCCGCGCGCGACATAGGCGAGCGTCAGTTCCGCCAGCGCGGGCGCCAGCAGGAAGCCGTGACGGTAAAGGCCGTTCACCGAGATCTTCGTCCGGTCGATCGTGATCCGCGGCAGATTGTCGGGAAAGGCCGGGCGCAGGCCGGAGCCGAATTCGAGGATGCGCGCCTCGGCGAAGGCCGGGTGCACCGCATAGGCCGCGCCCAGAAGCTCCAGCGCCGAGCGGACGCTGACGCCGGTGTCCTCGGCCTCGATGGAGGTCGCGCCCAGCATGAACAGATGATCCTCGCGCGGGATCACGTAAAGCGGCCAGCGCGGATGGATCAGCCGCACCGGGCGCGACAGCTCCACCTCTGCGGTCTCGATCAGGATCATCTCGCCCTTGACGCCGCGCAGCTCAGGCTCTCCGTCGCGCGCCGACAGGCCGCGGCAATCGATCACGATGCCCTCGAGATCCTCCGCGCTGATGTCGCTGTTGAACTTGATGATGCCGCCGGCGGCGAGGATGCGCTCATGCAGCCTGGGCAGCACGCGGCGCGGCTCGACATGGCCCTCGGCCGGGAAGAACAGCGCGTCGCGGAAACGGCCGTCGAGCGAGGGCTCGAGCTGCGCGACGCCTGACGCATCGAGCCGCTCGTGGCCTTCGGTCATCCGGGCAAAGCGCTCGAAATCGTTGCGCTCGCGCGCATGCGCCACCACCAGCGAGCCGTTGAACGGCGTATCCGGCAATTCGCGCCGCCAGATATCGAGCGAGCGCAGGCCGAGCCGGCTGATGATGGGTTCGGCGACCTCGGCCTCGCAATAGGGCGCCAGCATGCCGCCGGCCCAATGGCTTGTGGATTCCGTCATCGCGGCGTCACTGCGCTCGTGCAGAGTGACGGCGTGACCGGCCTGCGCGAACAATAACGCTTGCCATGCGCCTGCGATGCCTGCGCCGATGATAGATACGGGGGAATCCCCCCGCGAAGACTTGCTCTGGTACATCCCTGTCCCTTCGCCGGTATGACCCGGATCAGGTTCAAAGGGTCACCGCGGTCCCGGATATCGGCCGGAATGGCCAACGCCAAGCGTGCGGTATCTCAGCTCCTCCTCGGAGCACCCCTCGGAACGCGTCTAATGTAAGCGGATACGCCGACCTGTCAACGCCGCGCTTCGCGGCCGTGCCCCTCAGTTGCCGGGGACCTGCTGTGCGTCGGCGTCGGCCGCGCTTTCCGGCGCCTCGGCCTCGGTCTGCTCTTTTTGCGCTGCGGCGGCAAGCGTCGGGCGGGATTCTCTCTTGGATTCCTTCAGGTGCTGCAGCCGCTGCTGCTTGGCGGCGTAATAATACCCGGCGGCGTAGTAGCGCACGGCGCGGTCATGGTTGCCGCCGGCGGCGCGATAGGCGCCCGCGAGATATTTGATGCCATAGGTGAGGTTGGTTTCGGGATCGCGCAGGCCCGCCGCATCGCCCTTGTAGCCAAGGCCGCGGGCGGTCGCGAGCTTGATCTGCATCAGCCCGATCGCGCCGCCGCGTCCGACCAGGTTCGGCTGATACTTGCTCTCGCGCACGATCACGCGGTGCACCAACGTATCAGGCACCAGATTGGCCTGGGCATGGGCGGCGACCAGCGCCTCATATTGCGAGCGCTGCTGCGCCCGCGCAGGCGAGCCCAGAAGCACTGCGGCAACAGCCGCAAGCAAGGTGAGGGCGAAAGGGAGTTTCATCGGGCGAGATCTCGGCGACGGAATAGTCTGTTCCACTTACGCAACCGAATTGTTGCGGCCGCCGGGCAGATATGTGGCGAAAGCGGGGCGTTATGCGACGGACTTTAGTAAAGTCTTAGACGACGATTTGCTGCACGGCCGCAAGCTTCTTGTCGCGCAAATGACTCAAAGCCGCGTTAGGATTTTGCATGGCAGGCGCGGGGTTCAGTGCGTTCTGCCGATAAATCAAGAAACGCCAATCAAGAAAACCGACCAAGAAAAGTCGATAACGGGAGACGCATCATGACCCACTTTGATTCCGCTGATCTGCCGCGTGGAAATCCTTGCGCACAATGCGGCAAGCCGATCGCGAAGCCGGACTGGGTCGAGCAGGATGGTGGCCGGATATTCTATCTCTGGCATTGCCGCGCCTGCGATTACCGCTTCGAGGCCATTGCGATCTATCCGGAGCACGGCAGCGAACACGCGCCGCTCGCGGCCTGAGCTTTTTTGAGCATGATCCTTTCGGAAAACCGGTTCCCACTTTTCCGGATCATGCTCTGATCAGGCCGCCGAGCGCCGGCTCTCCGCGCGCATCGGCAACTCGATCCGCGCGAGTAGGCCGTGCGGCTGTTTGTCGTGCAGCGACAATGTCCCGCCATGCGCGAGCACGATCGCGTTGGTGATGGAAAGCCCGAGGTCGAAGCCTCCGGACTCGTCCATGTTGCGCGCATCGTCGCCGCGCACGAACGGCTCCAGCACATCGCGCTTGCGCGCATCCGAAATGCCGGGGCCATCGTCCTCGACTTCGATTGTGATGCTATCAGGCGCGGTGCGGAGCCGGATCGTCGCTTCGGCGCCGAAGCGCACCGCGTTCTCGACGAGGTTGGTGACGCTGCGGTGCAGGTCGTCCGGCCGCACGGTTGCCATCGCGTGTGCGAGGCCGTCGTAGCCCACCTTGTGGCCCATATCGGAAAACTGGTCGGTGACGAGCTGTAGCGTGCTGGCGATATCGGTCAGCGTCATCGATTCCAGCCTGCGGTCGTTGCGCAGGAACGACAGCACCTGTTCCAGCATTGCGCGCATCTGGTCGAGATCGGCAAGCATGCGATTGCGATGGGTCTCGTCCTCGATGAATTCCGAGCGCAGCCGCATCCGCGTGATCGGCGTGCGCAAATCGTGGCTGATCGCGGCCAGCATCTTGGTGCGGTCCTCGATCAGGCTGGTGATGCGCTCGCGCATGCGGTTCAATGCTTTCGCGACCGAACGGATCTCTTCCGGTCCACGTTCGGGCAGCGGCGGGGCGGCGCCGTCGAGGCTGAAGTTTTCGGCGGCGCGCGCGAAGGAGGACAGTGGCGCGGTCAATGCGCGTGCCGCCCACAGCCCGAGCAGCGCGACGCTGATAACCATGAACAGCAGCGTCATCATCCACGGACCGCCGAGGACTGGCGGCCGGTGCCGATCCGCAAGCAATCTTGCCGAGATCATCGCGCCGTCGGGCAGCACGACGCCGATCCGTGAGCCGTCGCCTGCCAGCGGAAACAGCCGATAGGTGCCGCCGAGCCGGCGGTAGAGCAGGTGCAATTCGCGCTCGTTCAGTTCGCCGGCAGCAGGCGTGGTGCCGGGCGGCAGGCTTTCGACGCCGAGCTGCGGAAAGGCGTTGTTGATGTCGGCGGACAGCCGCGGCCGTTCCGACGCTGCGGCGGCGCCGAGAAGTTGGATTGCGCTGGCGAGCTGGGCATGTCCGCGGTCGCCAAGCGGCTCCGACTGGTCCGGCCGTGAGATGAGGAAGATCGTGGCGATGATGACGTGGATGGCGATGATCGAGGCGACCACCAGCGCCGCGATCTGCCCGCTGATGCCCCTGAGATTGAGGAAGCCGGAGAGCTTCATCGTCAATTGCCCGCCGCGGTCACTGCTTCGACCGTTGCTGCTTCCACTCTTGGCGTGAACATGTAGCCGCCGGCGCGCACCGTCTTGATCATGGTGGCCTCCTGCGGATCTGGCTCGATCTTGCGGCGGATGCGGCTGACCAGGACGTCGATCGAGCGCTCCAACGAGCCCGCGTCGCGCGCGCCCGTGAGGTCGAGCAGGCTGTCGCGCGACAGCACGCGGCCGGGCCGCTCGCACAATATCCTGAGCAGGTCGAACTCGGCGCTGGTCATGGCGACCTTGGCGCCTTCGGGGTTGCGCAATTCGCGCAGGCGGAAATCGATGCGCTAGCCCTGGAACGTCAGCACGGTCGCGCCTTCGATGGCGCTGGCGTTGCGCGCCGCCGCCTGCCGCCGCAGCACTGCGTTGATCCGCGCCAACAGCTCGCGCGGATTGAACGGCTTCGGCAGATAATCGTCGGCGCCCATCTCCAGGCCGAGGATGCGGTCGACGTCCTCGCCGCGCGCGGTCAGCATGATGATCGGCGTCTGCGAGGTCGCGCGCACCTTGCGGCACAGGCTGAGGCCATCCTCGCCCGGCAGCATGACGTCGAGGATCAGAAGATCGACGCGGTGATCGGTCATCGCGCGGACCATCTCGCGACCGTCGCCGGCGGTGGTGACGTTGCAGGCGTTGTTACGCAGATATTTCGCGATCAGGCTGCGCGTCTCGCGGTCGTCCTCGACGACAAGGATGTTCGGCTGCGGCTGGGCCATGCTGACCTTTTTGTCGATGATTCGGGGTAAGCGGCGAAGATTCTTGTTTCCAAATGTTTCTGACGGCTGCGCGGTAACAGCGGGCAACAGGCCAAAAGGCACTGTTAAGACCGTTAACCCTACCGTCGCGGCGAGTTTCACGCGTACCTATCAGAATCATTTGGAGCATTCCATGACCGCGATCTCGGCTGCCTCCGGCAGCACCTATCAGTCGCCCTTGCAGCGGCTGCAGGATGAACTGCAGTCTGAAATCAATTCCGGTGCCATCAGCTCGTCCGATCAGGACGCGCTGTCGTCGGCGCTGACGGATATCGACGCCTCGATGCAAGCGAGCCGCACCGGCGATCAGACCAGCGGCACGCGGCCGTCGCCGGACGAGATGAAGTCCAAGCTGGATGATCTCATCAACCAGGAAGTCTCGAGCGGCAAACTGACCAGCGATCAGGCGACCGAATTGCACGGCGTGTTCAAGGCCGCCTTCGCGCAGGGCCCCGGTGGTAGCCATGGCCCCCATGGCGGCGCCGGTGGGCCACCGCCGTCGGATGGTTCAACCTCGACCGATGAAGCTGGCGCCACGAGCAATTCCGTCAGCGACATCCTGCAGCAGTTCCTGCAGTCGCTGCAGGAGTCGCTGTCGGCGTCGGCGTCGAGTTCGTACAATTCGGCCGGCAGCGCGAGCACATCGGCTAACGGCAGTTCGTTCTCCGCGCTGCTGGTCGACTACCAGAGCTAAAGGCACGGCTCCTTCCCTACGAACAGCGCGTAGCCTGGGTGGAGCGCAAGTGTAACCCGGGGCCGCTCGTCAACGTTGACGCAGGTGTCCCGGGTTTCGCTTCGCTCCACCCGGGCTACAAAAGGGAAGGGTGGTTGTCTCGTCGATGGCATAGGAACCAGTCGTCGAATGTGACGTTGTCTTTCTCGATCATTTGCGGGGAGGGCCAGATGGCAGCCGACGCCAGCACCAAACCGCATCGGCTCATTGCCAGCGACCGTGTCGAGGGCACCGCGGTGCGGCGGCCGAACGGCGAGATGATAGGCCACATCGAACGGCTGATGATCGACAAGGTCACCGGTCAAGTGTCTTATGCCGTGCTCAGCTTCGGCGGATTCTTCGGCCTCGGAACCAATCTGATTCCCTTGCCCTGGGTGCGGTTGCGCTACAACACGCGTTTCGAGGCCTATGAGCTCGACATATCAGATGAAGAGTTGAAACGCGCGCCGTCGTTTCGCGCCGACAAGGATTTCGATTGGGGCGATCGGTCGCAGGAAGCCGAACTGCGTCGCTACTACGGTATACCGCCCTATTGGGGCGGTCTCTGAAAGCGCATGCTCATCGCTTAACTCCGAACTTTTCGACTTGGCGCTCCGCTTTGTCTGGCGTCGCAAGTTCCGTGTTACTTGATGCGGAACGCTTGCTGACGTGACGGGTTTTCTCAGCATCGATTTTCGAACTGGAGGATCCGACAATGTTAGCGAAGTATGCCATCACTGGTCTCGCGGCTTCGGCCTTGCTCGCGGGCGTCGCGTTTGCGCAGCAGCCGAACCAGGCGACTGGAGACCGCCCGAATGCGGCGGCCACCACGTCGACCACCGCGCCATCGTCGTTCCACGGCACCTGGCGCGCGTCGAAAATGTCCGGCCTGAACGTCTATAACGACAGCAACGAGAGCATCGGGTCGATCAACGACATGTTGATGGACAAGAGCGGCAACATCAAAGCGGTCGTGATCGGCGTCGGCGGCTTCCTCGGCGTCGGCGAGCATCTGGTCGCCGTGCCTTTCGAGAAGGTGAAGTTCGTCAGCGAGCCGGTTGCCTCTGCTAGCGCGTCGAGCACCGGCGCAAAGCCGTCGGGCAGCACCGGCTCGTCGACGACCACGGGCGCCGCGACGAGCTCGACCTCGAGCTCCAAGCCGAACCCCTGGTACCCAGATCACGCGGTCTACAACGCGAGCAAGGAAGAGCTAAAGGCGATGCCGGAGTTCAAATACTCGACTGATTAAGGTTCTCGCCTTTTTCCAAGCAAAACGCGCCCGGTTCTGCCGGGCGCGTGCTTGCATCAGGGAAATGCGAAACAAGGTACGTTTGCGGTTGGTCATTTGCGCAGGCCCCTTCCCATCGCCTCGTAGATCATCGACTTCAAGTTCAGTTGGATTCGTCCGCCCTGTGTGGGTGACATCACCATGAAGACTCCCAACATGTCGTCCACGGGGTCGACGAAATAGAAACTGCCGCCGGCGCCGTCCCAACGGTATTCACCAAGTGGCCAGTTCGTATTCGGAGGTGGCGAGGTGCGCACGGCGAAGCCAAGACCGAAGCCACTGGTGGGGCCTGGAAAATAGAAGGGATCATGAATGATCCCGGTCTCCGGCCCAATCTGATCCGACGTCATCAGTGCGACTGTCTCACGCTTGAGGTACCGCTTGCCGTCGAGCTCACCTCCATTCAGCAGCATTTGCAGGAAGCGGGCGTAGTCTCCTGTGGTCGAGGCCAAGCCCGCTCCACCGGACTCCCAGCGCCGTGGCAATGTAGGATCCTTGATTCCCGCGACTCGAAAGCGATCGACAGGAAATCCCCTGGCGATCAGCGGCCACTTCGCTTTGTCGGCGACATAATACGCGGTGTCGGACATGCCGAGCGGATCGAACAATCGCTGCTTTTCGAACTGGTACAGCGTCTGCCCCGAGGCCACCTCGACGACACGGCCGAGCACGTCGGTCGAATGGCTGTAATTCCAACGCGTTGCGGGCTGATCGGCAAGCGGCAGTACTGCGATCCGATCGGCGAAGTCGGCGTTGTTGAAATCCCCCGCATACAATAGAGGATTCGCATAGAGTTTCTGCACCTGGGTCTCGCCGTAGAAGCCGTAGGTGATACCTGAGGTGTGCCGCAATAGATCCCTGATCGTAATCGGGCGCTTCAACGGCTCGAGCTTGAGCGGATACTTTCCTGCTTCGTCGGACATATCGACGCCGACTTTGGCGTCTGCAAAGGAATGAATGTATTTCGATACTGGATCGTCGAGAGCCAGCTTGCCTTCGTCGACCAGCATCATCGCCGCAACCGACGTAACGGCCTTCGACATCGAATAGATCTGGAAGATCGTGTCCGGCGTCATCGGCAGCCCCGTGTCGGGGTCCCGCACGCCGAAGCATTCGAAATGGACTGGCTTGCCATGTTGTTGGATCAGCAGGATGCCGCCAGGAATCTTGCCGCTTGTGATCTCATTGCGAATGGTGTCGTCAAGCTGCTTCAGGGCCGCGGGTGAAAGAGTTGCTACAGCCGGCGTTTCGGATTCGGCGCGCAGCTCGAACGCCAGGCCGATGACCAGGCAAAACACGAACGCTGCCGCGGCAACGCAGCGCAGTGTGGTGTTTTTGGTTTGCCATTGCTTCATAGACGGGCAGCTCACGGGGGCCGCTGGATGCGCTCGCGCTCCGAAGGGGTCTGCTCCAGCAGCACGCAGGGCGTCTCCTGCTTGCGGTTGATGACCATATAGCAGCCAACGACGTTTTCCAATTGATTGCCAAGGTCAACCGCACTTCGCGACGAGCTGCCTGCTCGTTACCGGTGTCCCACCCGCCGCCTCACTTCTTCACGGTCTTCGCCTGCACTTTCGGCGGCGCCGGCGCCTTCTTCGGCGCGGCTTTCGCGTTGTCGACGGCGGTGTTGATGTCCTCGATCAGCTTCGACACGCGCGCAGCATTGCTGCCGAGGTCAGCCTCGAAATAGCGCGAGGCCGAGCGGATATCGACCCGCGAATCCTCGCCGTCGGGCATGATGCGGATCGCGACATCCTCGCGGAAGCCCATGATCGGCGTGCGCGCCACCGCCTCGATACGGCCGATGCGGCGCGGTGGCGTCGGCGGACGCTCATCGATCACGAGCCATTTGCGCCGGTTCACCAGTTGCAGCGTCACCGCGTAAGCGCGGTCCACCGGCACCTCGAGCTCGACGGTCTCGATATCGGGATAGGCGCGGCGCTGCTGATCGGCTGAATAGAGCCCGGCATAGACGGCCGAATTGGTGTCGTCGCTGGTGCGCAGGCGCGACAGCGCCTCGAACCGCGGCGGATCGATCGGGTCGGTGGTGATGTCGTGGATCGGCGGCAGCCGGCGATATTGCACGGCGAGATAGGCGGGATAGGCGAGCACCAGCGCGTTGATCAGGAAGGCCAGAAGGATGCGGCCCATGCCGCGCGAACCATTCTGCCAGATCGCGGCGAAGGCGGCGAAGCCAAGCAGGATCGAAAGTCCGGCACAGGCCAGCGCACCGAAGAAGGTCGCCAGCGCCGGCTTCATCTCCAGGAAGCCGAAGCGGACGATGAGGATCGAGACGATCACCGCGACTGCGGAGAAGATCGCGAGGTTGCGTGCCCAGGTGGCGAGGCTGGATACCGGCTCCGACTGATAGGGAACAGAAAACCTGCGGGCCATCGGTGAGAACTGCCGTGTTGTGGCTTGGCCCACTGCCAGGGGCCGGTTGAAAACTCTCAGCTTGAGACCACGGCGGCCCGGCAATTTCAAGGTTTGCGGCGATATGGGACAAGGTACGGGAAAATTTGGCAACCTCACCGATTAACCATTCAATCAAAGTGATCTCTAGTTGTCGATTGACTCGGCGGAACTTTGGGCTAAAGGCTCCACTCTAGGTTGTCGGAACCGCTGAAGCAAAGGGACCGGCCTGGCGAAGGACATCGGCCAACGGCAATCAAAAAAAGATAACGGCGGGCGTCAGCCGGAAGCGTTGCAAGAGGACCTAAGCTCACGGTCGTCGCCGCAGGCGGACCGGAGGTGCGCGGTTGCATCCTCATGGGCCGTAAGGATCGCGAACAGCGTAGCCGGCGTACATCAGCGGGGCTGGTGGGCAGCCGCCTCAGGGCGAGCGTTCAGTATGAATGGCGGCAGGGACGAAGGCTACGTTGATCCGAACGATCCGACCTACTACGCCCCGCGCGAGCCGTGGGAGCGGGCGATAAGCGGGCAGCCGGCGGCGCCGCTCAGACGGTCCGCGGAGCCTGCATCGTTGACTGTCGACGATCCGCCCTTGCAATCGCTGCGCAAGCCTCGACGTCGCGACCATTCGGAAATGTTCACCAAGGCCGTCGCCCAAGCCATGCAGGAAGCGATGGAGCCCATGGAGGCGCCATCCGTTCTCCGCAATTCGGGAAGGCGCGCGCTGCTCCGCGTGGGAGCGAGGTTCGCGATCGCGGCAGCGGTTGCGGCAGCCATCGCGATGATCGTCGTCATGGCGATTCCGGCGTCGCAAAGTCCTGGGGTTCAGTCGAACGCCATCGCATCGATCTCGTCTTCCTGGCAGTCGCTTAAGACCTCGCTGTTTCCGGCGCCGCAACGCAAGCGGGCTGCGACCCTCGCCGTCGAGGACAGCAGCGGGCTTGCCGACGACGCGCTGCCGCTCGGGCTGCGCGTGGGTGCTCCCCCTCCTGGTGCCGTCATTGCCATCAACGGATTGCCAGCCGGCGCGCGGCTGACGGCTGGCAAGCGCGTCGCCGCCAACGAGTGGCGCGTGTCCGCGTCGGAGATTTCCGCCGTGTCGGTCATTCCGCCGGACGGCTTCGTCGGCCAGATGCTGGTGACGGTAGAATTGCGTGACGGCGACGGTGCCGCGCTCGTGGGTAGTTCGATCCGGCTTTCCTGGAAAGCCGCTGCCAGCGTTGCGGCGCGGCCACCGGCGGCTGCCGTGGCTGCGGTGCCGGCTCGGCCTGCGGCCGCTTCCCCGCCGCCGCAGATGGACACCGTGCGCAATCTGGATCCGAAGGAAATTTCCGTTGTCGTCAAGCGCGGACAGGATTTGCTCGCCAGCGGCGACATCGCGGCGGCGAGGCTACTGCTGCTGCGCGCCGCCGAAGCACGAGACGCGCGCGCCGCGCTGCTCCTTGCCCGGACTTACGACCCGATCGTGCTCAAGCAATTGGGCGCCAGTGGCCCGCTCGCGGACCTCGCGCAGGCCCGCAACTGGTATCAAAAAGCGAAAGAATGGGGCGAACCCGAAGCTCAGCGCCAACTTGATGCGCTCGCGCCCATCCGTTGATCCCTGCACTGCCCATCGCTCGCGCCCGTGAATCTCTGGCGATATTAGGGGAAGGCGTATCAACTTGCGCCGGCCGTAGGGTGGGCAAAGCGAAGCGTGCCCACCATTCACGGTCGGTGCAAGAGATGGTGGGCACGCTGCGCTTTGCCCACCCTACGGGCTGTCGCCAAGCCCGGGCATGACGGAGAGCCTGTTCGTTACGCGGCTGCGGTCGGGAGGCTGTAGGCCTTGAACTGATCGCGCAGCGCGGTCTTCAGGATCTTGCCGGTCGCGGTGTGCGGAATGCCGTCGACGAAGACGACATCGTCGGGCATCCACCATTTCGCGATCTTGCCGTCCATGAACTTCAGGATCTCCTCGCGCGTCGCCTGCTGGCCCTGCTTGAGCTGCACGATCAGCAGCGGACGCTCGTCCCACTTCGGATGGAACACGCCGATCACGGCGGCCTCGGCCACGGCCGGATGGCCGACCGCGAGGTTCTCCAGGTCGATCGACGAGATCCATTCGCCGCCCGACTTGATCACGTCCTTGGAGCGATCGGTGATCCGCATGTAGCCGTGCGCATCGATCGTCGAGACGTCGCCGGTGTCGAAATAGCCTTCCTCGTCGAGAATGCTGCTGTCGACGCGGAAATAGGCCTTGGCGATCGACGGGCCCGAGACCTTGAGCCGGCCGAAGGTCTTGCCATCCCACGGCAGCTCCTTGCCGGCATCGTCGGCGATCTTCATCTGGACGCCGAACGGCGGGTAGCCCTGCGTCTGCAGGACGTCGAGCCGTTCTTCGCCGGTGCGCTCTCCGAAGGGCGGTTTCAGCGCCGCGACCGTGCCGATCGGGCTCATCTCGGTCATGCCCCAGGCGTGGCGCGGCTCCACGCCCATGTTGAGGAAAGCCTCGATCATCGAGCGCGGCATCGCCGAGCCGCCGCATATCACCATCTCCAGGTGCGGCAGCTTCAGGTTGTTGGCGGCCATGTGCTGCAGCAGCATCAGCCACACTGTCGGCACGCCGGCGGTGTGCGTCACCTTCTCGGTGTCGAGCAATTCGTAGACCGAGGCGCCGTCGAGCTTCGGCCCGGGCATCACCAGCTTGGTGCCCATCGAGGGCGCGGAAAAAGCGATGCCCCAGCTATTGGCATGGAACAGTGGCACCACCGGCAGCATTGTATCGGTCGCGGATGTGCCCAGCGCATCCTTGTTGTTGGCCATGAGCGCATGCAGCACGTTGGAACGGTGCGAATACAATACGCCTTTGGGGTCGCCCGTGGTGCCCGACGTGTAGCACATCGCCGCTGCGGTGTTCTCGTCGAACGTCTTCCACTGGAACTTGCCGTCGGACGCCGCGATCCAGTCTTCATAGGCGACCGCGTTCTTCAGCGTGGTCTCTGGCATGTGCGCCTTGTCGGTCAGCACGATAAAGCGCTCGACGCTCGGAAGCTTGTCGGCGATCTTCTCCAGCACCGGCACGAAGGTGAGGTCGGTCATCACCACGCGGTCCTGGGCGTGGTTGATGATCCAGGCGATCTGTTCGGGAAACAGGCGCGGGTTGACGGTATGGCAGATCGCGCCGATACCCATGATGCCATACCAGACTTCGAGATGGCGCCAAGTATTCCAGGCGATGGTGGCGACACGATCGCCGAGCTTGATGCCGTCGCGCTCCAGGCTCTGCGAGACCTTCAGCGCGCGCGCATGGATTTCCGCATAGGTGGTGCGATGGATCGGGCCTTCGACCGACCGCGTCACGACCTCCTGTGTGCCGTGATACTTCGCTGCGTGTTCGATAATCCGGTGACACAGCAAAGGCCAGTCCTGCATCAAACCAAGCATACGCACGTCCCTCCTCAGTGTTTTTCTCTCGCATGACCGGCCAGCCAGACAGTATAGCCAGCCGTCCAATCATGAAATTGACATGAACTGTAGCGCGGAGAAAGCAAGCCGAAAATCCAATTATGGTGCGTTTGGCCGCACCGGAATGGCACTGGTTACCGCCGTAGCCATATTGCTCGGAATGCTGGCCGAATCCGCCCTGGGGGCCCGCAGGTCGGTCCCGTTTCCCTTCGCCGACCTGTTCGCGCCGCCCCGGCCAAGGTCGCATCGCGCCGTCCATCGGGCAGTGATGGTGCCATTGCCAAAGCCGCGTCCGGCCGACGCGCCTGCCGCAAAGCCGCCTGAGCCGCCTGCAGCCGCCGAAAAGGCCCGTCCGGCCGATCATGGCAAAGCCGCCGATGAGCCTCCCGCAGAGAAGGCTGGCGAGCAAGCTCCTACGCCGCAGCCCTCAGCCTGCCGGCAGGCGCTGACGGAAGAGATCGCCATCGCGCCAAGTGTCCCCGATATCCATGGCCCCGGCGGCTGCGGCGGCGAAGATCTGGTGCGATTGGAGGCGATCGTGCTGCCCGACAAGCGAAAGGTTGCGGTGAAGCCGGCGGCGATCCTCCGCTGCACCATGGCTACCGCGATCGCCGACTGGGTGCGCTCCGACATCGCGCCGCTGTCTGGCCCGCTTGGCGGCACGATCAGCGAACTCGACAATTTCGATTCCTTCGAGTGCCGCGGCCGCAATCGCGTCCCGGGCGCGCAGCTTTCCGAGCATGGCCGCGCCAATGCGATCGACGTCCGCGCCTTCAAGCTCGCGAACGGCCGCTCGATCTCGCTTACCGACCGTAGCGTGCCGCGCGATCTGCGCGAGACCGTGCTGCACTCGGCCTGCACCCGCTTCACGACCGTGCTCGGGCCCGGCTCCGACGGCTACCATGAGGACCACATCCATCTCGACCGGATGGAGCGGCGAAACAATTACCGGATCTGCCAGTGGGATGTCTGGGACCCGCTGCCGGCCGTCGCCCCGCTGTTGCCGGCCGAGCGCCCCGAGGAAGCGCCGCCGCGCGAGGTCGCCGCCAAGGAGGAGCCAAAGAGCGGCGCCAAGACTGACACCAAGTCGGAGAGTACGAAGTCAAAAAATGCGAAGCCGGATGCCGGCGATTCCGACGCTACGGAGTCAAAGCCTGCGGCGACCAACCCGCAGCCAACAAAAAAGCGCCGGCAAAGCCGGCGCCATTGATCGCGTCTTCCGCAAGCGAACTATTGCACCATGGCATTGCTGCCGCCGCCCTGCAGCGCCATCTTCGAGTTGAACGGCGAGTCGCCGTGCTTCGGCTCCAGCACGACCACGACGGTGCCGACGCCGACGCGGTCATAAAGGTCGATCACGTCCTCGTTGGTCATGCGGATGCAGCCCGAGGAGATCGAGGCCCCGATATATTCCGGCTGGTTGGTGCCGTGGATGCGGAACAGCGTGTCCTTGCCGCCGGAGTACAGATAGAGCGCGCGCGAACCCATCGGGTTGTCGGGTCCCGGTGCGACATAGGTCGGAACGCCAAGCCGGGAGATTTCGCCGGGGGTCGGGTGCCAGGCCGGCCACTCGGTCTTGCTGCCGACCTTGGCAATGCCCGACCATGCCATGGCTTCTTCGCCGACGGTGATGCCGTAGCGGATCGCCTTGCCGTCCTTTTGCACCAGGTAAAGGTAGTGGTTGTCGGAATCGACCACGATGGAACCCGGCGCCTCCTTGCGGTGGTAATCCACAATGGCGCGGCGGAACGGCTCGGCGACCGGAACTTTCGCGTAAGTGGTCTTCGCCAGCAGGTCCTTATCGCGCTGCTTGAAGTTGGCGGCGTTGGTGGCCTCGTAAGTTGTAGCCTGCATGCAACCCGACAACATCAGGCCGGCGGCCACAATCCCCAGCGTAACTTTCAGCGACGACATGGTACACTTCCGTTGCAAATCTGCGCTCGCAGCGCGAAAATGCGCCCCAATCGCCACGATTCCATCATCTCTTTGATCGTATTATTGCCGAAACCTGCCGCTATTCCCAGCGTTTAGAGACCTATCCCGCGTCGCGGGACCCCTTCTGTGGCTTTTTTGCCGCAAATCCTGCGATCCGGCGGCCGATTTCTGTGCAGATCAGCAACGGTTGCCGAGTCCGGGCCGCGCCGCCGCCATTTCGCCGCCACAAATATGGACAGGCGGTTAATGCGCCGGTCATGAAGCCCTTGCCAGAATCGCGTTTAGTCCTGTTGGGTGCGCCGGTGCCCTGTTCCGGAGTTGCTGATGCTGTCAGTGTTCGTTCCTGCCGATTTCACGCTGAAAAAGGTCGTTTCCGACGAGGTTGCGGCCTTGCCGGAGAATGCAGTCTGGATCGACATGGTCAGGCCGACGCCGGAGGAGGACCGCGCCGTGGAGCGGCTGGCCGGGATCGCGGTGCCGACCCGAGAGGACATGCAGGAAATCGAGATTTCCAGCCGGCTCTATATCGAGAACGGCGCGCGCTACATGACCGCGACGCTGATGTGCCATTCCGACACCGACATGCCCCACACCACGGCGGTCACCTTTATTCTGGCTGGCCACCGACTGGTGACCGTGCGCTACGACCAGCCGAAACCGTTCGCGCTGGTCGAGGCCAAGCTTGGGCGGTCCTGCGCGCCCACTATCAACGGCGAGATGGTGCTGATGGAGTTGCTCGATGCGGTGATCGACCGCTGCGCCGACATTCTGGAGCGCTGCGGCGCCGATATCGACCAGGTCTCCCACGACATCTTCGAACCGGAGGCCGAGCGGCACGGCCATGCCAAGCAGTATTCGCGGATCCTGATCGAGATCGGGCGCAAGGGCGACCTGACCTCGAAAGTGCGTGAAAGCCTGGTCTCCATCGGTCGCGTCGTCACCTTCATGTCGGCGGTGATCGAAGGCGTCAAATGGTCCAAGGACATGCGCGAGCAGCTCAAGACCATGCAGCGCGACGTCGCCTCCCTGACCGACCACGCCTCCTATCTCTCCAACAAGATCACCTTCACGCTGGACGCCATGCTCGGCGTCGTCAATCTCGAGCAGAACAACATCATCAAGCTGTTCTCGGTGATGGCCGTGGTGCTCATGCCGCCGACGCTGATCGCCTCGATCTACGGCATGAACTTCAAGGCGATGCCGGAACTCGACTGGCCGCATGGCTATCCGATCGCGCTCGTGATGATGCTGATTGCAGCGATCGTGCCGTACTACCTTTTCAAATTGAAGAAGTGGCTCTAGTTCCATTGCTGCGCACGATCGCGAGTTCCATTGCAGTCGCGATCGCGGCAATAAGGCTGCCGCAATTCCTCCGCGAATCCTCCGCTAAAATTTGAGTGTTGCACTGAACGTTTGAGCGAAACTTTGCTGCGATAACCCCCGCCTCAAGCCGGAGGGACAGCAATGGTTGAGAAGATCATAACGCCACGGCGTAACATCATCGACTTCGCGCGCTATCAGCAGGACCGCATGGTTGGAAGGATGCAGGCGATATCGCCGCGCACCTGCCGTCACTGCGGCGCAGCCCTGCTCGATGGCGAAAACGAAGACGAGTGCTCGAGCGCCTACAACACCAGCGCGCAGCGAGTGGTTGAGAAGCCGCGGAAGTTCTACGCGGATTGACGGCCAGGACGGCCGCTAACGAGTGCAGGCAAAGCAATCCGGAAGTCGACGGCGGAAACGGTCTGGATTGCTTGGTGCTCCTCGTTTGTTACGCACGATCCGATAAATTGGAAATCGCAGCCGTGGTCGCTCGCCCGCGAACAGGCGACGGTATACGTGGAGAGAACCCCTCACCCGAATGAGCCTGTGGTGATGGCGGAGCTGCCCTCTCCCACAAGGGGCGAGGGCACATCAACTGGCGTCGGCAAGGCGTTCTTCCCTTCTCCCCTTGTGGGAGAAGGTGGCGCGAAGCGCCGGATGAGGGGTTGTCTCCACGGGCGACAGTGTCTCCGGAGAGAGCCGTCAACTCAGCAATCTGTCCTACACGTGCTGGCCACCATTGATGTGGATCTCGGCGCCGTTCACGTAGGAACTGGTTTCCGTGCACAGGACGTAGATGATCTTGGCAACTTCATCTGGAGTGCCCAGGCGATGCATCGGGATCTGCTGCTCGACGATCTTCTCGGTGCCCGGCGACAGGATCGAGGTGTCGATCTCGCCCGGCGCGATCGAGTTGACGCGGACGCCGACGCGGCCGAAATCGGACGCCATCTCGCGCGTCAGCGCCGCGAGCGCCGCTTTCGAGGTGGCATAGGCCGCGCCCGCGAACGGGTGCACGCGGGAGCCCGCGATCGAAGTGACGTTCACCACCGCACCCTTGGCGGTCTTCAATTCGTTGATCAGCCCGCGCGCCAGCATGATCGGCGCGAAGAAGTTGACGCGGAAGACATGCAGCCAGGTGTCGATATCGGTGTCCATGGTACCGAGCCGCGTGCCGCCCGGCCCCTTGGGCGAGATCGCCGCATTGTTGACGAGCGCGTGCAGTTCGTCGTTCTCCAGCCGTCTGCGGATTTCCGAGATTGCGCGCACGGTGTCGTCATGGTCGCCGAAATCGACCTCGATGTGATCCTCGGGTCCGGCGCCCCAGGGGCAAACTTCCGGAAAGGCGTGCCGCGAGCAGGTGATGACGCGCCAGCCGGCCGAGGAAAACCGGATCGCGGTAGCATGGCCGATGCCGCGGCTGGCGCCGGTCAGGAGCAGCGTGCGTCGCGGCGCGTTGGAATGGTTCGGCATTGGACGGTTCTCTCGTTCTTCGTCATGCCGGCCTCGTGCCGGGCATCCACGTGTTCGGACTGGCTCGAAACTGAGACGTGGACGGGGCCGGGACAAGCCCGGCCATGACGGTCTGAGTCTTACGGATAAAGCCTTACTTTGGTCCAGGCTTGGCCTGGGTCCTCGCGCCGGAATTCGATGCGGTCGTGCAGGCGGTAGGGACGGTCGTGCCAGAACTCGATGCTGACAGGGCTGATGCGCCAGCCGCTCCACCCCTGAGGGCGCGGCACCTCGCCGATCACATATTTCGCGGCGACCTTCGCGATCGCCTGCTCGAAGGCGAAACGGCTCTCCAACGGCTGCGACTGCTTGCTGGCCCAGGCGCCAAGCTGCGCCTGCTTCGGGCGCGTCGCGAAATAGTCGTCGGCCTCGGCGTCGCTCACCGGCGACACGTTGCCGCGGATGCGCACCTGCCGGCGCAAGGATTTCCAGTGGAATAGTAAAGCGGCCTTAGGATTTGCGGCGAGTTCGCGGCCTTTGGCGCTGGCGATGTGGCTGTAGAACACGAAGCCATCAGCGTCATAGCCTTTCATCAGCACCATCCGCACGTCCGGCAGCCCGTCGGGATCGACGGTTGCGAGCGCCATCGCGTTGGGATCGTTCGGCTCGGACTTGGTTGCTTCGGCAAACCATTCGGCGAACAGCGCAAATGGTTCTTCCGCAGCGGTAAAATCACCCGATGTTAACGGTGTAGGGTGTTTGATGGAGGTCGTGTCTGTCATGTCAGGAGTCCAGCGTTGCGTCCGTCGGCCTCAGAGCGCGCGTTACTCGCCCTATATAGGACGTCCTTATATAGGGCATGGGGACGCGTTGGCCTATCGGCGATCCGACCGGCGGGGACGGTGGTGACATTGGTTCTAATCGGCCTAGGGGCCGGCGGCTGCGCCCTGTCGCGCGGCGACAGTTTTGCCCGGCTGGACGACAGGGACTTGACGGGGTCGCTCGGCGCGCCCCACGTAAAGTCAGCGGCGCCGACCGACAGCGACCTCGCCTTTGCCCGCAACGCCGCCTCCGACGTGCTGACCAAGGGCGACAAGGATTCCAGCCAGGCCTGGGAAAATCCCGAGACCGGTGCGCGCGGCTCGGTGACGCCGTTGTCGCAGGCTTACGCCGCCGAGGACGGTCGGACTTGCCGGGATTTCCTGGCAAGCTATGTCAACGGCCGGACCGAGAGCTGGCTGCAGGGTGCCGGCTGCAAGGCCGGACGCGGGAGGTGGGAGATCCATAGTCTGAAACCTTGGAAATCCTGAACGCCAAAGCAGTTGCAAAAATGCCACGGCGTCCCCAAATGACACCAAAGTGGGGCGACAAGCCCGGAAATTTCAGGTCTGATTCCCGTGAAGGAGACGTGACGGATGCGCGACCCCTATGAGGTCTTGGGGGTGCCGCGGGGCGCCAGCGCTGCCGCGATCAAAAGCGCCTATCGCAAGCTCGCCAAGAAGCATCATCCCGACAGCAACAAGAACGATCCGAAGGCTGCCGAGCGTTTCGCCGAGATCAACTCGGCCAACGAGATCGTTGGCGACGAGGAGAAGCGCAAGCAGTTTGACCGCGGCGAGATCGACGCCGAGGGCAAGCCGCGTTTCCAGGGCTTCCCCGGCGGAGGCTTTGGCGGCGGCGATGCGCGCGGCCGTGCCGGTCCGGGCGGGTTCGAAACCTATACGTTCCGCAGCGGCTCTGGCGGCGGCATGGAAGGCGGCGGTGCAGGCGGCTTCGAGGACATCCTCAACAGCATGTTCGGCGCCGGTGCGCGTGCGCGCAGGGGCGGCGGCACCCAGTTTGAATTCGATACTGGCGGCGTCGGGCTCGACCTCGACCAGAGCGTCGCCATGACGGTGTCGCTGGAGGAGGCGGTGAACGGCGCCGAGAAGCGCGTCCGCCTGCCGACCGGCAAGGAACTCAATGTCAAGATTCCCGCCGGCGTCAGCTCCGGCCAGCAGATCCGGCTGAAGGGGCAGGGCGAGACGGCGCCTGGCCATCGTCCGGGCGATCTCCTGATCACAGTGACGATCGCGCCGCATTCCTTCTTCAAGGTCGACGGCAACGATCTCAGGGTCGAGCTGCCGATCACGCTGTACGAGGCGGTGCTGGGCGGCAAGGTCCGCGTGCCGACGCTTGGCGGCGCGGTCGAATTGTCGATCCCCAAGAACACCTCGAGCGGGCGGACGTTTCGGCTGAAGGGCAAGGGACTGCCGAAGTCGGGCGGCGCGGGCGACCTCTACGTCACCACTCGCATCATCCTGCCTGATGGGAACGATGCTGAGCTGGAAGCATTGATGCAGAAGTGGCGCGACCAGCATCCTTACAATCCCCGCAGCGATCTTGGCTGAGGGTGCGGCCTCGAGAGGGGGACCAGCGCAATACCAAACCCCAATCGAGGCCGCGAGCGCTGATCGGCGGATCGAGCGCTGCGCGATAACGCGGGCACATCCGGTGCGATTCTGAGACGCGCCGATGTCCTTATTCCAGATTTTCGATGACAGAATTGGGACATCGGGCAAGTGTGGCCATTGCGTCACGAACGTCCGCGAAATGCGGGCGTTTTCGCAAAACCCGGTATTGCCCGGTCTTTCGAATCGCTGTGCGCGAACTACATAACCTCGTGCGACGGCGCCTCGCGCTGTCGCAGCCCTCCTTGGGCGTTTCCTCCCTAGACTTGGGCCGCTTGCTGTCGCAGGTGGCCCTTTTTTCTCAGCGGTGGCCGGGGATGATCGTGCCGACTCAGCCGCCGGTCTTTTCCATCTGGTCGTAGACGGCTTGCGCGATCTGGGTCAGGCGGTTGCGATCGCTGCCGCCTGAGACGACGTAGCCGACGCCGCGGTCGGCCCAGAACAGCGCGCCCTCATTGCCGTGCGTGGCGTAACGCATTTGCGTGGTCTCCGCCTGCGCCTTGGAGGCGTAGACCGTGAAGCGCTCGCCGGAGGCGCTTTCATACATCAGGAAAGAAGCCGGCCGCCCGGTCGGGCCAGGCAGCAGCCGGCCGCCAACCAGCTTCAATCCCGCCGCCGACAGCTCCGGCGCGCGCACGTCCCAGCCGCAGCGCTTGGTCAGCCAGGCCTGCAGATGGGCGCGCTCATCGCCGGGCACCTCGACCGGATGGCGGACCTCGACCACATAGAGCCGGTGCGCGTCCATCGCATCGAGCGTGAAGCTCTGCAGCGGCGAGGGCTTGGCCGCCGCGCCATGCGCGATCCAGCCGACGCCGCCGCCGGCGATGAATGCCACCAGCGCCGCCGCAATGGCGCCATAGACCAGCTTGCGCGGCTGACGCACCAATTGCTCGATCTCGAGCCGCTTCGGCACCGCCTCGTCTGCGACCGAATCGTAGCGCGCGTGCAGCACGTCGGCCATGGCGAGCCACGACCGCACCCGTTCGGCGTCATCGGGGTGCGCTGCCAGCCACGCCTCGACGTCGCCGCGGCGCTCCGCCGGCAATTCGTTGTCGACATAGGCGTGCAGCTCGTCCTCGGTGACGGGAATCCTGGGGTTGGTCATCGCAGTCGTCTCTGTCTAATTCTCAACAATCGAAATCGCCTGAACCTGATGTCATGGCCATGCACAACGCCTGCCATCATTTCACCCGCCTCAGCGTCGTCGCCCGTTCGCCTTCGAGGAAGGCCTTAACGTGGGCGCGAGCACGCGCAAGCCGGGACATCACGGTGCCGATCGGCACGCCCTGGATGTCGGCGACTTCGCGGTAACTCAATCCTTCCAGCATCACCAGAAGCAGCGCCGCGCGCTGCTCTTCCACCAGCGTCGCCAGCGCGCGCGCAATGTCGCGGCCTTCGGCCTCGGTGCCGCTGGCGTCCGGATTGTTGTCCAGCAGCGGCATGAATTGCGGCCGCCGCGCCAGCGAGCGGCGGCGGTTCTTGTTGAGGTTGGTCAGGATCGTATAGAGCCAGCTCCGCACGTCGCCGCCGAGGAACAGCCGCTCGGAACGCAGCGCCCGCACCAAGGTGTCCTGCACCAAATCGTCGGCGATATCGGCATCGCGCGCCAGCGCCCGCGCGTAACGGCGCAGCGCCGGGATCATGGCTTCAACACTCTGCCGGAACGCGGTCATGACACCGGATCTTCATCCTGCTTCAGCTCGGACGCCTTGCCTAACATAACACCCGAATGACGTGGCTATTCCGTCGATCGCGACGGGGCCAAATCAGCGTTAACAGGAGGCGGATTTGGACTGTACCGCGGTGGAGCGCTGGTGTACCTCCGAATACCAAATGCAACGCGAGAATGGACAGCGGATGGCACAGAAATCGGGTCTGATGCAGGGCAAGCGCGGCGTGATCCTTGGCGTCGCCAATAACCGCTCGATCGCCTGGGGGATCGCCAAAGCCTGCCACGATGCCGGCGCCGAGATCGCGCTCACCTGGCAGGGCGATGCCCTGAAGAAGCGGGTCGAGCCCTTGGCGAAGGAATTGAACGCGCTCCTGCTCGGCCATTGCGACGTCACCGACGCTGCGACCATCGACGCGGTGTTCGACGTTATCAGGGAGAAGTGGGGCAAGATCGATTTCGTCGTGCATGCGATCGCCTTCTCCGACAAGGACCAGCTCGACGGCCGCTACATCGAGACCACAGCGGAGAATTTTTCCAAGTCGATGCTGATCAGCTGCTACTCGCTGACCGCGATCGCGCAGCGGGCCGAGAAGCTGATGACCGACGGCGGCTCGATCATCACGCTGACCTATTATGGCGCCGAGAAGTGGATGCCGCATTACAACGTGATGGGCGTCGCGAAAGCGGCGCTGGAAGCGAGCGTGCGCTATCTCGCCGCCGATCTCGGCGAGAAGAACATCCGCGTCAACGCGATCTCGGCAGGTCCGATCAAGACGCTCGCGGCCTCCGGCATCGGCGATTTCCGCTACATTCTGAAGTGGAACGAGTACAACGCTCCAATGCGGCGCACGGTCACGATCGAGGAGGTCGGCGACAGCGCGCTCTATCTGCTGTCCGATCTGGCACGCGGCGTCACCGGCGAGGTGCATCATGTCGATTCCGGCTATCACATTGTCGGCATGAAGCGTCCCGATGCGCCTGACATTTCGCTCGCCAAGGAATAGCTGCTGCGTCGATAGCAATGCCAACAATCTACTACATCCGCCATGGCGAGACGGCATGGAACGCGGAAGGCCGGCTGCAAGGCACCCTGGATATTCCGCTGAACGATCGTGGGCGCGCGCAAGCGTCCCATGCCGGCCATGTGCTAGCCGACCTTCTCACGCGCGACGGATATGACAGGGCAACGCTGCCCTACGTCTCGAGCCCGCTCGGACGGGCGCGCCAGACTATGGAGCTGGCGCGTCGCGCGCTGGAATTGCCGCCTGGCGACTATTCGCTCGACGACCGGTTGCGCGAGATCGGCTACGGCGTCTGGGAAGGCTCGACGCTGGCGGAGATGCAACTCGCCGATCCCGAGCTCTACGCCAAGCGCCAGACCGCGAAATGGACGATGGCGCCGGAGGGCGGCGAGACCTACGCCGCGGTGCAGCTGCGGGTGCGCGACTGGTACGACTCGCTCCTGGGCGACACCGTCACCGTGGCCCATGGCGGCACCTGCCGCGCCCTGATGGTGTCGCTCGGCATCGAAACCCCTGATAGCGCCGCGGACCTCTACATCGAGCAGGGCGCCGTCTATGTGTTTCGCGATGGCGGGCTGGTGAAGTATAGTTAAGAACCGCGCTCCGCCGTCATGGCCGGGCTTGTCCCGGCCATCCACGTCTTGGCGGCGCGGAACGAAGCGCGTGGATGCCCGGGACAAGCCCGGGCATGACGACCGAAGTTTGACGCTGTCGACTGCGCGCGTTACGACATGCTGACAGTCAACATTGCATTACAACGCACAAGGCGGCGATCACCGGATGTCTCACAACACCTTCGGCCATTTGTTCCGCGTCACGACCTTCGGCGAGAGCCATGGGGTGGCGATCGGCTGCGTGGTCGATGGCTGTCCGCCGCTGATCCCGCTGACGGTCGAGGAGATCCAGCACGATCTCGACCGACGCCGGCCGGGCCAGTCCCGCTTCACCACCCAGCGCCAGGAACCGGATGCGGTGAAGATCCTGTCCGGCGTGATGGCGCATCCGGAGACCGGCGTGCAGGTGACGACGGGCACGCCGATCAGCCTCCTGATCGAGAACACCGACCAGCGCTCGAAGGACTATTCCGAGATCAAGGACAAGTTCCGCCCCGGCCATGCCGACTTCACCTATGAGGCCAAATACGGCCTGCGCGATTACCGCGGTGGCGGCCGCTCCTCGGCGCGCGAGACCGCGACCCGGGTTGCCGCCGGCGCGATTGCGCGAAAAATCCTGCCGGAGATCAAGATCCGCGGCGCGCTGGTGCAGATGGGCCCGCACAAGATCGATCGCGATAAGTGGGATTGGGACGAGATTGGCCGCAATCCGTTCTTCTGCCCGGACCAGGACAAGGCGGCGTTCTTCGAAGATTATCTCGATGGCATCAGGAAGAAGGGCTCCTCGATCGGCGCGGTGATCGAGGTCGTGGCCGAGGGCGTGCCGCCCGGGCTCGGCGCGCCGATCTACGCCAAGCTCGATAGCGAGTTGGCGGCTGCGATGATGAGCATCAATGCAGTGAAGGGTGTCGAGATCGGCGCCGGGTTCGGCGCGGCCGAATTGTCGGGCGAGGAGAACGCCGACGAGATGCGCACCGGCAATAACGGCGTGCGTTTCCTGTCCAACAACGCCGGCGGCATCCTGGGCGGCATCTCCACCGGCCAGCCGGTGGTGGCGCGCTTCGCCGTGAAGCCGACCTCCTCGATCCTGTCGCCGCGGCTGACCGTGGACCGCAGCGGCGCCGAGACCGATATCATGACCAAGGGCCGCCACGACCCCTGCGTCGGCATTCGCGCCGTGCCGGTGGGCGAGGCGATGATGGCCTGCGTGCTCGCCGATCATTTCCTGCGGCACCGGGGACAGGTTGGATAGAATCTGACAGCACAGAGGCCGTGATGCAGATCGACATCAGGGGGATCGCGGACTGGCTGATCGACGGCGCAAGGTCGACCCCTGTTGTCACCGACATGGTCTCCGAACTGTGCGGGCGCCTGGTTGCGGCCGGCATCCCGCTGTGGCGGGTCGGATTCTTCATCCGGACGCTGCACCCAGAAATCTATGGGCGCAATTTCATCTGGAAGCCCGGCGAGCCTGTCGTCGTCGGCTCGGTTGACTACGACATCAAGCAAACGCCGGAGTTCATCGCAAGCCCGCTTGCGATCGTTTTTGGCGAGGTCAGGGAGGTGCGGTGCCGCACCGACGATCCCGAAAGCCGGCGATTTCCCTTCCTCGACGACATGCGCGCGGAAGGCGTGACCGACTATGTGGCCATACCGCTACGCTTCATCGATGGCTTCACGCATGCCTCCAGTTGGACCACCAAGCAGGCGGGCGGTTTCACCGACGAGCAGCTCGCCGCACTGCGATCGGTGCTGCCGGCGTTGACGCGTCTCATCGAGGTGATCGGCCTTCGCCGCGTCGCTGCGACCTTGCTCGACACTTATGTCGGCAATCGCGCGGGCACGCGCATCCTCGATGGTCAGATCCGGCGCGGGCACGGCGAGACCATGCACGCGGCGATCTGGCTGTCGGACTTGCGTGGCTTCACCGCACTATCGGATCGACTTCCGGCCGAAACCGTCGTCGACATGCTCAACCGCTATTTCGACTGCCAGGTCGCCTCGATCCGTGCCCATGATGGCGAGGTGCTGAAATACATGGGCGATGGACTGCTCGCGGTTTTTCCGATCGATGAGTATGTCGGGGATGCGCAACAGGTCTGTTCGCACGTGTTGGAAGCCGCGCAGGACATGCGGGCCAGCGTCGAGGCGCTGCGGTATCCGGTCGGCGACGTGGTCGAGCGTTTCCGTTTCGGCGTTGCGCTGCACGTCGGAACAATTCTCTATGGCAATATCGGCGGCGGCAACCGGCTCGACTTCACCTGCATTGGCCGAGCGGTGAATCTTGCCGCGCGACTGGAGAAGATCGCCGGCCGACTTGGCCGCACGGTCGTGGCCTCCGAAGGCTTTGCCGGCATCTGCCGCGGCGGCTGGGATGATCTCGGCGAATTTCCGATCGCAGGTTTTTCAAAGGCCCAGCGCGTCTACGGCCTGATGGGCGAGGCGTCTGCGAGCTGAATTCCGCGGCGACCCCTAGGCTGTGTGGACTCTTGGGATTCTCAAATCAGACGGAACGTGATTCAAGGCTTTCTTTTAGGAGGAAGCCTTGGGGGTTCTGGATCGGCTCGTTCTAAACGACACGCAATGGGACCGTATCTCC